>JBLHUT010000242.1:0-5264 GCA_047629975.1 Paracoccaceae bacterium
CGCCCAATGCGCCGCGCAATTCCTCTTGCACGATATCACGCACCAATGCGCGCAGATCATCGGGCGACAGCGCGTTGTCACCGATCTGTGCAAATGACGGGTCGCGCGGGGGCGAGAAAACATCCGAACCGTCCTCAAGACATGCGTTGACCTTGGGAACCACCGCTTCGATGATCTCCTCCTCGGCGGCTTCGCGCAACATCTCCTGCATCTCCGGGTCGTCGGCCACATCGACAGATTTCGCCACTGTCAGCGGAGAGGTCAATACCAGCCGAGGCTCCGGTTTCAGCATATCAGGCCCGACCGGATCGCCGGACGCATCCGCGCCGAGCATTGTGCTGCGACGCTTGATTTCAGCAATATAGGCAGGGATCGACCGGCCAACACCTTCGCCGTCAAGCAAACCTGCGGCGCTGTCCGGCGGCGATGACGCGGGCACAACCGTAAGCCCGTTGCTTTCGCCATTGGACACATTGCGCAGTATCAAAGTTTGCAACTGCGTCCCACCGTTGCGGGCCCCGCCCTTCGCGCCGTCGTCGGGTCCAAACCCGGGTCCGGTCTGGGGTCCGGCTGCCAAGGGCGACACAGGAATGCGTTTGTCAGGCGACAAAAGCAAAGCGCATTCTGCCCCCGGTTTCGGAGCCCCGACAGGAGGCGTGCCCCGCACCTGTTCCGGTTGTGACATTCTGGACGGCTCTGGCGCGAATGTCGGCTCTGCGGCCTGACCTGATGAGCCTTGCCCATCGGAGGAACGACGTTGGGCCACACGGGCCTGCGCGGCGGCCACTGCGGCCGACACACGGGATGAAAATTCAAAAGCATCTGTAGAAGAAGGCGCGCTCAAACCGCCCGGCACCGCATCCGACCCTTTTTCAGGGGTCAAGCCAGCGCCCGAAACATCTTCGGCGGCGTCTGCCCCCCCCCCGTTGGAGGGTTGCACTGTTTTCGGGCTGTTCTGCTCCGTTACGAGCCTACGCACGGAAGACAGAATTTTCTCTGAGTCGTACTCGTTTTCAGACATGGCGGCTTAACCTCGACCTTGCCGGACAAGGCTAGCGCGCCTTCCGACATCTGACAACCACGATCCGCTGCTATTGCTTGCTCAAACGCTCCATCAACTTGTCAAGCTGGCGACCTTGCTTGGATTTGGCCACCGGGCCGGATTTGACGGCATTGTAATAAGCCTCTGGATCATAGGTTTGCACCCCAAGCCCAAGATGTTTGACCGTCAGCAGCCCCATCGAGGACAGCAAGGAGTAGTTTGCAACCGATTGCTGTGCCTGTGCATCAATGCGGCTGCCCAGTGCATCCAAGAGTTCCTGCTCGGCATCAAGAACGTCAAGGGTTGTTCGCGAGCCAAGCTTTGCTTCTTCCTGAATACCCTGAAATGCGATGCGCGAGGCGCGGATCTGACGCTCTGTCGCCTCAAGCTGGGCCCCTGCAACAATCAGGTTCGACCACGCCACCCCGACCTGTTGACGGATCGAGTGGGTCGTCCCCAACAGGTTTGCCCGGCTGGCATCGCGGTTTGCTTTTGCCTTGCGCGTGGCCGAGCTCAGGGCACCGCCCGAATAGATCGGCTGGGTCAGGCGCGTGGTGACCGAAAAGGAGTCGTTAAGATCCTGATCCACACCCAGATTTGCCCCCGCCGTCACCCGAAAGCCGGTCGCGGCCTGTGCGCGTGCGATATTAAGTTCGTTTATCGTGACCTGCCGCTGTGCCTGCAAGATGTTCGGATGGCTGCGAAGCCCCACATTTTCCGCCTCGATCAGGGTCTTGGGAAGACCGGGAGCGCGACTTGTGCGGTTCAACGTTCCCGGATACTGGCCCACGGCCACGCGGTATCTTTCACGCGCCACAGCCAGCGATCCCGTTGCAGCAGCCTGCGACGAACGCGCCGCAGCCAGCCGCGCCTCGGCCAATGCCACATCGGTCCGGGTGACCTCTCCGACTTCGAAGCGGTCGCGCGCGGCGCGCAGTTCCTGGGTAATCACCCGAACGTTGTTCTCGCTCAACGACACGGATTCAATCGCACTGGTGACGGCAAGATAGGCCTCGACAGCAGACAAGAGCACTTGTTGTTCGACGGCAACCAATGCCTCGCGGGTGGCAAGCACCGTTTCTTTTGCGACGTCGATACCCAATTTGGTCGCGCCGTTGTCGAACAACGTCATGTCAGCAGAAACGGACAGCGCAGACGACAGGTCATCGGTGCCCGCAGCTGATGTTGGCGTATACGTCGATTGCGCGACAAACTGGATAACGGGGCGCAGACCGGCAAGAGCCGACGCGACATCCTCGTCTGCGGCACGCAAAACCGCCCGGTTCTGATCCAGAAGATGCGAATGCTTGTACGCAAGGATCAAAGCATCCGTGAGGCTCTCCGCAGAGGCCGCCACCGGAGTCGTCAGGCACATTACACCCAGCAAAGCCCCCCGAAGAGTTTTTGAAATACGGTAATGTCCCAACGGCTTTCTCCCAAGCTTACTTGTGCAAATCTCTTGCGGAACTTTCACACAATTTCAACACCCGTTTACCAGAAATAACCACTCCGCGGACCTCTGCGGCCTTCGTGTCACAGCGCAAAGCTCTTGTGTGCTTTGAAACCTTGCAACACAGGAGCGCCTGCGTTGAAGGCAAACCGCCAGCTGACGATGCCCCCAGCCATATGCCCGATACGGACAACACCAAGCGCGCCCTCTTGAAAAACGCACGCAATCCGTCCGCCGTCCTTGAGTTGATCAAGCACCTCCTGCGGCACCATTTCAACAGCCCCCTCGACAACGATAATGTCGTAGGGGCCGTGCTTTGCAGCCCCTTGCGCCAACGGCCCTTCGATGACGGCTGCATTGTTGATGTCTTCGGCCAAAAGTGTCTGTTGCGCCTCGGCAGCCATGACCGGGTCCTCTTCCACAGCCACAACCGCATCGCAAAGCTGCGCAAGGATCGCCGCAGAATACCCAAAGGCCGGACCGATATCCAGCGCCACCTCGTGCGGGGCGATCTCGAGTATATCCAGAATTTTTGCCAGCGTGCGCGGTTCAAGCACAACCCTGCCCCCGCCCAGATCAATGTTCTCACCGACATAAGCTGCTTCTTTTTGGCTTTCAGGCACGTAAAGCTCGCGCGGAACACGCAGCATGGCTTCGATAATCGGAAACTTGGTCACATCGGAAGGGCGGACCTGTGTATCCACCATCATGCGACGGCGCGCGGCAAAAGTCGTCATTGAAACGAAACCCATGAGTTATGCAGGAGGCGAAAACTTCGCACAATTCCGACGGACAGGCAATATGACAGGGCATAGAAATCAAAGGACACGCAGCCTCCCGCTTTTGCGCCTGCGCACAGATCGAAAGACCGCCGCCCCTGCGGAAAATCTGCGCGAAGTCTTTGCAAAAACCGCCCGCAAGACTGATACCCTCTTGACGCTCCCAGTCACGATCCTTAGACCACACACCGGAGCGGCGAGTTGGCGGAGAGGTTACGCAGCGGATTGCAAATCCGTGTAGATCGGTTCGATTCCGATACTCGCCTCCAATAAAATCAATGACTTAGCCATATAAAGTGTTTTCATGGTATGACCTGTGGTACCATGTTATGTATTGTTTTGGTTCCATCCTGGTCTTCATGGCCGTTTCGTCGCTACTTCGCGTGCCCGCATGATTTGGCGCGCGTCGCCAGCATATAAACGGACCTTTTTTCAGTGGCATGGCCGCCGAATGACATGATTTCTTCATCGCAGTATCCAGCCATACGCTAACTCCCTAATGCCACGGTAGTCTGCCTTTATTGGGAAGTATTGCCCGCGAATGCGAACATACAAGCGCCCACTTGGGTGCCGCCAAGAATACTTCATTTCTACCATTCAACGTCTCCCAAATCGGTTGCAGCTTCTCCCGAAATAATTCGTCTGATTTTTTCTGTATCCCAGCGTTTTTCACCGAGAAGGGCTTCTATTCCGTCCGGGCAGTTACCTGCTTCGACATGCCTACGAAGCTCTCCGCCAGTCGTATCGAATAGCTTTTCTTCACCGGCGGCTTGATTGCTGGCTTGCAAGCCTTGTGCTTCATCCAGTCGGATAGGAACGAGTTTAGGATCATAGAAATTCGGGTTTCTGCAAACTGGAGTGATGCAAAGGTTTTGACAAAAACCTCGAAAGACGTCGTTTGGACCTGCGAAGCCCAGTGCGGCGGCCAAGTCATCGGACGAGCTCAATAGAATAAGCTGAATGCTCTCCCCCAACACGCCTTCAGTGTCCTTTGGAACCGCGTGACCTAATCCACAAACATTCCTGGCTTTTTTCGAAAGCACTGGGTGCCCGAGGCTTGGGACGAAATTAAAGATGCCTTCAATTTCAGAAAGCGCGATGAACGGATTCAGAAGCTACGTTTTGAAGCGGTCCAAGAAGTCTATGACGAACGTGGGTTCTATGGCTTGATCGAACTTGAAGTGGTCCGGCAAATTTGGACAGCGTGCTAGGATGTATCCAGCCCGAACGAATGGATACGGGAATGACAAAGTGATGGAACTTTTCAGACCCGTTTAAAGCTGCAGTGACGCTTGAGGCGCTGCGTGGGGACAAGACGGTTCAGGAGATTGCGGCCAAGCGCCCGCTCCACCCGACACAGGTGAGCACGTGGAAACGTCAGGTGATTGAGGGTATGGCCGGGGTGTTCTCGGACAACCTCAAGAAGGCCGGGAACAAGGGCGGCGAGATCAAGGAGCTGCACGCCAGGACTGGTCAGCTGGCGGTGAAGGCCGGTGCGGAGGCTTACATGGCCAAAGAGATTACGGTCCCCCTGGCTTTGTCACAAGGGCTGAAGCGGTGAGCCCTTCAGAACGCCGCGAGATGATCCGCAAAGAGAACACAAAACTTGGCCTGACGCGCCAGTGTAGGCGGCTCAAGATCAGCCGCTCGTCGATCTGTTGCACACCCGTCGGGGGGGACTGCACAGACGCTTGAGCCCATGCATGAGATTGACAGGGTGTTCACCAGATACCCGTTCTTCGGAAACCGCCGGATTGCAGCCTGTTTACCCCTGTCCGGCTTCTTTGCGGGTCGTCATTGTGTTCGTCGTCTGATGGCCATTATGGGTCTGCAGGCCAACCATAAGCGCCCGAATACCAGCAAAAAGCATCCTCGACACCGGATCTATCCCAATCTGCCCGGGAAGCTCTCAATTATGCGGCGCAATCAAGTTTGGTGCAGCGACATTACCTACATTCCTGTCAGGAACGGCTTTTTGTATCTAGTGGCGATT
>JBLHUT010000243.1:0-5240 GCA_047629975.1 Paracoccaceae bacterium
ATCTATCTTGAGCAGGGTCGCGTGCTTGCAAACGAAAAGGGCAGCGGCGGGCTAAAGAAGTTCACCGCACTTGCCAACAGAGACAGAGGGACCTGAAATGGCATTCAAATTTTTCCGGAAATCAAGGCGAAGCGTTTTTGCACAGGTCAACCTTGGCTTTGACCGCCGCGCACCACGGATCGCACGGGTGGTAATCCTGACCATTACCGGATTCATTGTGGCAAACCTTGCGTGGGCGGCCTCTACGACGGTGCCGGAACTGACGCGCGCCGCGGGCGAGATCGTACCGAACGGGCAGTTTCAACAGGTCGAGACCTTTGAGGGCGGCGTGATCACCACCGTTCTGGTTGAAGAAGGCGCACAGGTCGTTCAGGGGCAATTGTTGACCGTTCTGTCATCGGCCGATCTTGATCAGGCCGAGCGTGACACCGCACAGGCCCGCAAATCCGTCGAGGAAAAGCTGCTCAATCACCACGCCGTCCTTAACGGACTGGATACCGGACCACCTGTTGCCGCAACGCCCCCCCCTGCCCGAAACCCGACCGCGCAGGGCTATGCCGCCTCGCGGCTTGATCTGTTTTTTGCCCAACAACAGGTTCAGTTGGATCTGGTCGTGCATATGGAGCGGTCGCTGACAACGATGCAACGCGCCAAGGACCTTGCCGGACGGCAGGTCGAAGCCCGCAAAGAGCCGCTGGCCCGCGCGCAGACTTTGCTAAAGAGCGGTCTGACCACACGTCGCGAACTTGATGCCGCGAACGACCGCCTTGATGAGGCGCGCGCCGGGTTGATCGAAATCGAAATGCGGCTGGCGCAAACCCAACAGGAACTGAGCCTTGCAAAGGCCACGCTGCGCAACGCGGAACTCACCATTCGCGAGGAATTCGTAGAAGCTGTTTTCGAACTCGAGCAGGAACGGGACGCCTTGCTTGTCGCCACCAAGGTTCTGGCAGAGCGGCGCGCAAGCCTTGATGTGCGGGCCCCTGAATCGGGGCTGTTGCATGCCGTGGCCTTTCCGAACCGGGGCGAGGTCATCGCGCCGGGCGAGACATTGTTCGAAATCCTGCCAACCTCACAAGGGCTGGTCGCCCAGATCAAGATCCAGCCGATCGACATCGGACATGTAGCAGCCGGAGATGTGGTATCGATCAAGATCGAGACCTTTGACGCGCGCCGCTACGGCCTGGTCAGTGGGACAATTCTGAGTATTTCACCGAACTCTGTGATGGACCCCGTTACAAGCCAGGGGTATTTTCGCACGATTGTGGCGCTTGACCAACTCACCATCGGTCAGGGGCAATGGCAAAGCGCCCTGCGCCCCGGAATGGCGGCCTCTGCGGAAATCATTACCGACGAGCGCACCGTCATTGCCTATCTGCTCAAGCCGATCAACCAATCCCTTCAGAACGCCTTTGGAGAGCGGTAGTATCCCCGTCTTGTGGCACAGCCGACGCAGGCCCGCCGATCAAGGGTCCAAAAGATGCCGCAGATCCCCCAGAAGCTTGGCATAACGGGATAGAAAACGCGCGGCATCCGCACCGTTGACCACCCTGTGATCATAGGACAGATCGAGTGGCACCATCGGCACTGGCAGCCATGATGTGCCATCCCAGACCGGAACAAGCTCTGTTCGGGTCAACCCCAAAATTGCCACTTCGGGCGGGTTGACGATGGGCGTAAAGGCCATGCCTCCGATCCCGCCAAGATTGGAAATCGACATCGATGCCCCCCCCATCTCTTCAGGTCTGATCTTGCGGCTTTGGCCCCGTTTGGCAAAGTCCGCGATCTCTTGCGCGATCTGCCAAAGCCCTTTGCGATCAGCGTTCCGGATCACAGGGACCATCAACCCGTGCGGCGTATCTATCGCTATTCCAATATGAAAAAATGACTTCAGGATCAATTGCTTGCCATCTGAACCGAGCGATGAATTGAAGCGCGGAAAGTCACGCAAGCACCGTGAAAGCACCTTTACATGGAACGCCAACGCCGTCAGCTTTATCCCGCGTCCCGTTGCTTCGTCGCGCAGGTTTTTTCGCATGTCCTCGACAGCCCGCATATCGGCCCTGTCATGATGGGTCACCTGCGGGATCAAGGCATTTGCAGCCCCCAGATTTGCCGCAGCAACCTGTGCAATGCGCGACATGGGTTCAATGGTGACAGGCCCGTATCCACTGTGGTCCACATCCCAGAACCGCGTATGATCGTCCGCGGCATGCGCAGCTTTTGCGCCCTGCTTTTCCTTGTTTTCAAGATGAGAATCAACATCATCACGGGCAAGCCTTCGGCGCCCTGTCGCGCTGGCAAGAGTGGGCAGGTCGACCCCTTTGGCAGCAGCATAGGCCCGAACAGACGGTGAGGCGATAAAGTTCATATCACCCCCTACCAGCTTGCCGAAATGTATTGGGTTTCCATGAATTCAAGCATTCCTTCATGCCCTCCTTCACGGCCAAGCCCCGATTGTTTGACCCCGCCAAAAGGGGCCGCCGGATCAGAAACAAGCCCGCGGTTCAGGCCGACCATGCCGTATTCCAGACGCTCGCACACCTGAAGGCCACGCTTCATATCCTCAGTAAAAACATAGGCCACCAACCCGTATTCAGTATCATTTGCGCGGACAATCACATCTTCTTGCTCCGTGAATGTCTGGATCGCGGCAACCGGGCCAAAGATTTCGTCACGCACGCAGTCAGCAGTTTCGGGAACACCCGACAGAACCGTGGGCATGTAAAAATATCCCTTTCCGTCAGGCGCCGAGCCGCCGATTTCGATTTTGGCCCCCTTTGCCACGGCATCCGACACGAATGCCGCCACCTTGTCACGGGTGTCCGCATTGACCAAAGGCCCGACATCAACCGAAGGATCAGTGCCATCGCCCACCTTCAAAGCCGCCATTGCCGCACTCAGTTTGGCGGTAAAGGCCGACGCCACGTCAACATGGACATAAATCCGGTTCGCTGCGGTGCACGCTTCGCCAAGGTTGCGCATTTTGGCCAACATCGCGCCTTCAACAGCAGCATCGATATCAGCATCCTCAAAGACGATAAGCGGGGCATTGCCACCCAGTTCCATCGCAGGCTTCAACACCTGATCCGCGGCACTGTGCAATAGTTTGCGCCCCACACTGGTCGAACCGGTAAACGACACAACCCGCACCCGCGGATCGTGCAGCATATGGTCCACCAACGCCCCGGTTTTACGCGAGGGCAGCACATTGACCAACCCTTTGGGCACGCCTGCCTCTTCCAACAGCGGCATCAGGGCCAGCATCGTCAAAGGCGTTTCGGACGCCGGTTTGATGATCACAGCACAGCCCGCCGCAAGCGCAGGCGCGATTTTGCGGGTACCCATTGCGGCCGGATAGTTCCACGGAGTGATCAGCACCGCAATGCCGGCAGGTTTGTGTTGCACAATGATCCGCGCCCCAGAGGCCGGGGCATGGGCAATCATCCCGTCCGCACGCACCGCTTCTTCGGCGAACCAACGGAAAAATTCCGCCGCATAGGTGGCCTCGCCCATGGCATCGGCCCCTGCTTTGCCATTCTCCAGTGTGATGATCCGGGCAAGCTCGGGCAAACGGGCCGTCATCAACTCCCACGCCTTGCGCAAAACCTCCGAGCGGGCCCTTGGCGTGCGCGCTGCCCACTCCTTCATTGCGACCTCGGCCGCATCCAGAGCAGCATCGGCATCGGAAATTTCGGCAGAAGCAACAGAGGCAATGACCTCTTCGGTAGACGGGTTGATCACATCAAATCGCTCATTCGCAGCACCACTGCGCCATGCGCCATCAATGTATAAGTCTGTATAGTCCATTTGTGCCTCCCGGGCGTCAAAGTAGATGGCGAAGCGGCTCGGCCAGCCGTCCGGCAAAGCCGGTAATCAGCAGTATCGCCACATCTTCGCTCAAATAATCGGATGAAAAATCAAGCGTCACGGTATAGAAGTCTCCGTCACGCACCAAGCCCAGCGTTGGAATGGACGCCGCAGGCAAACGCATCCCGATAATCGCGCTTTGCGTCAAATCACGCAGAATAAGTGATGGATGGACGTTTGCACTGACCTCGGGCTGTGCCGACAATTGTGCATGATCGGGGTTTGACAGCCTCCGTACCGGTTCTCCGGCGGAGGCCAGTTCGATGACGACATCGCCTTCAACTTGTCCGGTCGCCCCGCGCATTGCGGCGCTGGCGAAACTCGCCCAAAGGGATCGGCACGCAAGCGTGATACCAACGGTCTCGTTGCTCCAGGCAATGATATCCGCAGTCGGGCCAATACCGGCGCGCGCAGTAAGTCGGCACCGCTCGGCGGATGGAACGATAGCTACAGGAGCAACTGTGGAAAGACCGCGCAACACCTCCAGATCGGACACGTGAAAGGGCTGTGAATATCCGTTTTCAACCAGCACACTAAGGTGCAGGCCCTGCTCCAAGGCCAATCTGCGGGCTTTTGGTGACGCCAGTATCCGGCCATTGGCCGCAGCAACGGGCATCTTCCCGGTGGCCGCGGCAACGGGCATCTTCGCAGGTAAACCTGGCGCAACAACCGCTGACGATGGGCCTGGCGAAGGAGTGCGCACGACAGCGCGTTGTTGCGTGGCATTCTCTGGCTCGGTCTTCGTGATCACTGCGATCACATCACCCACAGGTATCTCCTGCCCGGCTTCAGCAAGCAGCGCAGCAACATAGCCGTCATGGCCGGCGGGGACCTCCATGGTGCTTTTGTCTGTCTCAACCTCAAGAAGAATTTCATCCGCCGTGACCGCATCACCGGGGGATTTGAGCCATGAAATCAGTCGTCCGGTTTCCTGCGCCATGCCCAGCGCAGGCATGATGATCGATTGCCCTGCAGGCTTTGAAACCGGCACAGCAGCTGTGGCATCGGGACCGGACGCGTCAAGGACAGGTAGATCGGGGGCAAGTGCGGGCCGGGAACCGACTTGCAATGTTTCCCCTTCAGCAGAAGCAATGACGGCAATCACAGAGCCCACCGGCACCGCATCTCCTGCGACGGCGCGAATGTCGGTCAACACGCCGTCCGCCAACGCCTCGACCTCCATGACAGCCTTATCCGTTTCGACCTCCATCAACGCATCGCCCGCTTTGATCACGTCTCCGGATTTCTTGAGCCAGGACACGATCAAGCCGGTGTCTTGAGCCATTCCCAACGCTGGCATGATGACCTCATGCGGCATGGATCATTTCCCCCGAGCACAGCTTGCGTGCCATTTCAGCGACCCCTTCAGG
>JBLHUT010000244.1:0-5233 GCA_047629975.1 Paracoccaceae bacterium
GTGCTGGTTGGCTTTTGGTATCTGATGGTGATGCCGATGAACATCGCCTCTGCGTTGACGCAGGCAGAGCGGAGCGGAGCAGTGATTGACCCGCCGTCGGCTGCTGCGCGGCGCGACATGGGCGGTTTGACACTTTTGTTGCGCAACCCTGAGCATTTTGCGGCATCCTTCGGCCAGGATCGCCCGCGATTGCCCAGCCCCGATCAGGTGGCGGTCGAGCTTTGGAAAACGACGGTAGAAAAGAGCGTCACCTCGAAACGCTCGTTGATCTTTCACGCGGGCATCACATTGAGTGCGACGCTTTTGGGTTTTGCCATCGGGGCCGGCCTTGGCATCGCGCTGGCGGTTGGTGTGGTGCACAACAAGGCCATGGACATGAGCGTCATGCCTTGGGCGATCGCCAGCCAGACAATTCCGATATTGGCGATTGCGCCGATGATTATCGTGGTCATGAATTCGATCGGGCTACAGGGGCTTTTGCCAAAGGCGATCATCAGCGCCTATCTGTCGTTTTTTCCAGTGGTCGTCGGCATGGTCAAAGGGTTGCGCAGCCCCGATGGGATGCAGCTTGATTTGCTCAAGACTTATTCAGCGAGCAGTGCGCAGGGGTTCTGGAAACTGCGGTTGCCGGCCTCGATGCCGTATCTGTTCACGTCGCTAAAAATCGCGATCGCCGCCTCGCTGGTTGGGGCAATTGTGGGCGAATTGCCCACTGGAGCGGTGCGCGGGCTGGGGGCGCGGCTGCTGGCGGGAAGTTATTATGGCCAGACGATCCAGATCTGGTCGGCGCTTTTTGCGGCGGCGATCCTTGCGGCCCTGCTGGTGGGGATCATCGGCGTGGTGCAGCGTGTAACATTGCGACGGATGGGGTTGGAGCGATGAGGCCGCTTGTTTTTTCGACCACGCCCGAAGGAGACGCGCCATGGCGTTAGTTCTGTTGGCTCTTGGTATCTGGGTGGCGGCGTGGGCGTTGAATGTCAGGCTGGCACAGCACGGAGCGGTGCGGGGCGTCGGCCTTGTGGTTCCGGCGATTTTTGGCGGCACAATCGTGCTGGTGTGGGAGTTGGTGGTGCGCGGGCTTGAGGTGTCTGCCGTGATTCTGCCGCCTCCGTCCGCGATTGCGGTGCGGTTTATGGCCAGCACCGATGTGTTGTGGGTGGATTTTGTCCAGACCTTCGTGAAGGGGGCACTTAGCGGATATCTAATCGGTGTTCTGGCGGCATTTGCCGTGGGCTTGCTGGTGGATCGTAGCGATTTTCTGCGCCGTGGGCTGCTGCCGGTGGGTAATTTTATGGCCGCACTTCCGGTGATCGGCACGGCGCCGATCCTTGTGATGTGGTTCGGCTTTGACTGGCACTCAAAGGCGGCGGTTGTGGTTGTGATGGTCTTCTTCCCGGTGCTGGTCAATCTGATCGAGGGTCTGCGTGCCAGTGCGCCGATGCAGCGCGACCTGATGCAGACCTATGCGGCGGGATATTGGCAGATGCTGTTCAAACTGCGCTTGCCGGCGGCGATGCCGTTTATCTTCAATGGTCTGAAAATCGCCACCACGCTTGCGTTGATTGGCGCGATTGTCGCAGAGTTCTTCGGCTCGCCGATCAAGGGCATGGGCTTTCGCATCTCGACCGAGGTGGGCCGTTTGTCGCTTGATATGGTCTGGGCCGAGATATTGGTCGCGGCACTGGCGGGATCGGCGTTTTATGGAATTATTGCGACGATCGAGCGGTGGGTGACCTTTTGGCACCCGTCGCAACAAAAACGAAACCGATGAGTATCTTAACAAGGAGCAAGATGATGAAACGACTGTTGTTGGGAAGTGCGATGGCGGCGGCTTTGGCAAGTGGCGCACAGGCGTCCGATGAGGTGACGTTGCAGTTGCAGTGGGTGACGCAAGCCCAGTTTGCGGGCTACTACGTTGCGTTGGACAAAGGGTTTTACGAGGAAGAAGACCTTGATGTTACCATCAAACCGGGTGGTCCGGACATTGCGCCGCCACAGGTTCTGGCGGGGGGCGGTGCGGACATCATGCTCAACTGGATGCCCTCGGCGCTTGCGGCGCGCGAAAAGGGCCTGCCGGTGGTTAATATCGCGCAGCCGTTCAAATCAAGCGGACTGATGCTGACGTGCTGGAAAGATAGTGGAATCACGTCGCCGGCCGATTTTGCCGACAAAACCATCGGCGTCTGGTTCTTTGGTAACGAGTATCCGTTCCTGAGCTGGATGAGCCAACTGGGATTTGCGACTGACGGCTCTGCGGGGGGCGTCACGGTGCTCAAGCAGGGTTTCAACGTGGATCCACTGTTGCAGCGACAGGCCGATTGCATCTCGACGATGACCTATAACGAGTACTGGCAGGTCATTGATGCCGGTGTTGGCCCCGATGAGCTGATTACGTTCAAATACGAGGATCAGGGCGTCGCCACGCTTGAGGACGGGATTTATGCGTTGGAGGATAACCTCAAGGATCCTGCGTTCGAGGACAAAATGGTGCGGTTCGTGCGCGCCAGCATGAAGGGCTGGAAATACGCCGAAGCCAACCCTGACGAGGCCGCTGACATCGTGTTGGAGAATGACGAGACCGGCGCGCAGACAGAAAAGCACCAGAAGCGGATGATGGGCGAGATTGCCAAGCTTACTGCCGGCTCGAACGGCGCGCTTGATCCGGTGGATTATGCCCGCACGGTCAGCACGCTGCTGGCAGGTGGGTCAGATCCTGTGATCACCGCAACCCCTGAAGGGGCGTGGACAAGTGCTATTACCGATAAAGCGTTGAACTAACGCCGTTACGGGCCGTCGATGCCACCGAGACGGCCCGTTTCAATCTTTTGCCGGCGCGCGGCGACGTTGTTGTTTCAGTCCGGGCTGGGCGGTGTGTCCGCGAAGGTCTTTTCAAAGGCCGCCCTAAGGGCAACATCAAGATCATCCATCGTCACGGGCAACCCCAGATCGACTAGGCTGGTAACACCGTGTCCGGTGATGCCGCAGGGCACGATGCCGTCAAAATGGCTTAAATCCGGCTCGACGTTGATCGATATCCCGTGAAAGCTGACCCATTTTCGGATGCGGATGCCGATGGCTGCGATCTTGTCTTCGCGCGGGCTGCCGTCGGGCAATGGCGCTTTGTCGGGGCGTGCGACCCAGACGCCAACGCGGCCGTCCCGCTGTTCACCGACAATGTTGAAGCTGTCGAGAGTGGTAATGATCCAGTCTTCCAACTGCTGCACAAAGGCGCGAACATCCCGTCCCCGTGCGCCGACATCCAGCAAGACATACGCAACCCTTTGTCCGGGGCCGTGATAGGTGTATTGCCCCCCCCGCGCAGAAGCGTGTACCGCAAAGCGGTCCGGATCAACCAGATCGGAGGCCTGTGCTGATGTGCCTGCGGTATAAAGTGGGGGATGCTCTACCAGCCAGACGGCCTCGGGTGCGGTGCCCCGGGCAATGCTGGCAACCCGGTCCTCCATCCATGCCACAGCCTCTTCATAGCCGGTCAACCCGTTTGACACGATCCAGTCTACCATTTTACGGCCGCCCGTTTCGCGCGTGTTTCGAATAGCATCGTTGCCCCGTCCCAATAAGCGTTTCCCGCCACCAGCATAGTGTAAAGCCGGCAAAGTACCAACCGCCCGCAGTGCGGCTTTCCAAGGGCCGGACAGGGGATGGATTGCCGGCTATGTGATCCGGAATTTCATCAATCTGCCGGTTCATTTGCAAGACATCGAAAAAAGGCCTTTCCTTCGCAAGAGGGGTTTGCTATCCGCCCTCTATACCAGTCATGTGCGGTCGTGGCGGAATGGTAGACGCGCAGCGTTGAGGTCGCTGTGGGGTAACACCCGTGGAAGTTCGAGTCTTCTCGACCGCACCAATTACTCCCGAAAGCATTGATATATAATTGCTTGCCCTTTGGGGCAAAGGGCCGCTTGGTCACGCTTGCAAGTTAGAGGCAATGGAACGTCGATCGGTGATCCACTTTCGTCTGGCAACCTTTACCAACAGCGCGCGACGACGAAAAACCGGACGTTCCCGGTTTTCAACCCGTTCAGGCACCCTTTCACCGGCAGGCAAAGCGCCGTTCGCCGCAAGTTGATCGGTCTGCGGTACGGTATCTGTCGCGACGAGGCGATGATGCTGATCTGTGCGATGCAATCAAGCGGGTTTCAAGGAACCAAAGGCGTTTTGGGTGCTGGCGTGTCCATGCCATGATTGCACGGGAAGGATTTGCTGCAAACCACAAGAAGGTCAGGCGTATTTATACCGAAGAAAAGCTGTGGGTGCGATGCTGAGGGTCAAAACCATGGGCTTTGACGCAAGCGCGCTTTGGGCACGAGAAAGCCGATGGTGTTGCTTGATGCCCCTAACCAAGGCTGGTCGTTGGATTTCGAATTTGATGCACTGACAGACGGCCGCCGTTTTCGCATTCTGGCAGGTGTTAAGGATTGCAGTCGTGAGACCTTGATACCGGTCGCGGACAGATCACCTCCACGACAGTGTGTTGTTCGAGAACTGGACCGCGTCATCGCCGAACGCGGGCTCCCCAAGACGATTGTGTCGGACAACGGGACCGCGTTCACTGGCATGGCGATCCTGAAATGGGTTCAGGATACAGGCATTGATTGGCACGACATCGCGCCCGGAAAGCCCCGGCGGAACGGCTTTACCGAAAGTTTCAACGCCACGCTACGCGATGAATGCCTCCACGAAATGCTGTTTGGCGCATTGGGAAAAGCCCGCAGAACGCTGGAAGAATGACAGGAGGATTAAAATCCTGTTTCATACTGCCAATATCTCTATGCTATTGATATAAATGATTTTTTTTGTGGAGGTCGTGCCCCGCGGGGTGGTTTGGCCTGTTTCTGGAATTTTTTCACAATACCATGACCCGCTAGTCCCTCCAGATCGTCGCGTTTGAACAGCCACGGGCTGTCGGGTGGAGTATGAAGATGCTTGATTTTTTCAGCTTGAGCGGCCAAACGCTATATCTTTGGGGTGACGGTCAGGAACGCGGCAGCTTTTGTCATGTTTAGCCAAGGCTCGTTGCCTTGAGTTGACCGCTTGAAAGGCGCTATTTTGCGGTACGGGCGCGTGGTGAGAACGCCAGTGGAATATTGCACCACGTAGCGGCTGGATTATCCGGCTGCAGATAGGCTGATAGGCCTGTCCTGCTAGGCTCTTCGTTTTGACGGGGGGCGGGATTGAAGCACGTGGAATTATATGGGCGCGTTCGTCACGCCGT
>JBLHUT010000245.1:0-5220 GCA_047629975.1 Paracoccaceae bacterium
CGGATCACGGGGTGTTCCGGTTGGAACGTCTGCAACAATGCCTCACCGGGCTTGTCGGCGCGCCCCGCCCGCCCCGCCACCTGCCGCAACAGCTGGAATGTCCGCTCGGCGGCGCGCAGGTCCGACCCCTGAAGCCCGAGATCGGCGTCAATCACCCCTACCAGCGTCAAGAGCGGAAAATTATGCCCTTTCGCCACAAGCTGTGTGCCGATGATAATATCGGCCGCGCCCTGCGCAATGCCCTCGATCGCCGCCTTCAGGGCGCGCGCGGAGCCAAACAGGTCAGAAGACAAAACCGCAACACGCGCGTGCGGAAACAACCCTGCCACCTCTTCGGTGATCCGCTCGACCCCGGGGCCAACCGGCGCCAGTTTGCCCTCGACCTTGCAAGCAGGGCAAATCGTCGGCAGGGGGGCCTGCTCGCCGCATTGGTGGCACATCAACCGCTTGAGAAACCGGTGCTCGACCATCCGCGCATCGCAATTGCGGCACGCGATCTGATGTCCGCACGCCCGACAGATCGTTACCGGCGCATACCCCCGCCGGTTCAGAAACAGCAAGGATTGCTCGCCTTTGTCGATCCGCAGTTGCACCGCTTGCTGCAAACTCGGGGACACCCACTTGCCCTGCGCCAATGCCTCGACACGCATGTCGATGGGGCGCATCTCGGGAAGTACCGCCGCGCCGAACCGCGCCTCGAGCACCGCGCGCTTGTACTTGCCGGACTGGGCATTGACCCAACTTTCAAGGCTGGGCGTTGCCGAGGCCAGCACCACATGGGCCGAACACAGCGAGGCCCGCAAAACCGCCATATCACGGGCGTTATAAAAGACCCCGTCTTCCTGCTTGTACGCGGTATCGTGCTCTTCATCGACAACGATCAACCCCAGATCGCGAAACGGCAGGAACAAGGCAGAGCGCGCGCCAACAACAAGTTGCGCCCCACCCCGCCCCACCATCTTCCAGCAGCGCCGCCGCTCGGTCATCGTCACCCCCGAATGCCATTCGGCAGGCCGTGCGCCGAAACGCGCCTCGACCCTGTCAAGGAACGCCCCCGTCAATGCGATCTCGGGCAACAGAACCAACGCCTGTCGCCCCTGCGAAAGGCATGCCGCCACCGCCTCCAGATAAACTTCGGTCTTTCCCGAACCTGTCACCCCTTTGAGCAGTGTCGTGCCGTAAACACCCGCCGCCACCGCCGACCGCAGGTCGGCGGCCACCGCCGCCTGAGCTGTGCTCAGCGGCAAGCCCCCCTTTGCCGGATCAAGCGTAACATACGGGCCATCACGCGGAGTTGCCTCCTCGCGGACCGCGCCCGCCGTCACCAGCCCCGCGACCACAGACGGTGTAACACCGGCATAATCCGCCAGCTCTTTGAGGGTAAATCCGGCTTCGGCAAACTCTTCGAGCACCGCCAGAACCTTTTCGCGCGCCGGCGTCATGCGGGCCGGTTGCCCCTCCCCCAGCCGGTAAACCTTACGCATCGACGGCGGATCACTCAGCCCCGGCGCCCGTGTCGCAAGCCGCAGCATCGCGGACAATGGTGTCAGGGTGTAATCCGCTGCACGCTCCAGAAACGCGCGCAACTCTGTCTGTAACGGGGCGGCATCAAGCACCCTGTTCACCGTGCGCAAACGTGCACGCGCAAACGTGCCTTCGCCCACGCCCCAGACGACGCCCAGCACCTTGCGTGGCCCCAAAGGCACCTCGACGAAGGCCCCCGTAAAGCACCCCTCTTCAGGGGCGAGATAATCAAGCACACGTCCCAGCGGCTGTGTGGTCATAACCCCCACAACGGCCCCTGCCGGAAACCATTCCACGCCCGTTTGTCCGGCGTCGGCGTCATCTGCCCCGGAGTTGTCGAACAGGTCAGCCATCCACAGAGGGTTTCCCGCCGCCGGGAATCGAGGTAGCGCGCTGCAACCACAGATCACATGGCGCAAGGACACCCACCATGAAGTTTTCTGTCGACACGGCCGGGACCCCAAAGATCGCCGGACCCGACGACCTCGGGATAGTCGGTGGTGTTACGACAAACCCGTCGCCGACCCTGAAACCCGGTCGTGACATTCTTGGAGTGACCAAAGATATCTGTGACATGGTCGATGGTCCTGTTTCCGCTGAAGTTGTCGCCACCAAAACCGACGATGTAATTGCCAAAGGCCGCAAACTCGCACAGGCAACCCGGTAGATTGCCGTAAAACTGCCGCTGACTTGGGACGGCCCCGCAAGCCTGCAACGGTGTGACCGCTGAAAGCAACATGGTCAATGTGACCCTTTGTTTTTCGGTCAATCAAGCCTTGTTGGCGGCCAAAGCCGATGCGACGCTCATCTCTGCGTTCATTGGCCGGCTGGATGACCTGAACTTGGAGGGCATGGAACTGATTACCGATATCCGCACGATCTAGGACAATTGCCACTTACAAAAAATTCTGGCCGCATCGACCCACATCGTCAACCACATGTCCGAGGCCACCGTGATCGGTACCGATGTGGCAACAGCACCACCTTTTGTGATCAAAAAGCTTGCCGGGCACTCTTTGACTGATAAAGGGCTTGCTACCTTTACGTCCGAATGGGCAAAATCAAGCCAGAATATCCTTTGACCCCGACACCGTCACAACGCTGACCAGCGGAAAGTAGCACGATGAAAACCGAACAGGGCGTCGACATGAAACAACTGCGGGACAAGATCATATCCGAGCCGGGTATGATCCTTGAGGATCGTGACATCATGAAGGCGCTGATCGCGGCAAACGAGCGCGCGATGGGTGCCAATATCATCGACCTGCGCGGCGTCGCGATGGAACGTCTTGAGGGTCGACTTGACAGGCTTGAAGACACCCACAAATCGGTCATCGCGGCGGCCTATGACAATCTGGCAGGGACCAATCAGGTGCACCGGGCCATTCTGGCCCTGCTGGAGCCGGTGGAATTCGAGCATTTCCTGCGCAATCTGGGGGACGAGGTCGCCCATATCCTCAGGGTGGACACGATCAAACTGGTTCTGGAGACAGGTGACACGGATGCCGGTTCCGACGTGCGCAGGATGGGAAAAGTGCTGTCAGTGGTTCCCAAAGGCTTTGTGCAGGACTACCTTACCTCTGGCCGCACGACCGAAGGCGCACCCGTGCGCGCGGTCACCTTGCGCCAGTCAAGCCCGCAAAGCGATGCAATCTACGGCGAGGATTCCAAGTGGGTCCGCTCGGAGGCACTGTTGAAGCTGGACTTCGGCACCGGGCGGCTTCCCGGGATGCTTGTCTTTGGGGCCGAGGACCCGCACCAGTTCAAAGCCAGTCAGGGCACGGACTTGCTTGCCTTTTTTCTGGGCGTGTTCGAGCGGCAGATGCGGCGCTGGCTTGACGCTCCGCTGGGGCCAATTTAACGCCTCAGGGGGTCTCCCGCCCGAAATCCTCCTGAAATCCGCACGGCGTTTGCGGTTTAGGTTGGGCAGGGCGCGCGCTTGCAGCGCGCGCGGCGAGGCACAGACGGCGCGCAGACGGAGACCGGCCATGATAGAAGACCCTGCAACCGATCTGACACTTCTTTTGGGTAGGTGGATCGCGCATATTCGTGCGATAGACGGCGCAGCCGATAACACAATCACTGCCTATCGCCATGATGTCGCTTCGTTTTGTGCGTTCATGACACAGCATCTGGGCCATGCCTTTCACCTGAAGGATTTGCAGGGCGTCAGGCTCACCCAGATGCGCAGCTGGATGGCCCACGAGCGCGGTCGCGGCATCGGAGCACGCTCTCTTGCCCGGATGCTGTCGTCGGTCAAGAATTTCGCAGGATGGATGAGCGAGCACCATCCCTTTGACGCCACAGCCATCCTTGCGGCCCGCGCACCCAAGTTTCACAAAAAGCTGCCGCGTCCGCTGGCTGTGGATCAGGCCAAGGCGGTCATAAACACAGTCGAGGTTCAGGCCCGCCTGCCTTGGGTTGCCGCACGTGACACCGCCGTTATCACCTTGCTCTATGCCTGCGGGCTGCGCATCTCTGAAGCCCTGAGCCTGAGCGGTGCGGACGGCAGGATGGGTGACATGCTTCATATTCGGGGAAAGGGCGGCAAAGAGCGGATTGTTCCGGTTTTACCAGTCGCCCGGTCCGCCGTGGCGATGTATGTCACGCAGTGTCCACATGCGCTTACGCCCGACAAACCCCTGTTTCGCGGCGTCAGAGGCGGCGCGTTGAACCCCCGCCTTGTTCAAAGGGTCATGGAGCAAACGCGGATGCAACTTGGCCTGCCGGCCTCGGCGACGCCACATGCCCTGCGTCACAGTTTTGCCACCCATCTTCTGAATGCCGGAGGCGATCTCCGGACCATTCAGGACCTGCTCGGGCATGCCTCGCTGTCGACGACCCAACATTACACGGCGGTCGATACCGCACGTTTGATGGATGTGTATAATGCGGCCCACCCCAAAGCGTGATGCCACACGCGCCGGTGACTTCGGCTCCGTCACAATCACGGCTTGGATGTAATGCACATTCTCCCTCCGAATTGCCCTGCTGCGACAATTGGCAATCATGCCGCAATCGGATAACAACAGGCCATGACAAAAAAAATGCAGGCCCTTTGCGTTCACTTCCTTACGGCCACCGGAGCTGTTTTCGCCATGCTATCGCTTTTGGCGGCAGTAGAGGGAGACTGGCCCTTGATGTTTGTGTGGCTTGTGGTGGCCTTTGCCGTTGACGGCATCGACGGGCCACTGGCGCGCAAATACGACGTAAAAACCAACGCGCCGCAGTTTGACGGCGTGCTGCTGGATCTGATTATCGACTACCTGACTTATGTGTTCATCCCGGCCTACGCGCTGTTTGCCTCGGACCTGATGTCCGGCTGGACCGGATGGGCCGCGTTGATGATTATCACCTTTTCCAGTGTGATCTATTTTGCCGACACACGTATGAAGACAAAGGACAATTCTTTTTCCGGTTTTCCCGGCTGCTGGAACATGGTGGTTCTGGTGATTTTTGCCCTGCAACCAAGCCACTGGACCAACTTGGTACTGGTTGCGATTTTATCTGTGGCAATGTTTGTGCCGCTGAAGTTCATCCACCCCGTCCGGACAGAGCGTTGGCGCAAAGTCTCGCTTCCCATGGCCTTGGCATGGACCTTTTTCGCAGGATGGGCGGCGTGGGTGTCGTTTGATCCCTTAAGCTGGGCGCATTGGGGCCTTATCGTGACGTCGATATACCTTGTCTTTGCAGGTA
>JBLHUT010000246.1:0-5219 GCA_047629975.1 Paracoccaceae bacterium
CTGGAAGGGCCGTCAGAGAATGGCCTCTCACACATGCAAGCATGTGTTGCCGGTAATAGTATGCCGCACGCAACCAGTTCGCTATCCTATACTCGGAACGGTTCAACAGATGACCCGTCAAACTCGCATGGATTGAACCCCATACACAGAGTTTCGGATACTCCCAGCGTCTTCGAACAGGGCATCCTCGAACATCACCTTTTTGCCAACCGCGGTACCTCCTTTGTGAACACCTAACTGACAGGGGCCTTTGCAACCGCCCTTTTGTGCCTGATTCTGCCTGTCAACCTCATCGCCACAATGATTGAACGCTTGCAAGACGCCGAGCGGGCCCAACGCGATATCGCCAGAATGAAGTCTGAAGGTCGATATCTGGAAGGCAGAGGGCCTTCCGGCAACACCTGTGTTCGATCAGATGCGCGTACAGCAAGTTATGCTGAACCTGACCAGCAACGCTGTTAAATTCTCGAACATCGGCTCGATTACAATCAGTGCCAGACAGGAGAGCAACATGTTGATATTGGGAGTGTCCGACACCGGTATCGGCATTGCGCCTGACAACCAGCTTTCGGTTTTCCGCCGCTTCTGGCAGGTGGACACAGGCGCCACCCCCCAACGTGACGAAACCGGGCTCGGCCTTGCGATCTGTCACCAACTGGCGTTGCTTATGGGCGGTCGGCTGACGCTGACCTCGGCGCTTGGCAAGGGAAGCCGCTTCGAACTTTGGCTGCCGCTGGTCAGACCTGCCCAGCCGGAAGACGCCGACCGGCCCCCCGACTCATGACGCATCATCCCCCGAACAGAATCCTGGTGGTCGAGGATGACCCGCTGTCTGCGTTCATGATGCACGAATTGCTTGGCACATTCGGTATCGAGGTCACCACCGTATCAAGCGGCGCAGAGTGTTTACGTCTTTTGACGGCCCGGCCAAACAGCTTTGGCATGGTTCTGATGGATATCCACATGCCCGGTCAATCCGGCGACGACATTGCGCGGTGCATTCAAACGTATAATGCCGGACGCCTTGGAACATTGCCTGTTGTTGCTGTAACTGCTGATGTGACGTGGTCGTGTGCCAATCGTCGCCACGACGTCGGACTAGACGATTATTTGCCAAAGCCCGTCGATGCAGACGCCTTGCAAGCCTTGTGTCACAGGTATGGTTTCAGCACCAAATATCATCCGCCCCACAAAAAGGATTTCCACACATGAACGTCCCCCTTGATGCCGAGGCCCGCCGCAACATCGCTCCTGTTGTCTGTTACCCCGACGATACCCTGCCCCGCCCCGATATGGCCCTCAGGACCGCGCGCCGGAAGAATATGACAAAGATCGCCGAAGTGACCGTGCCCCCCCGAGAGGCACGGTGCTTTCGCGTGCCGGCGGGCGGGGCCTTCCGGATCAGCAGCATCGAAGGCCCGCAGGTCGGCGACCTGAACCTGTGGAATGCCAACGACCTGACCGAGCGTTTCTATTCCGGCAAAACACGCGCGCTGCACGGCACACATGTCACCACCACCGAACAGCTTTGGTCAAGTTTTCCGCATCTGCGCCCGATGGCAACCGTTCTGGCCGATACGCTGGACTGGTACGGGATAGATCCGCACGGCGGATCGGTGCATGACGTGATCGGCACGCGCTGCGACCCGTACACCCACCACCTTTTGTCCGGGACACAGTATCATCACTGTTGCCACTCAAATCTCACCAGAGCCCTTGCTGCCGAACTGCAACGCCCGGTAGCAGAGATAGAACCGCTTGTGCATGACGTTCTGAATGTCTTTATGTGCACAGGTTTCACCCGCGACACGGGGCAGTACTTCATGAAGGCATCGCCGGTTCGCCCCGGAGACTACATTGAGTTTTTTGCGGAGATCAATCTTTTGGGAGCCCTAAGCGCGTGTCCGGGGGGCGATTGCAGCGCCGAGCATTCCAGCGATGCGGCCGCCTGTTTCCCGCTTCTTGTGGAAATCTTCGAAAGCCCCGATCCCCTCCCCGCTCCTGCGGTCAGCGGCTATGATCAAAGCCATGGTACACTGGGCTGAGCCATGAGCCGCAAAAACGGCAAGCGGCGCACAAGCATGCCCGCCGCCGCAGGTGGCAATTCTTTAAACAGCGTCCGGAAAAGCAGCCGCGAGGGCAATTTCGACCATATCACCAAAGCTGGATTGTCGGTCTTGCGCAGGCAGGGACTCGTGGGTCAGCAAATGGTCACTGATGGTTAAAACAGCAAGCGCGCGGCAACCGTGCCGCGCGGCCAGAATATAAAGCTCCGCCGCTTCCATCTCGACGGCCAGAACATTGTGGCGCGTCAACTCTTTGTTCAGATCGGGTCGTTCGTCATAAAATACGTCAGACGAATAAATACCCCCCACATGGGTGGTCACCCCGCGCGCAACAGCTGCGGCATGGGCTGCGTGCAACAATGTCCAATCCGCACAGGGCGCAAAATTCATTTCTTTGAACATCCCGCGCGACGGAGTCGAAATGCTTGAGGCCGTCATAGCGAGCACAACATCACGAAGTGCCACATCTTCGCGCATCGCCCCCGCAGAGCCGATTCGAATCAAAGTCTTGACGCCGTAGTCACGAATCAGTTCGTTCGCGTAGATAGACAGCGACGGCATGCCCATACCCGAGCCCTGAATCGTGACGGGGTTGCCTCGCCATTGCCCGGAAAAACCCAGCATCCCGCGAACTTCGTTTACACAAATCACGTCCTCGAGGAAGGTTTCAGCCGCCCATTTCGCGCGCAACGGATCACCCGGCATTAGAACCGTTTGCGCAATTGCGCCTGGGGCTGCGCCGATATGTATAGTCATAATGAACTCCCGAATAAGGTCGTTGCCCATGGTCTTTGAAATTATGATCTCAGCGACGATCTGTTACCTATCGACAGAAAATCAGTGCGCAACAACCTGAAAATGACAAAAAATAAAGTGAGGGTCGGATTTCGAAAATATCCGACCCTCACTTTATTTTGTGTGTTAACAAAGAGATGCAGAACAGCATATTTAATTCTACGGAGTTCCGCCCATTTGTCAGATCAGAATATCTTCCAACTTGTAGCCCTCGGCAAGAACAGCAACAACCCATAACGGCTTGCGGCCACGTCCTGTCCAGACAAGCTCCGGATCATGCGGGCTTCGATACTTCGGAGCAACTTTGCCACGGGTCCTGACGACCCGCTCCAAAGGTGCCGCGGTCAGTTCTTCTATGGAGAAACCGTGTATTTCTGCAACTTTTTCAATTTCCAAACGCGCTGTCTTCAAATCGTCCTGAGCGCGCTTCACAAGCGCCTTATCAATGTCGGCGCGCAGTTTCTCGAGGTCTTTACGAGACATGGTGTTAAGGTCGAAAGTCATTCTAGTAGATCCTTTTGAGGACAGTGGAGTCCCCGTTCTGAATATGCAAAACGCACATTAATTAGTCAGTATAAGCTATAATGAGGACAAAGGCAAATAGTTAACGCACGAAAACCAAACCAGCGGAAATTTCCATACCATCGTTTCCGAAGCCATAACTACCGCCATTTGGCACGCGAATTATACTTCTGAAATGTCGTGACAGGCAAGTGTTACAATGTCCATCATAATGCGGTTCAATTCAAAATCTTTGGGGGTATAGACTCGTGAAACCCCTAATGCGCGCAACATGTCGGCATCCTCGTCGGGAATGATCCCGCCCACGATCACCGGAATATGTGACAAGCCAGCCTCTTTCAACTTCGCAAGCAACTCCCGCACCAGCGGCATGTGGCTACCTGACAGGATCGACACACCGACAACATGGGGGGTTTCGCGCTCGGTTGCCGCAACGATTTCGTCAGGGGTCAGGCGAATGCCCTCATAGGAAATGTCCATGCCGCAATCGCGCGCCCGATAGGCGATCTGTTCGGCGCCGTTCGAATGGCCGTCCAGCCCCGGCTTGCCCATCATGAACTTTAACCGGCGCCCCAGCCTGTCACTGACAACATTCACCGCCTCGCGGATATCATCAAGCCCTTCGGTCCTGTTGGACATTGCCGAACTGACACCAGTGGGACCGCGATATTGCCCGTGAACAGCCCGCATCACGTCAGCCCATTCGCCGGTGGTCACCCCGACCCGTGCGGCCACGATAGACGGCGGCATAACGTTGGCCCCCGCAAGAGCCGCCGCCCGCAATGCCGCCAAGGCATCGGCGACAGCCTGTGGATCACGCGCATTTCGCCATGCCTCGAGCCTGCCGATCTGTTCGGCCTCGACCGCCGGATCGACTGTCATGATGCCACCGTCCGCATCCACCAGCGGCGACGGCTCGCCCAAGGTGAACCGGTTCACACCGATCACCGTCGTGTCGCCGGTCTCGATCCCCACAAGCCGGTCAGAATTCGCCGTCACAAGCTGCGCCTTCATATAGCCGATGGCCTCGATCGCCCCGCCCATGGCATCAAGGTTGGCAAGCTCGGCCCGCGCGCCCGCCTTTAGTGCCTCGACCTTGCGGTCCACCGTCGGGTTGCCGTCAAACAGATCATCGTATTCCAGCAGATCGGTCTCGAACGCCATGATCTGCTGCATCCGGAGCGACCATTGTTGGTCCCACGGACGCGGCAGACCCAGCGCCTCGTTCCATGCAGGAAGTTGTACCGCGCGGGCACGGGCCTTTTTTGACAAGGTCACGGCCAGCATTTCGATCAGAATCCGGTAGACATTGTTTTCGGGCTGCTGCTCCGTCAAGCCCAGTGAATTGACCTGCACCCCGTAGCGAAAGCGGCGGAATTTGGCGTCCTGCACCCCGTAGCGCGTCAGGCAAATCTCGTCCCACAGGTCGACAAAGGCCCGCATTTTGCACATCTCGGTCACAAACCGGATACCGGCATTCACGAAAAAGCTGATCCGCCCCACCAAAGCCGGGAAATCGGCCGGCGCCACCCGGGGTCGCAACGCATCAAGCACCGCCACCGCTGTTGCCAGCGCAAAGGCGAGCTCTTGTTCGGGCGTGGCCCCTGCTTCTTGCAAGTGGTACGAGCACACGTTCATCGGGTTCCATTTAGGCACATGCGCATAGCAATATTCGGCAACGTCCGCGATCATGCCAAGCGATGGCGCGGGCGGACAAATATAGGTCCCGCGCGAAAGATACTCTTTGATCAGATCGTTCTGGACCGTGCCCTGAAGCCCTGCCACATCGGCGCCCTGCTCTTCGGCCACAGCAATATAAAGGGCCAAAAGCCACGG
>JBLHUT010000247.1:0-5174 GCA_047629975.1 Paracoccaceae bacterium
TAAAGCGCATCGCCACGGCGCGGAAGTAATCCCATGAAAAATATAACAAGCTGGGCGATCATCGGCCTGACCCTAACCTTTCTGATTGGGCCATTCATCATCATCATTTTCGCGGGCGCGTCTGCCGGTGAATCCCTTGCGTTCCCGCCTGACGGCTTGTCGCTCAGATGGTATCTCAAGGTTTTCACCATCGAGAGCTTCCGTCAAAGCTTTGTGCTTTCGATGGGTCTTGCCATCTTCGGCACATTGGCGGCGCTGCTTTTGGGTATTCCTGCGGCCTACGCTCTGAACCGCTACGAATTGCCCGGTGCAGAGACCATCCGCACAGTCGTGGCCTCGCCGATCATCGTGCCTGGCATTATCGTCGGTTTGGCGCTGCTGCGGTATATGGTCATTCCATTGGATGTTACTGTCACGGTGGCACTGTTCATGGCGCATACTGCGCTTGTGTTGCCTTATGCCGTGCGCGTCGTGTCATCGAGCCTGAACAACCTGCGCTCTGACATGGAGGAGGCCGCCGTGTTGCTTGGCTGTACCCGCCTGCAAGCATTCACAAAAGTCGTGCTGCCTAACATTCGCGGCGGCGTGCTTGCCGCGTTTATTCTGGGCTTTGTAACCAGCTTTAATCAGGTGCCCGTGTCGCTGTTCCTGTCAGGGCCGGGGGTAAGGACGTTGCCCATCGATATGCTCGCATACATGGAAATCACCTATGATCCATCAGTCGCTGCACTCTCTGCGCTTCTGGCCTTCATGTCACTTGCCATCGTCTTTATCGCCGAACGCCTATTGGGATTTTCTCGCTATGTCTGAAAAATATGTAAGCCTCCGCAACCTCACCCTGTCTTACGGCAAAACGGTTGCAGTCCCAAACCTGAACCTTGATGTCGTCGAAGGCGAACTGATCGCGCTACTGGGGCCATCGGGCTGCGGCAAAACCACCACCATGCGTGCCATCGCGGGGCTGCTGACACCTACGTCTGGCACCATCGCTATTGACGGGCGCGACGTTACCCGCGTCGCGGCCAACAAACGGGGCATCGGCTTGGTGTTCCAATCCTACGCACTGTTCCCGCACCTTAGCGCCTTTGAAAACGTGGCCTTCGGGTTACGCCTGCAAAAGATGCCAGAGACAGAAATCCGCCAGCGTACCGAGGCAGGTATCGCGACCGTCGGATTGGCAGGGTTCGAAAAACGTAAACCCGCAGAGATGTCAGGCGGCCAGCAACAGCGGCTCGCCCTTGCACGGTCATTGGTGATGGAGCCAAAGGTGCTGCTGCTGGATGAACCGCTATCAAACCTAGATGCACGCCTGCGTCTAGAAATGCGCACCGAACTCCAGCGCGTCCAAAAGAAAACCGGCGTCACAATGGTGTTCGTCACACACGATCAATCCGAAGCTTTGGCGCTGGCAGACCGGATTGTTTTGATGAAAGACGGCAAGATCGAACAACTGGGCACACCGCATCAACTCTATGCCGAACCGGCCACGGCGTTTGCGGCGGAATTCATGGGTTTCGAAAACATCTTCCGCGTCCAAGGCGAAAATCTTGTGTCTGATTTTGGCCAACTCCCGCTGGGGTTCAAAGCAACCTCACCGATGCTCGCGTGGCGTCCAAGCGGCGTGCAGGTCGGTCAGGGCCCGTTAAGTGGCCGCGTCTCCGCCAGCAGCTTTGCAGGAGGACACCGCGAATATGTCATTGATACCGCCCTTGGTCAGATCAAAGCAGACGCGCCAATTGAAACTCTAGAAGTCCCGCTTGGCGAAAACATCGCGTTTGATCTTCCGAAATCCAACGCGAGGCAACTGTCCGAATGAGCACATTCTGGGTCGATACGGACTTCGGATTCGATGATCTTTGGGCACTCTTGGCACTGCGCCATTTGGGTGATGACATTGCGGGCATCTCGCTCGTGGCTGGAAACGCCACACTGGCGCAGGTCACCTCAAACGCCCTTGGCGCACGTCAGGCTTACGGTTTGGACGCGCCGATCTACGCGGGTGCGGCCCGCCCACTCTTGCGCAATCCAGAAACGGCAGAGCGTATTTTGGGAACGCGCGGCATGCAAAGCCGTGGCCAGCATTTACCAGATGGCGGACCGCTGAGAGAAACCACGGACGCCCATACAGCGCTTAAAAGCTGGCTCGGCTCGGCACAGTACGGCATGCGGCGCGACATTCTGGCTATTGGCCCGCTCACAAACATCGCGCGTCTTTTGCAAGACGCACCCGAGTTGGCGCAAAACATCACGCGCCTTATCTGGATGGGCGGCAGCGACGGTGCGGGCAATCACTCGGCACTGGCCGAATTTAACGCTTTGGCTGATCCAGACGCGGCTGCAATCGTCGCAGAGGCTGGCCTCCCGCTTGACGTGGTGGATCTCATGTTTTGCCGCACAGTGGCCTTTGGCCCTGACCAACTTCCGCGCACCGACCCCCTCACCGCCGACCTGCTTGGCGGGTATCTAGATATTGGGCTAACGAGGGGACGCCCGACCATGTCGATCTATGACCCGCTTGCCGCACTTGTTGCGTCTCAACCAGACGCCTTCGAATACCGCCAGTGTGACATGTCCGTTTCAGTGGCCTTGAATGCGACGCAGGGACAGACAACATTTAATCACACGACCAGTGGATCAACTCGCCTTGTTGTTGGAACCACACTAGAGGCCGCAGAAATCTGTCTGGACGCGCTCACAGGGAACCACGCCAATGCCAACTGATGTTAACCTGAATGACCCAATCCTTCGCGCCGATGCTGTCAAAGCGGCGCGTGGTTTGCGCCCGTTTGATATGCTTGTGCGCAACGCTGTGATGCTCGATATGGTCACGGGTCGCGAACGGCTCGTTGATATCGGGATCATTGGCCCGCTCATCGCCAGCGTTCACGCGCCAGATCCTACACGCGAAGCCCACGCCGAGATTGATGCAACGGGCGCATATGTCGTGCCTGGTTTTATCGACACGCATTTGCACATCGAAAGCTCTATGGTGACGCCCGCCGAATATGCCCGCACGGTGGTTCCGCGCGGCGTGACGACTGCACTTTGGGACCCACATGAGCTGGCAAACGTGGCTGGTATTGCCGGTGTTGATTACGCCTGCGACGCGGCAAAAGGCCTCCCTATACGGCTGCTGCCGCTTGCACCCACTTGCGTGCCATCGGCGCCCAAGTTTGAAGTGAGCGGTGGAGATTTTGGGCCTTCCGAAATCGCACAACTACTGGCCCGCCCCGACATCCACGGTGCCGCTGAACTCATGACAATGCACCAACTGCTGGACGGCGACCCGCGCGTGCAAGGGATCGTCGCCGCAGGTCTCGCAAGCGGTAAACGGGTCTGTGGGCATGGCCGTGGCCTCATAGGTGGCGACTTGGCCGCCTACGTCGCCGCAGGCGTCGAGACAGATCACGAGCTCACGTCAGCCGCCGACCTGATCGCCCGCTTAGAGGCGGGCATGACCATCGAGCTGCGCGGCTCGCACCCGCACTTGATACCAGAATTCGCCAAAGCCATCATTGATTTGGGGCACCTCCCGCAAACAGTCACACTGTGCACCGACGACGTGTTTCCAGATGATTTATACGCCAAAGGCGGGCTAAACCACGTGATCGCGATGCTCATCGAAAACGGTGTGCCGCCTGCTTGGGCTTACCGCGCGGCCACACTGAATGCAGCGTGCCGCATTGGACGGCCTGAACTTGGCCTTGTTGCGCCAGGGAAAATGGCCGATTTTGTACTTTTGTCCGATCTACACAAAGTTACCGCATCACATGTTTTTGTAGCTGGTCAATTGGCGGCCCTCGCAGGTGAATTGTGTCAACCGGTACAAGATATCCCCGTGCTGCCCGCAATTACGAATACGGTCCAAACGCGGAAATTCGATACCGCAGACTTCGGTGTCGCGGCCAAAGGTACAGTTGCGCACATTGCCACGCTATCTAAGCCGCGTTTCCCGCAATGGGGTGCCCGCGATGTCGAGGTTAAAGAGGGCCATCTCGTGTTACCCGATGACATGATCCGAATGGCTGTTTGTAACCGCTACGGTCTCAACACACCAACGCGGGTCGCATTCTTGGAAAACTGGGGGACGTGGCGCTGTGCTTTTGCGTCGACTGTTTCTCACGATAGCCATAACATCACAGTCTTCGGGCGTGACCCCAACGATATGACCGTGGCTGCGAATACACTACGCGAAATGCAAGGCGGGCTTGTTGTCGTGGCTGACGGTAAGGTTGTTGCGAAACTAATTTTGCCTATTGCCGGTCTTATCAGTGAACAGCCGCTTGAAGATGTCGCAAAGGAATTTGCAGATCTTCGCGCAACATTGGACACGCTCGTGGATTGGCAGCCGCCATACCTTGTCTTCAAGGCGTTGTTCGGGGCGTCCTTAGTCTGTAATGCAGGTCCACGCCTCAGCGATGTTGGTCTTGTTGATGTTTTCGAAAACGTAGTCCTCGAAAGCTGCGTAATTTCGTAATTAACTAAGATAATTCATGACACGACGATGTTTGCATATCTCCGTGGATATCAATATCGGCTAAATGCTCGGGGGCCGAGGCGCGTTTGTTATTTTGAAAATCTTGAATACTTACCCTCTATGCAAGGCAACGATATCGGCCGATTGTAACCGACTATAGGCGGTTGCGAGAAATTTAAATAAGGCATTGATACGGTATCGCTTTCCTGAAGTGATCGTGTTTTCGCAATGCTGCGTTGTAGTTCTCGCTTTCAACGGTAGGTTGGGGCCTATCTTCTCTTTTCTTTAGTCGCCGCAATATAAAAAAAGAATTTCGGGGCAAAAATGGCGCTAAATCTGGCAATTATCAGCACAGGTTTTATTCCTCACCAGGCCATTGCTAGGATCGTCAAGCGCAATGGTTCCCAGCTTTACTCCATTCACGGTCGAAACCCAGATCTGGTGAAACAGTTTCAGTCACAATACGGGTTTCCAACACTATCCATGGACCTGACTGACCTGCTTTCTGATTCGAACGTAGACGTTGTTTATATTGGTTTTCATAGGCTCAGGACCCATTGATCCGATTGAATCTACGACGCCTGCCTGATTCACCGCCTCCGAACGAAAGGTGGCTTGATGGGCAACCTGTATTTGCTGAAAGAGGCTCAGATGGAGCAGATTCCGCCATACTCCCCGAAGAGCCATGACGTGCTGC
>JBLHUT010000248.1:0-5172 GCA_047629975.1 Paracoccaceae bacterium
CACCGATAATGCCGATTTTGGGCCGGGTCATGCTGTCTCCGATCTGTTAGCGTGTCAGGGCGCAGTTTATCGGGCATCACCCCGGACGGGAAGGGGCACCCGGTTGGTGCGGTGTGGATATTGCCCAAAAACCGGAGTTCTGCTGTGTGGCCTCACTTGTTAGGGGCCGGTTGAGGTTAACGTGCGAGGGGGCATTTGACCTTTTCACTGTCGCTCGTGTACAAGCGAGACTTCTTGACATACCTCACCTTCATGATGCCCGGAGCGCCTTCGGGATACCTTGCATTTTCTCCGACCCGAAAGAGGCCTTTCATTTGCCCCGCACCCTGCTGCAACTTGCCAAACAATCCACCTTTTCCCAATTCAGGCTCGAAGGGGAAATGCTGCGAAAAATGTCGCTGCGCATCGAAATTCTTGCCGGTCTGACTGTTGCACTGGCTCTTGTTCCCGAGGCGGTTGCCTTTGCGTTCGTGGCAGGGGTGCATCCGTTGGTGGGGCTATACGCGGCGTTTCTGGTCGGTTTGATCACGGCGCTGATCGGTGGGCGGCCCGGAATGATTTCGGGGGCGACTGGTGCGCTGGCGGTTGTTATGGTCGCTTTGGTGGCCGAACACGGTGTCGAATATCTGTTTGCGGCGGTTGTCTTGATGGGTTTGATCCAGATTACAGCCGGTGTTTTCAAACTGGGCAAGTTTATCCGGCTGGTGCCGCATCCGGTGATGCTTGGGTTTGTCAACGGGCTTGCGATTGTGATCTTTCTTGCGCAGTTGAGCCAGTTCAAGGTTCCGGGGACTTCTGTAGCAGGGGCGCACGGGATGACCGGCGGCGACTGGATGACCGGCACGCCGCTGGTTGTGATGCTTTTGCTGGTCGGGGCAACAATGGCCATTATCTGGGTCACGCCGCGTCTGACAAAGGCGATTCCCGCGCCGCTGGCCGGGATCGGTATTGTCGCTGTGGTTGTGATTGCCTTTGGTATCGATGTGCCGCGTGTGGGCGACCTTGCCTCGATCGAGGGCGGCTTGCCGGCGTTCCACATTCCGATGGTGCCGCTGACATGGGAAACGTTTCAGATTATTCTGCCCTATGCGGTGATCCTTTCGGCAATCGGTTTGATCGAAAGCCTGCTGACCCTGAACCTTGTGGGTGAAATCACAGGACAGCGCGGTGGCTCCAGCCAGGAATGTCTGGCGCAAGGCATCGCGAACACGGTCACGGGATTTTTCGGTGGCATGGGCGGGTGCGCAATGATCGGACAATCGATGATCAACGTGAAATCCGGTGGACGCACGCGGGTATCGGGCCTGTCGGCGGCGCTATTCCTGCTTATCTTCATTGTCATTGCATCGCCGCTTATCGAACAGATCCCGCTGGCTGCACTTGTGGGGGTCATGTTCATGGTGGTTATCGGAACCTTCGCATGGAAGTCCCTGACAATCATGACAAAGGTGCCATTGGTCGATGCCGTGGTCATTGTTTTGGTGACGGTCGTCACCGTGCTGACCGATCTTGCAACGGCCGTGGTTGTCGGCGTGATAATTTCCGCTCTGGCCTACGCATGGCAGAACGCGACCCGTATTCGTGCCACGACCTACATGAGCCCCGAAGGCGCGAAGGTATATCAGATTCAGGGGCCGTTATTCTTTGGCTCGACGGATGCTTTTGCAGAAATGCTTGACCCCGAGAATGACCCGGACATGATTATTCTGGACTTTGCCGATAGCCGTGTGGCCGATCAATCCGCCTTGACCGAGATTGAAGCGGTTGCTGCGCGTTACGAGGCCTTGGGCAAGAACGTCCAGTTGCGTCACCTGAGCCGTGACTGCCACAAACTTCTGAAAAAGGCGGGGCAGTTGATCGTCGACAGCGAAGATGATCCGGACTACCAGATTGCCGCTGATTACGGGGTGCGAACCGGCGTGTTGTCCGGTGGCCATTGAGGCGCACACCCCGATGATGAAGCCGGACCCGACCCCGTAAGGGGGCGGGCCACCGCCGTCGAGGGAGGTTGTTTGCGCGGCACGCGCACCAAGATCGGTCGCGGCAGGCGCGTTTACCTGTCGGAAGGCGCGCGAAGTTTAAGCTTCATCGGGCCGCTTGAGGGAAAACAGTTCTGAAACGCGGGCGTAGTCTTTGTACCCCAACCGCGCCAACGGCTGATACGTCGTCAGGTCGAACATCCCGTCTTTCATGCAATCGTCGCGCATGTAGACACCGGTCACCTCTCCAAGCACCAGAAAATTCGCTTCCCCGAGGATTGGCACAATCTGTGTCATCCGGCATTCAAGGGCGGCGGGTGCTCCTGTGACACGCGCACAATCAATCGTCTGGCAGGCGGTCTTTTCCAGACCTGCGGCCTCGAATTCGTCAATCTCGCGCCCGAAGCCACTCGATGTGATGTTCATGGCGTCGCGGGCGGTATATTCAACGATATTGACGCAAAAAACGCCTGTTTCGCGAATATTGCTGACACTGTCTTTTGTGTCGCCGCGGTCCGGTTTGGCGGATGTCGAGGCGAACATCACTTGTGGCGGAACATAGGCAACGGCGTTGAAAAACGAATACGGCGCAAGGTTGTCCCGCCCGTCGGCTCCCCTGCTCGAGATCCAGCCGATCGGGCGCGGTGTCACGATGGCATTGAACGGATTGTGCGGCAGCCCATGGCCGTCTTTTGGTTCGTAAAACATCAATGTCTCCATTTACTCTTTTGCCCGTGGCTAGCCTTATGTTAGCACGGACGCCAGCGTTAATGGCCAGCGGAGCCTGTGAGACCGGATGTACGATATTGCCACCGAGACGGACGGCGATCTGTGGGAGGTCGAGGCGCTTTATGACCTTTGCTTTGCACCGGGACGAGAGGCGCTTTCGTCCTACCGCTTGCGCGACGGTGTCGACAAAGTGGGCCGGTTGAGCCTGACCGCGCGTGACCCGGAGGGCACACTGGCGGGGGCGATCCGGTTCTGGCCTGTGCTTGTGCGAGGCAGCAACCGCCACGAGGCGCTGCTTCTGGGGCCTGTTGCGGTGCATCCCACCCGACAAGGTGAGGGGCTTGGCGCGTTGTTGATCATCGAAAGCATTGCACGGGCGGCGGCGGCAGGTCAGTCAAGGATCCTGTTGGTGGGCGACGCGCCGTATTACGAGCGTTTTGGTTTTACCCGCGCCACAGGCGTTGAAATGCCGCCCCCCACCAACCCGGACCGTGTTTTGGGCTACGGCGACTGGCGCGGTGTAACAGGGCGCGTTGTGTCGATACTTGAAAACGTTTGAACCCGTTTATTGCGTGCGCAGCCATTCCATAACAGGCTCGCGCACCGATTGATGCCCTTCTGCGCGGGCCTGTTCGATCACCGACCGCAATCCGTCAAGACGCGTGCGCCGTAGCAGATGCTTGACCGGCCCGATGGACGCAGGCCGCATGGACAGGCTGCGCAATCCCATCGCGGCAAAGCAGGCAGCTTCCACAGGGCGTCCGGCATCCTCGCCACAAAAGGACAACGGCGTGTTGGCTTCCGCACAGCGGTTTACGATTTGCTCGATCAGCGACAGAAACGACACATTCAGCGTATCGTATCTTTTTCGTACACGCTCGTTCTCGCGGTCGGCGGCAAAAAAGAATTGCTTCAGGTCATTGCCGCCGATTGAAATAAAATCAGCCATTTCAAAAAACTGGCGCGGGGCAAAGGCAAGGCTCGGGGTTTCCAGCATCGCGCCGATCTCGACCTTGCGGGGCAATCTGTGGCCAAGTTTCTCTTCGCGGACCAATTCGTCAAGCAGATGCTGGCGCGCCTCTTTGAACTCTTCGAATTGTGCGACAAACGGGAACATCACGGTCAGGGGGCGCCCGTTGGCTGCACGGATGAGCGCCTGTAATTGCATCCGCATGACCCCGACTTTGTCCAGCCCGACCCGAATCGCGCGCCAACCAAGCGCCGGGTTCGGCTCGTCTTGTGGCTTCATGAAGGGCAGGACCTTGTCGGAGCCGATATCAAGTGTGCGAAAGGCAACCGGCTTGCCCTGTGCGGCATCAAGCACCCGCGTGTACAAGGCCGCCAGTTCGCCGCGCTTTGGCATCTTGTTGCGCACAAGAAACTGCAATTCGGTACGAAACAATCCAACGCCCTCGGCGCCCGAACTTGACAGTGACGGCAGATCGGCCATCAGGCCGGCGTTCATCATAAGGGCAATAGTCGGCCCTTCGACCGTTGCGGCGGGCACGCGCCGGATCGAGGAATACCGCTGTTGGGCCTTTGCCTCCATCGCGATCTTGTCGCTGAAGGCCTGAATGATCGACTCTTCGGGGCGCAAATGCACAAGCCCCTGTTCGCCGTCCACCACGATAAAGTCGCCGTTCAACGCCTCGGTGGTGATCCGTTTGGCATTGATCACCAGCGGAATCGCCAAAGCACGCGCCACGATCGTTGCGTGGCTGCCAACGGCCCCTTCCTCCAGCACGATCCCGCGCAGCGCCCGACCATAGCTGAGCAACTCTCCGGGGCCGATGTTGCGGGCAATCAGAATCGGGTTTTCGGGCATCTCGGCACCGGTATGGCTGCCTTGTCCGGTCAGAATGCGCAGCAGACGGTTCGACAGATCATCCAGATCCGCGAGCCGTTCACGCAGGTAGCTGTCGGTGACTTGCTCCATGCGGGCGCGCGCCGAAGACTGCTCCTTTTCAACGGCGGCTTCGGCGGAAAGACCCCGCGCGATGTCCTCTTCCATCCGCCGCAACCAGCCTTTGGAATTTGCAAACATCCTGTAGGTTTCAAGAACTTCTGTCGGTTCCTTGTCATTGAGTTCTGTGGTGGACAGCAATTCGTCAACTGACACCCGCAAGGTATCAACGGCCGTGCGCAGACGTATCGTTTCGGCTTCGGCATCATCCGAAAAAGGGTTCGTGATCACAACACGCGGTTCATGCAGATAGGCGCGGCCCTGTGCGGTGCCTTCCTGTCCGACACTTCCGCGTAGTATAACTGCGCGCTGGTGCGGTGCCGACAAAGCAGCCCCTTCGCCCACAAACGCACCCAGTTCCGTCATCTCGGCCAGCACCATCGCCACGACTTCAAGCGCATAAAGATCATCTTCGGAATAGGCGCGTGCTTCTTTTGACTGCACGACCAGAACGCCCATGCGCTCGCCCAGCCGTTGGACCGGCACCCCCAGAAACGCTGA
>JBLHUT010000249.1:0-5153 GCA_047629975.1 Paracoccaceae bacterium
TATCGTCATCGAGCGCCCCGACTGCCCGTCGGTGGGGGCCGGTGAGGCCTCTCCCGGACCCGCCATCGCGGCGATTGCAAACGCGATACACGCCGCCATCGGCATCCGGATGCGCAAAATGCCCTTCACACCGGATGCAATCATGCAGCAAGCCATGCAGGACTGACACGCCAAAACCGGCGACATTATGAAAAAGGGCCTGTGCAGAAAACTGCACAGGCCCTTTTTCAATAAATTACTATCGGTGCCGCTAGACGACTTTGACTTCAAAGGTGCCGACACCCTCGACAGCGCCAACCATCACATCGCCTTTGACAATCGCGCCAACACCGGCGGGCGTGCCGGACATGATAATGTCACCAGCCGCAATGTCATAATACTGCGACAGGTAGTTGATCATCTCTGGCACTTTCCAGATCATCTGGTTCAAATCGCCACTCTGGCGCAATTCGCCATTCACATGCAGCGTCAGGCTTCCATCGGTGGGATGACCCACCTTTTCAGCAGGCAAAAGCGGGCTCATCGGGGCAGACCGTTCAAAGGCTTTGCCGATCTCCCACGGGCGTCCGGCCTTCTTCATCTCGCCTTGCAAATCGCGCCGCGTCATATCAAGCCCCAGCCCGTAGCCCCAGACGTGATCCATCGCATCCTCGATCGCGATATCACGACCACCACTTTTCAGTGCGACAACCAGCTCCATTTCGAAATGCACGTTCGAGGATTTCGGAGGATAGGGAAACTCGCCTGTGAAATCCATATTGTCAGGGTTTTTCTGAAAGAAGAACGGCGCTTCTTTGTCAGGATCGTGACCCATTTCAATCGCGTGGTCGGCATAATTGCGGCCAATGCAATAAATGCGGCGGACGGGGAACATCTTGTCGGAACCCTCGATCGGGGCAGCGGCCTGTTTCGGTGGCTCAATAACATAGCTTGTCATTATTATTCCTCTTTTGATCAGTCGGTTATTGGATACGTCCAAACTGTGCAGCGGTCTACCTGTTGGCGGCGTAATAATCGAATTTCCGCTGTAGAACACCCAGCAATTCAGCCAGCGTAAAGGCGAAAAAGAACAGCACCAGCAACAGCGCCCAAAAGTATTCCATCAGGAAATTGCTCGAGTAAAGTTCGAACAAGCGTCCGAACCCCACAATAGAGACCAACAATTGCCCGATGATCACGCCTTTGACCGCACGGATAAATCCGATGCGCACGCCGGCGATAATCTCGGGTAAGGCGGCCCAGATATAGATCTTGGTAAAGGCATCCCACGCTGACGCACCGAACGATTGAGACATCTCGACCAACGAAGGCGAGATCGCTTTGACCCCGGCCCGCGCGTTGAGCACGATAATCCAGATCGCGAACAACGTCGTGGTGATTATTACCGTCCGCTCGCCAATCCCGAACAACACCATCAACACCGGCACCAACGCGGTGAGCGGCGCACTGAGAAACATGTTGACCCACGGCAGCAACAACCGGTCGACGAGAATATTCTTGCCCATGATCACGCCAAGCGGCACACCGATCACGATGGCGAAACTGGTGCCGATCACAAAGGCCCGTGCCGTTTCACCGAACGCCTTTAGAAACGACGGCGTTGGCACGATCTCGACCATCTTGATCAAAACCGCACTGAGGGGGGGCAGCAGAATGGTCATATCAAGCTGCCCGATGATCTCCCACGCGACGGCCCAGATCAACAGACTGGACATCATCGGCAGGCGTACTCCAAAAACAGTCATTCCGGCGCTCCCCTATTCCACATAACTGCGCAAAGCCGCCCAGATGCTTTCAACCGTATCCAGATAGGCAGGATCACGGCGGATAGCATCAGGGGCGATGTTGCGGTTGATTTCAGGCCGGATCACTTCGGCCACACGACTGGGACGTGCCAGCAAAAGAGCAATCTGGTCAGAGACATAGACAGCTTCCTCGATGGAGTGGGTGACAAAGATAAAGGTCTTTTGCTCGACCTCGACCAACCGCAGCATGTCTTCCTGAAACTTGCGGCGGGTTTGCTCGTCGACCGCTGAAAACGGCTCGTCCATCAACAAGACATCGGCATCCACTGCCAGCGCGCGTGCCAGCCCGACCCGCTGCCGCATCCCCCCCGAAAGCTCGTGCGGGAATTTCAACTCGAACCCGCCAAGGCCGACCTCGCGGATGTATTTCTCGGCGATGGCTTCGCGCTCTGATTTGGCCACACCGCGCAATTCCAGCCCGAAAGCCACATTTCGGATCACACTGGCCCACGGCATCAGGGCAAAGTCCTGAAACACGAATGCGCGGTCCGGCCCCGGCCCTGTGACCGGCTTGCCATTTACCAGAACCTCGCCAGAGGTCGCATCCAGCAGACCTGCGATGATTTTGAGCAAAGTGGTTTTACCGCACCCCGAAGGCCCGAGCAAAGAGGTCAACTGGCCCTTGGGAAAATCCAGCGACATCTGGTTAAGCGCCTGCACCCCGCCGGGGTACATCTTTGAGACACCTTTGACCGAAACGGCCGGTCCGGCGTCCTGCGCGGATTTGTCGGCGATTGTCGAAGCGAGTGCGGTCATTTTACAACCCTCTTATCTGGTCGGAACAAAATAAATTCTGCCTTTTCAAGGATATCAAGAAAGGCAACTGCCAGCACGATGATCGTGAAGATCGCAGCATACATTGCCGCGTAATCCGCGATTGACTGGTTATAGGTGATCAGGTCGCCAATCCCCGTGGGGGTGATGTAAAGCTCGGCCAGAATAGCACCGATAAACCCCGCCGAAGCCCCCAGACGCAGACCCGAGAAGATAACGGGCGAGGCGGCAGGCAGGATAATCTGTTTGATAATCTGCCAGCGAGTGCCCTGAAAGGCCTGCCCCATTTCCTTGAGAGACTGCGGCGTGTGACGCACCGCGTTGGCGGAGTTGAGCACAATCACCGGCATAGCCATGATGCACACGACGATCACCTTGGATGTCAGACCGATCCCGTACGCAAGCACCAGCAACGGCACCAACGCCGCAAGCGGAGCCGATTGCGCCACGATAAAGATCGGGCCGCCAAACCATTCCGCAAGCCGCGACAGGCCCATCGAAACCCCGATCGCAACCCCCAGAACACCCGAGATCGCCATGCCAATCACCAACGGCACCAGCGTTTCAGGCAGAGCTTTCGCCATCGCGCCATCCGCGATCATTCCCCAAAGGGCCAGCATCGTTTCCAGAAATGTCGGGAATGCAGGGCTTACGGGCACACGACCTGCAAATTCCCACGCAGCAAAGACAATCAGAAACGACAGATACTTAAGCGTCCGCGCGCTTGTCCAGAATTCAACCATAAAATTGGGATCCGTATTTTTGTGCCAAAAGGCAATCCCGGCGCAAACCTGTTGCGGTGCGCCGGGAAAAGAAGAGCAGGATTACTTGTCCGCTTTCGCGATGGCCGCATCAAGCGGACCAAGATTCCAGAAGTCGGCAACCTCGAATGTCGAGATGTCGCCAGTCAACTGGCCTGATTCAGAGTAGAATTCGAAATCGGCAAGTGCGGCCTGTTCGCCGCCCCCGTTGGGATTATACAGCCCGCCAGCAACCGCTTCGGCATAATAGGCATCGACACCGGTCAACAGTTCGGACGGCAGATCGGACAGCAGGTTGTACTTCACCCGCTCCCTGTCGACGATTGTCGGGTCGGCTGTCACATCACGCCAGGTTTCCAACAGCGAGTCAACCAGCGTGCTGATGACCTCGGGGTTGGCATCCATCCAGTCCTTGTTGGCGAACAGGACCTCGTCACTTGCCAGCACCTCGAACATCGGCAGCACACCAAAGCGGTCCGCAGCCCGGCCCATCAGGATGTTTTTGTTGTTGAGATCAACGATCGACGCGTTCACCTGCCCCTTGATCATCGCAATGATCCGGTTCTCGGATCCCGGCACATAGGAGCGTGGCCCGAATTCGATGCCTTCACGCTTTTCGATAATGTTGGCAATCGCATCGGTTCCACCACCGCGCGAATGCAGCGTGATCGGCTCGCCGTCCATATCCGCCCACGAGGTGTACTTTGTTTCGGCGACAGGAAAGAACACCAGCTTGGAAAGCTGGAAGAAATTCCGGATCGGAGCCTTGGATTTCTGGATCACCGAATAGGGTGTGCCGATACCGATATCCATCTGTCCACTGATGATCGTCTGGATCGCCAGTTCTTCTTTCGAAAAGGTTGTCAGCTCGTAATCAAGCCCCTTTTCCTTGGCCCGCTCCAGTGCGACCAGAAAAGCCAGCGTTTCGACAGAAGCCACATCGCCAAGTGCCACACGCACCTTGTCAGCGGCAAACGCACCACTTGCGAGCGCCAGTGTCGATACCGACAGCGCCACGGCGGTCGTGACCACTTTTAGTGAAAAGTTCATTAGAAATTCCTCCCAGAATTTTCTCCGTCTCTTCGGAGATCTTTTGCGCCCAAGTCCATTGAGTCGATGTTTATCCGAGATAGGTAACCCAATTTTTTCCAATTCACAAATACTTTATCAATCCGTCTTTCTGTTGAGTGTCGATTAAAAAACGGCCTAAAGCGTCGAAAAAATCATATTTATACGAAAAAAATCGGCGAAAAATCGTATTCCAGTTCGACTGACGTGCTTTGAAGTGGCAGGCTCCGTCAAAGCTCTCTTGCATTCGCACCTGCTTTGGTTAAAATCAATCGCATAATTGGTTTACCCAATTTTCAACGAAAGGCTCCGTTTTGCCAAAAGACTCAAGCGCCAAGAATGCAACATTGGTGCAGCTGCGCGCCTTTTTGGCACAGTCGCATTTTCGCCCCAACGACCGGCTGCCAGCCGAGCGATTGTTATGCGAGGAACTTGGTGTCACCCGCGCCGAGCTGCGCAAGGCCTTTGCCGTGCTCGAAGCGGAGGGCGTGATCTGGCGGCACGTCGGACGTGGCACATTCATGGGCAGCGGCACGACCGGCCCAAATATGCAGTCGATAGCCGACCTTGCGCGCCACATTCCGCCTTTCGAGATGATGCGCGCCAGACGCCTGATGGAACCGACTTTGGCCGCAGAAGCCGCCATGCATTCGTCCAGCGAGCAGATGGAGCAACTGACCCGTATCTGTAACGGCGCACGCGCGGCCAAAACATGGCGCGAGTACGAGACACTGGACAACCAATT
>JBLHUT010000250.1:0-5071 GCA_047629975.1 Paracoccaceae bacterium
AGCCTGCGGTCATGCTGACCCCTTTGATCGAGACAGAACGGCTTTTTCTGCGCCGCCCCAACGGAGCCGACACACGCGCGGCCCTGAGGTTTTTTGGCAGCCGTCAGGCGCCGATGGTCTCGGGCGGTTTCGGGGCCGGACGTGCGCGTCGTTATATGACCGCTTTTCTGAGCCAGTGGGAATTGCGCGGGTTCGGCCTGTTTGCGGTTGTGCCCCAAGGCAGCACCGACGCGATCGGTATTGCCGGCCCCTGGCAGCCCTCGGGATGGCCGGAACCAGAGCTTGCATGGCAATTCTGGGGCGCTCAGGACAATATCCAGAGCCTTGCTGTCGAGTCCGGGTTGGCACTGCGCGACTTTGCGCAATCGGCGTTGGGCTGGCACAATATTGTCAGCTATATCCGTGCCGAAGACCGTGCCGCGATAACGCTTGTTCGCCAGATGGGTGCTGTGATCGATCCTATGGCCATGATCCCGCAAGACAGCGATTGCATTGCCTTCCGGCATCCTGACCACGCCTTGCGCGCTCAGAATCGGGCGGCCTGATCCCATGACAACCGCGCCAATCTTGATCACAGACCGACTGACCCTGCGCCCGCTTACGGCACGGGATTATCCGGCGATGGTCGCGTTCAACGCGTCGGCACGGTCACAATATGCCGGTGGGCCTGCCACAGCGGAGCAGGTCTGGAGGTTTCTGGCAGTCGAGATCGGCCACTGGGCGCTTCGGGGATACGGGCGTTGGGGCATTGACGAGACTGCGACCGGCACATTTGTCGGAATGGCCGGTCTGTGGAACCCGCAGGGCTGGCCGGAACCCGAAATCGGCTATGACCTGATGGATGAACAATTCGAGGGCAAAGGCTTTGCTACGGAAGCCGCGACTGCTGTGCGCAGCTATGCCTATGACGTTCTGGGCTGGGACACAGTCATCAGCCTTGTTCACCCCAAAAACGCCGGCTCCCAAGGTGTTGCAACACGGCTGGGTGCGACCCAGGAAGCCCCGTTCAGGCACGAGCGCTTCGGCACCCTTGATGTTTGGCGTCACCCGTCGCGCGCCGTCTTGGCCCGACAGGAGACAGCGAGATGACAACCGTAACAATCCCGACACTGGAAACACCGCGTTTGGTGCTGCGTGCGCCGCAAGCTGGCGATTTTGCCGATTACGCGGCTCTTCTGGCCTCTGGACGCGCGGCTTTTCTGCGCGGCCCGTTTGACCGGACCGCAGCATGGACCGATTATTGCGTGAACATTGCAGAGTGGGTTTTGCACGGCGTCGGCCCCTTTGTGGTGATCGAACGGGCCGCACGACGGTTTGCCGGACTGGTTGGCGTGTCGCGCCACCCCGCTTGCCCCGAGCCGGAAATGGGCTGGATCGTGACCGGCGCGTCCGAAGGGCGCTCTGTCGCGTTCGAGGCCGCAAGCCGTCTGCGGGACTGGGCGTTTGCCGATGCCGGTCTGCCGACGTTGGTCAGCTATATCGTGCGGGGAAACATCCGCGGCGAGCGGCTTGCCCTGCGGTTGGGGGCCACGCTGGACACCAACGCACAAGCCCCGTCGCCCGACACCCGTGTTTATCGCTATTGCGCCGAAAGGACCCTCGCATGACCGACGCCGTAACCCGCGCCGCCGAGGTGCTAAAAGACCACCGTGCCAGCATTGACCGGCTCGATGCGATTCTTGTCTACACGTTGGGCGAGCGGTTCAAGCACACTCAGGCCGTTGGCCAGCTCAAAGCAGAGCACAGCCTTCCAGCGTCCGATCCGTCCCGCGAAGCCACCCAGATTGCCCGTCTTGAGGAGCTTGCAAAGCAAGCGGACCTCGACCCCGAATTTGCCCGCGACTTTCTGAATTTCATCATTCAGGAAGTCATACTGCACCACAACAAACACAAATCTTAACAGATACTCCGGTGGAACATTCCCACCGAAAACGCCATCCAAAGGAGAAAACCAAATGGCTATGAAAATTCGTCTCGCCCGTGGCGGCTCAAAAAAGCGCCCTGTTTACCGGATCGTTGCTGCTGACAGCCGCATGGCCCGCGACGGCCGTTTCATCGAAAAGCTCGGCACCTATAACCCCTTGTTGGCCAAGGACAGCGAAGAGCGGGTTATTATGGATGTGGAGCGCGTTCAGCACTGGTTGTCCGAGGGCGCACAGCCCACCGATCGTGTCAGCCGTTTTCTGGAAGCTGCCGGCGTTATCCCAAAGGTCGAGCGCAGCAACCCCAAGAAGGCGCTTCCCGGCAAAAAAGCTACCGATCGGGCTGAAGAAAAGGCCGCAAAGGCCGCCGCTGCTGCAGAGCCTGCTGCTGCGGAGTAATCGAATACTCTTGAGGGGGTGCAACCAAGCCCCCTCAAGAGCCTTTTTGTGCTTAACTTTCAGGGACCTTCATGTCTGAAACCCGCGTTTGCATAGCCGCGATCGGCGGATCCTACGGGGTGCGCGGGGATGTTCGGCTCAAGAGTTTTTGTGCCCAACCCGAGGATGTCGCTTCTTATGGGCCGCTGTCCAACGAGGATGGCACCCGGCAGTTCGAGATAGTGCTTCAGCGCGCTGTCAAAAACGGCTTTTCGGCGCGCCTGTCCGGGATCGCGACAAAAGAGGAAGCAGACGCCCTGAAAGGCGCGCGGCTTTATGCCGAACGCTCGGTTCTGCCCGATCTACCCGACGACGAATACTACCACGCAGATCTGATAGGGCTTGAGGTGCGTGACACCGGCGGCACCCTGATCGGAACTGTGCGGGCCGTGCATGACCACGGGGCCGGTGATCTGATCGAAATCGGAGGGCCCTCGCTCAAGGCGACTGTTTTGCTCCCTTTCACGCTGGCGATTGTCCCGACGGTTGACCTTGGGGCAGGACGCATTGTGATTGACCCGCCCGAAGGCATGCTTTTGGACGACGACACCACAGCACCAGAAGCCGACGATTAATCTCCTGCCACAGAAAGCCGCGACGCCATGACCGACCCGACCGAAAACGATGATACCCCGGTATCGGCGGCCAGCGGGTCTGCGCCGTCGCGGTCCCACGGCCGGCTCTCGATCAGCGCCTCGATCAAACCCCGTGACCTGATGGGGGCGACACCCCGCCTCAAAGGTGCCTGGGCAGCCCGGATCATCACCCTGTTTCCAGACGCTTTTCCCGGCGTGCTCGGAGAGTCGTTGACTGGTAAGGCTCTGCAGGACGGCAAATGGGCTCTCGATCCCATCGACCTGCGCACGTTCGGCCTTACCAAGCATCGCAATGTCGATGACACACCGGCGGGGGGCGGCGCGGGCATGGTGCTGCGCGCCGATGTGGTCGCGCGCGCCCTGACGCATGCGGCACGCAGCACCCCGACGGACCGCAGCGCGTGGCCCGTGGTCTATCTGTCGCCCCGCGGGCGCAGATTTGATCAGGCCACAGCCCGGCGTTGGGCCCGCGCCGACGGGATAACGATGTTGTGCGGCCGGTTCGAGGGGGTTGACCAAAGGGTTCTCGATGCGTTCGAGGTGGAAGAAATCAGCCTGGGTGATTTTGTGCTGTCAGGCGGGGAAATTGCAGCGCAAGCGATGATTGATGCGACTGTGCGCTTGCTGCCCGGAGTGTTGGGAAACGAAGCGTCGATCGAAGAAGAAAGTTTCTCGGAGGGGCTGCTGGAACACCCTCAGTACACCAAACCCGCAGACTGGCAGGACCGTGCCATTCCACCCGTTCTTTTGTCCGGAAATCACGCCCTGATTGCCAAGTGGCGCCGCGAGCAGGCCGAAGCCCTGACCCGCACCCGCCGCCCCGATCTGTGGCAGGCTCTTCAAGGTGTGAAAGACGCCAGCGACCCTGATCAAACGGCTTGATCACAACGCTTTTCACGCCTATACGACGTTCATTCCGGATTCGTCTTGCGCCCCTTTTCGGTGCGCATGTTTTCGGGGTGTTTGCGCCAGTGTCGGATATCGATGTTGCGGTTGGGCGGGTTCTTCCCTGTTTGGCCCTGACGGTAAGGTGATATTCGGAAATGCGCAGCCTTCGGGCAAAAAGTAATGTCGCCTTGATCTCGGGCGGGCGTGGATCACCAGAGCCCGGCGAAGACCACAAGCTCTTGAGGCGCGCACATCTTCACGGAAAAAACCGTGGGCACATTCAAGGAGTGATTCAGATGAACCTGATCGCAGAGATTGAAGCAGAGCAGGTCGCCGCACTTGCCAAAGAGCTTCCCGATTTCAGAGCCGGCGACACCATTCGCGTCGGCTTCAAAGTGACCGAGGGCACGCGTACACGTGTTCAGAACTACGAAGGCGTCTGCATCGCGCGTAAAAATGGCGTCGGCATTGCCGGCTCGTTCACCGTGCGCAAGATTTCCTTTGGCGAGGGCGTTGAGCGGGTCTTCCCGTTGCACTCCACCAACATCGACAGCATTACTGTTGTGCGTCGCGGCCGTGTGCGCCGTGCCAAGCTGTATTATCTGCGCTCGCGTCGTGGCAAGTCCGCGCGTATTTCAGAGAATACAACCTACAAGCCTGCAAAAAGCTAAAGGATCGGCACGATGAAAAAAGATCTGCACCCCGAGTACCACATCATCAGCGTAAAGATGACCGATGGCACACTGCTGGAAATGAAGTCCACATGGAGCACCGAAGGCGCTCAACTGTCGCTTGATATTGACCCGACCGTGCACCCTGCATGGACCGGCGGCAACACCAAGCTGATGGACACCGGCGGCCGTGTTTCGAAGTTCAAAAAGAAGTACGAAGGTCTTGGTTTCTGATCAGACCTCTTGTTTCAAGGCAATTGCGCCGCCCCTCGGGGCGGCGTTTTTCTGTTTATGGACCTCATGACCACGCGCTCCTCGACGCTCTCCTATATTTTCCAAAAATCATGAGTAATCCGGTTTCTTGGCCAGTCTGGCACTTTCCTCTTGCGCCGCCACACAATAGTGTTCTCCAAACGTTCAACCAGCAGCAAAAGCAGGACAGCGAATGGCGCATATTATCGTTGTCGGAAATGAAAAGGGCGGTGCGGGAAAGTCGACCGTCTCGATGCACGTGGCAACGGCTTTGTCGCGCATGGGCCACAAGGTCGGTGCGCTT
>JBLHUT010000251.1:0-5039 GCA_047629975.1 Paracoccaceae bacterium
TTTGTGTCGGCCCTTGCGGGGTATGTGACGGTGCCTGACGGGCGGGACCTTGCGTTCACGATCCTGACGGCCGAGCCGGAGCGCCGCGCCGCCATCCGTCCGCAGGACCGCGAACGGCCCCGTGGTGGCCGGGCTTGGGCAGGACGGTCGCGCATGTTGCAAATGCGATTGATCGAGCATTGGGTCAATACGTACAGGGCTTAGTCGCATAAGGTCCCGCGCACTTGGTCTAGACAATGGGCCAAAACACCGGGTCAAAACACTGGGCTCACAAACGTGGCATGGAAAAAACGGCAGTCACGCGGTGCCCTGCTTGCAACCGGCGCGGTGCGTCGCCACAGTAGGCGCGGGACCAGCCGCAACCGCGGTTTTGGCGCAGGAGAAAATTTGATATGCTAGGCAAGACCTCTGCACTGGAACTGGTTTCGGCAGCCCGCGCGGTGCGTGAAAATGCTCATGTTCCCTATTCGAACTTCAAGGTCGGCGCGGCGATACGCACTCCTTCGGGCGGGGTTTATGTGGGCTGCAATGTCGAGAATGTCGCCTATCCGGAAGGGACTTGTGCCGAAGCCGGTGCGATTGCCGCAATGGTTGCCGCCGGAGAATACGTGATTTCCGAAGTGGCCGTCATTGCCGATAGCCCCGGCCCGGTGCCGCCCTGCGGCGGGTGCCGTCAGAAACTTGCCGAGTTTGCAGCAGGCGATGTGCAGGTTACGATGGCCACGACGTCGGGGGCACAAAAGTGTGCGACCGTATCGGAATTATTGCCCGGCGCGTTCGACGCCGGCCATATGGTCGCGAGCTAGCGGGTGGAGGCCCGCGATATCCTTGCGGATTTGCGTGACGGGCGGTCGATCAGTGCTGCAAAAGCCGCGTGGTTCGCGCGGGCTTTGGCAACGGATGCTGTGAGTGATGCTCAGGCGGGCGCGTTTGCGATGGGCATTTGTCGCGCTCCTTTGACGCCCGAGGCGCGCGTTGCATTCACCTTGGGGATGCGCGACAGCGGATCGGTTATGACATGGGATCTGCCCGGGCCGGTTGTGGACAAACATTCGACGGGGGGCGTGGGCGATTGTGTGTCGCTTGTGCTTGCGCCGGCGCTTGCGGCTTGCGGGGCCTACGTTCCGATGATTTCGGGTCGTGGTCTGGGGCATACGGGCGGCACGCTCGACAAGCTGGAGGCGATCCCGGGCTACAAGGTCGAGATCAGTGCCGAACGGCTGGGCACTGTGGTGCGCGATGTGGGCTGTGCCATTGTCGGTGCAACTGATGGTATCGCCCCGTCTGACAGGCGGCTTTACGGGGTCCGTGATCTGACAGCGACGGTCGAGAGCCTTGATCTGATCACCGGTTCGATCCTGTCGAAAAAGCTGGCGGCGGGGCCCGAGGCGTTGGTGCTTGATGTCAAAGTCGGCTCTGGCGCGTTTATGAAAACCCATGCGCAGGCCGAGGCGCTGGCGCGGGCCTTGGTCGAAACAGCCAACGGGGCGGGATGCCCGACCACGGCTTTGATCACGGACATGTCGCAGCCGCTTGTGACGGCGGCGGGCAATGCGCTCGAGATTTGCGAGGTCATGGAGACGCTGACCTGTACCGGTGTCACCCACGCCTTGTGGGAGTTGTCGGCGCAACTGGGGGGGGCATTGCTGTTCGGTTCGGGGATGGTTTTGTCCCCGCAGCACGGCGCCAACGAGATCAGTGCCGTTTTGTCCAGCGGTGCCGCGGCAGAGAAATTCGGAGAGATGGTCGCCGCTTTGGGTGGCCCGCTTGATTTCGTGGAGCGGTGGCGGGACCGGTTGCCTGGGGCGCCTGTCACGCGCAGTGTTTTTGCCGACCGTGCGGGATTTGTGGCGCGTGTGGATGCGCAATCGCTTGGTCAGATTGTCGTCGGTCTTGGGGGGGGGCGCACGCGCGCGGGGCAACGGATAAACCCCGCCGTCGGGCTTTCGGAACTGGCGGGAATTGGCGAAGAGGTTGCCCAGGATCGCCCGCTGGGGGTGATCCATGCGGCAAGCGAAGCGGATGCGGACCGCGCCGAGGATGCGATGGTCAAAGCCTATAGCATTGGAGTGGTGGCATTGGATCCGCCAACGCTTGTGTACGGGAGTGTGGGATGACGGTGCGTGACGAAACCATGCCGCCAAAGGGGCGTCGTGCCTTTTTGATTGTGATTGATTCGGTTGGCTGTGGTGGGGCGCCCGATGCGGTTGCATTTGGTGATCCGGGCGCAAACACGCTGGCACATATTGCGCAGGCCTGTGCCGCAGGCGGAGCCGACGATGTGGCGGATGGTGGGCGCAGCGGGCCACTTTTTGTGCCGAACATGGCGGATTTGGGGCTTGGGCGTGCTGTGGCGCTTGCCTCGGGCGACCCGATGCCGGGTGTGTCGATGGAGGCCCGCGGCCTTTGGGGGGCGGCCACCGAAGTATCGAGCGGCAAAGACACCCCGTCAGGCCATTGGGAGTTGGCGGGGGTTCCGGTGCCGTGGGACTGGCATTATTTCCCGCGCACCGACCCCGCCTTTCCGGCGGAGTTGATGCACGACGTCTGTCGTCTTGCGGGCACGACAGGCACCTTGGGCAATTGTCACGCGTCGGGCACCGCGATACTCGAGCAGCTGGGCGCGCGGCATCTGGAGACGGGGTGGCCGATTTGCTACACGTCCTCGGACAGTGTTTTCCAGATTGCCGCCCACGAGGAGCATTTCGGCCTGCAGCGTCTGTTGGATTTGTGCGCCGCCCTTGCGCCCGCGCTGCACGCGATGCGCGTCGGCAGGGTGATCGCCCGGCCATTTGCGGGGAGCGTCGCGCAAGGGTTCACCCGTACCGGCAACCGGCATGACTTCGCGGTGGCCCCGCCTGCACCGACGCTGTGCGATTGGGTGCAGGCGGCGGGGTGCACGGTTTACGGCGTTGGCAAGATCGGAGATATTTTTTCAGGTCGCGGGATTGACGAAGTGCGCAAAGGGGACGATGCGACACTGATGACGCATCTTGATGATCTGATGAAAGAGGCCACGGATGGCAGTCTGGTATTTGCCAATCTGGTGGAGTTTGACAGCCTGTTCGGGCATCGCCGGGATGTGTCGGGATATGCGCGCGCGTTGGAACGGTTCGATGCGTGGTTGGGGCGGTTTGTCGGGCGGGCGCGCCCGGGGGATCTTGTTTTGGTGACGGCCGATCACGGCAACGACCCGACATGGCCCGGCACCGATCACACCCGCGAACGCGTGCCGGTGCTGGTCCATGGCAAGGGGGCGGGAACGGTCGGCCTTGTCGGTTTCGCTGATGTCGGGGTCAGTATTGCGCACCACCTTGGTGTACCATCCAAAGGGCCGGGGAGGTCGTTTCTGTGAAAGACATCAAGAAGGTTGAACTGCATCTGCATCTGGAAGGGGCGGCACCGCCTGCTTTCATTCGCGGCTTGGCGCAGGAAAAAGGCATGCGGCTGGACGGGGTGTTCGACGAACACGGGCATTACGCCTATCGTGATTTTAACGAGTTCCTGAAGGTCTACGAGGCGGCGACCGAAGCCTTGAAAAGTCCCGAGGATTACGCGCGCCTCACCCGTGCGGTGCTTGAGCAATGTGCCGAAAATGGTGTGGTTTATGCCGAAACCTTTTTGAGCCCCGATTTTTGTGGTGGCGGTGATGTGGGGGCATGGCGCGAGTATCTGCTGGCGATCCAAGAGACCGCCGACGCCATGGCCGACACGATCACCTTGCGCGGGATCGTGACTTGTATCCGCCATTTCGGGCCGGAGCGGTCGCGCCCTGTGGCGCGATGTGCCGCCGAGACGGCAGGGAACTGGATTGTCGGGTTCGGCATTGCAGGGGCCGAGGCCGTGGGCAAGCCCAAGGATTTCAAATGGGCGTTCGATTGCGCCCGTGAAGCGGGGCTGCACCTGACGGCGCATGCGGGTGAATGGGGCGGGCCGCAATCGGTGCGCGATTGCCTCGACGATCTCGGGGTCGAGCGGATCGGCCACGGTGTGCGGGCGATCGAGGATCCGCGGCTTGTGGATTATCTGGCGGAAAACGCCATCGTGCTGGAGGTTTGTCCAGGCAGCAACATTGCGCTGGGCGTTTACAAACGCCTGTCGGATCATCCGATCGAAAAGTTGCGTGCTGCCGGGGTGCCTATCACGATCTCGACGGATGATCCGCCGTTTTTCCACACCACCATGACACAAGAGTTCGAGCGTCTGGCCGATACGTTTGGATGGAACGAAGACGATTTTGACGAAATAACACTGGCCTCGGCCAAAGCGGCGTTTTGCGACCCCAAAACCCGCGCTGCATTGATAAAGACATTGGAGACTACATGACCGATCCCGCCCCGCTGCCGCATCTGACCGTTGTTAATCACCCTTTGGTGCAGCACAAGCTGACCTTGATGCGTGACAAAGACACCTCTACGGCGGTATTCCGCCAGCTTTTGCGCGAAATCAGCCAGCTTCTGGCTTACGAGATCACGCGTTCACTTGAAATGACGATGCGCCGTATCGAAACGCCGATGTGCGAAATGGAGGCGCCGGTGCTGGACGGGCGCAAGTTGGCGCTGATTTCGATCCTGCGGGCGGGCAATGGTTTGCTGGACGGGATGCTGGAACTGATCCCTTCGGCGCGGGTGGGCTTTGTCGGTCTTTACCGCGATGAAGAAACGCTTTTGCCGGTGCAATATTATTTCAAAGTCCCGACCGAGCTTGATGAACGGCTAGTGATTGCGGTGGATCCGATGCTGGCGACGGGCAATTCATCAGCCGCCGCAATTGACCTGCTCAAGGAAGCGGGTGCCACGAATATCCGCTTTTTGTGCCTGCTTGCGGCCCCCGAAGGGGTTGCGCGCATGAAAGAAGCCCACCCGGATGTGCCTATCGTTACCGCAGCCCTTGACGAGCGGTTGAACGAGCATGGGTATATCGTGCCGGGCCTTGGTGATGCGGGCGACAGGATGTTTGGCACCAAATAGTGTATGCACGGCCGGGCGTTGTGGCGCGGCCGTGTTTGGCACCCGTCAATAATGCGGCGGGCGCTCGTC
>JBLHUT010000252.1:0-5022 GCA_047629975.1 Paracoccaceae bacterium
AACGGCCTTAACACTCTTGCTGATCATCTTGATGATACAGTGCTAGTGGCAGCATCCGAGCTTTCGGCGAAGCGGAAAATGACAGCGGGTGAGAAAACCACGAATGCATGCCAATCTGGAAACACACATTTACCAATTGCAGCACGCGACAACGCTTGAGGATCTTCAGGCGACAACCGAAGCCCTGCAAGACCACTATCCGGTCACACACGTCGTCTATCACTGGGTCAACAGCCTGGGAGAAAGATTCGGCGCCGGCACCTATAGTCAGGAATGGGTGGATCGTTATGTCGAGAAAGATTACCTGCGGATTGATCCGGTAATCATGGGCTGCTTTCAACGCTTTCACCCCGTCGACTGGAAGCAACTTGACTGGTCCACCAGATCGGCAAAGTTGTTTTTCAAAGAAGCGGTAACTTTCGGTGTGGGCAATCAGGGTATGTCGATCCCGATCCGGGGACCAAAAGGGCAATTTGCTCTCTTCACAGTCAGCCACACCTGCGCTGATGCAGAATGGAGCCAGTTTACCGATGCGAATGCGCGTGATTTGATCCTGGTCGCGCACGAGTTCAACAAAAAGGCGCTGGAGTTTGAAGCAGGCACGGATACAAAAAGCCCCGCGAACCTGTCTCCCCGCGAGTTAAGCGCGATGACCTTTCTGGCCAAAGGGTTAAGCCGCGCGCAGGCAGCCGATCAAATGAGTATTTCGGAGCATACTTTGCGGGTCTACATCGAAGCGGCACGGCACAAACTGGGGGCGCTTAATACAACCCACGCCGTCGCAAGGGCCCTGTCGCACGGGTTGATCGTCGTCTAGAATCGCAAATCGTGCCTTGGGCGCGCAGAAAGTCGTTGATTTTGACTTAATAATCCCGTCGGGGAGATAAGATAAGCGAAACCATCCGGGGGGTACCTTCTGTGCAGTTCTTATGCAGGAAGGCACATCATGCTTCGTTACATTCACGGCTCCGACCTCGCCAACTTCCCGAAACTTCGTGATACAATGTTCAAAGATCGCGCAGAGCAATTCAAAAATAGGCTAGGCTGGGCCGTGTCCGTGAACGAAAACGGCGAAGAGCGCGACGAGTATGATGATCTGAACCCGCTCTACATCATCTGGGAGCGTGAAGACGGCACGCACGGCGGCTCCATGCGGTTTTTGCCAACCGTCGGACGCACAATGGTGAACGACCATTTCTCCCACCTGACCGACGGTGTCAAAATCGAAAGCCCCTTTATCTGGGAATGCACACGGTTCTGCCTTGCGCCGAATGCCGAGCGCAAAGTGTCCGCAGCCCTTGTTCTGGGTGCGGGCGAATTGATGGCCAATTTTCATCTGTCGCATTTCGTCGGAGTTTTTGACCCGCGAATGGAGCGGATTTACCGTTTGTACGGTGTTCAACCCGATGTCATCGGCAAAAAGGGGGAAGGCCGCGACCAGATCGGTGTCGGCCTGTGGGAAATGAACGCCGAAGCCTGGCCCCGGACATTGAACCGCGTCGGCGTGACGCGCGCAATTTCCAGGCAGTGGTTCGAGCGGTCGTTCGGTCAGGCCGCCCGCCCAGATCTGGCACAAACAGGCTGATCCAGGAACACAATGCCGCTGGTTCTGACCAGAATTGCCAAGTAGTGTCGGCGCATGAAACTGCCGACTTTACAATTTTCCGATGATCAGGCGGAGGCCTATGACCGCGTCAGCCAAGTGCTTGCGTCAGTAGGTGTTGACCTCACGAACGAGGCTCTGACCCCGCAACACGATGACAAAACCAACGTTCTGGCCGTCATCGGAAAAGCCGGATCGGGCAAGACATTGTTGCTGGCACATCTGGCCGCATCGCTTGAGAAAATCGGGGTCGACATCGTCTCGGGCGATTGGGAGGGGCGCCGCCGCAAGGACCGCCGCACGCTTGCAATTCTGGCGCCCACAAACAAGGCCGCAAGCGTTCTGCGCAATCGCGGCGTTCCGGCGACCACGATCCACCGCATTCTTTATACCCCCGTTTACGACCCACAATATGAGAAAATCGCCGAATGGCTTGCCGGTAACGGCGATCGCCCGGAAATCGAGGGGCTGGCCGATCTGGCGCTGGATCGCGCGTTCGCGTTTTACCAACAGAACAATTCGATCCCCGGCGCACTCGCCGCCGCCGGCCTGCGCGGGTCGGACTTTATCACGGGCTGGAAACGGCGCGACGATCCTTTGGACATCGGCTTGATCGACGAGGCGTCAATGCTCGACAGCCGCCAGTTCGAGGACCTCAAGGAAATCTTTCCGACGCTTTTGCTGTTCGGGGATCCCGCGCAATTGGCCCCTGTGAACCAGTCCGGCGCGATGGTGTTCGAGACCCTGCCGAAAAAACACCAACTGATCCTGAGCCGCGTGCACAGGCAGGCCGACGACAACCCGATTCTCGATCTGGCCCACGCTCTGGCCGACCCGGAGTTGGGCTTTGAGGATTTCGAGCGGATGATCGAAGAGGCCGCGCGCAAGGACGACCGTGTCGTTATCGGTCAAAGGGTCGAGGCCGATCTGATGGCGCGGTCTCCGACGCTGGTTTGGCGCAACGCCACGCGCATCCGGTTGATCCACGCCTTTCGCGCCGCCTATCATGCGCCGCCCGATGCATTATTGCCCGGCGAGCCGTTGATTTGCGACGGGCTTGAATTGCCCCTCAAGCACCGTAAGAAACGCATCGACCTAGAGGCGCGTGGTCTGATCAAGGGGGCACAAGTCGTGTACCTTGGGCCGGGGCGCAAACCCGGGTTTTCACGCTTGCACGTGATCGGCGCCGAAGACCCCCGCATCAGCGCCGCCTCGATCGTCAAAATTGAAATGCCTGACGAGGAAGAGCCGTTTATCCCGTTTGCGGCACGCATGGGCGCCACCTTTTTACACGGGGCGGCCGTGACGATTCACAAAGCCCAAGGCAGCCAGTGGCCAACGGTTCAGGTGTTTTCTCCCGATCTGTATGCCGCCGCCCGAATGGGCCGGATCGAAGCCGGTCACCCCCTGTGGAAGCGTCTTGCCTACGTCGCGATCACGCGCGCCGAAGAGCGGCTTATCTGGGTCACCCGCTACAGGTTGTCCAAGCCCACCACCCCCCTGATCACCGATGACCTGCCCAGCGCGGCCGCCCCCCTGCAACTTGAAACACAGGACGAAACTAAAGATGTCTAGAACGATTTTCATTACCGGTGCCAGCGGTGGCATCGGCGCCGAGGCTGCGCGCAAGTTCTTGAAAGAAGGATGGATTGTGGGTATGTTTGCCCGACGCGAGGAAGCCTTGCGAGAGGTGGCAGACGGAGCGGAAAACGCCGTGATCCTGCCCGGTGACGTGACCGACACCAGGTCGATCCAAGCCGCGATGAAAACTCTTGTCGCACGTGGAGGGCAGCTGGATGTGCTCTTTAACAATGCCGGAATATTCGTGCCTGCGGCAATTTTTGACGAGGTGCCGGTCGAGGACTGGAAGCGCGCCGTGGATATCAACCTGACCGGCATGTTTCTTGCCGCACGTGCAGCGTTCGGACAAATGCGCCATCAATCTCCCCAAGGCGGGCGTATCATCAACAACGGATCAATCAGCGCACATGCCCCTCGCGAAGGGGCCGCCGCCTATACCGCCACAAAGCACGGCGTTACCGGCCTGACACGGCAGATATCGCTTGACGGGCGGGCCTTTGACATCGCTTGTGGACAAATCGACATCGGAAATGCCCGCACACCGCTGTTGGAAAAGATCGCCGCACAGGCCGACATCCCCCCGCCCATGATGGAAGTTACAGATGTGGCCGATGCGGTGTTTCACATGGCAACCCTGCCTGCGTCGGCAAACATACAATTCATGACGATCATGGCCACCAAAATGCCGTTCATCGGACGCGGCTAATCATAAGCCGGTTACACGAATTTATTTGACAGGTTGACATGTTTGCGACGAACCTTTCCCTACCTTTGGAAAGACGCAGATGCGCCCAGCCTACTTCTCGTGCAATCGCTCCCGCGCCCGCGCCTTGTTGCGCGGAGCCGTGGAAATTACACTGAACCATCTGGTCATCGGCGCGCGGCGCGGACGTGCGGCAAGGGGATCTCCACAAAAGGGTTGAACAAATCCCTTTATTTTTCAGTGGAGACACCAGAATGTCCGATACCGCCCTCGCCCCCTCCTCCCGTCGCTCCGGTGGTCGCAAGGCCAGACACGCACATCGTGCCGCGGCCCCTGCGCTTGATGCGCGCCCGATCTGGCCCGGAATGACCGGCGGCACCTATACACCGCTGACGCCTGACGACCAGACGAAAATTCACAATGCCGCCCTCAGGGTCCTTGAAGAGATCGGGCTTTGCGATGCCCCGCCCAGCGGGGTCGCCCTGATGACCGGCGCAGGCGCAAAGCTTGGTGAGGACGGCAGACTCCGGTTTCCGGCAAAGGTCATCGAAGAAGCCCTCGCCCTGACGACGCGTGGCCTTAACCTGTGCGCGCGCGACGTTTCGCAAGACCTCGATCTGTCGGGCGCACGCGTTCATTACGGCACCGCCGGTGCGGCCGTGCACCTTGTTGACGGCGTAACAGGCGTCTACCGTGACAGCACCTTGCAAGACCTGCACGATGCCGCACGCATTGTCCACCAGCTTGATAACGTGCACTTTTTCCAACGCACAATGGTCCCGCGAGACATCAGCGACAACCGCTTGATGGACCTCAACACGGTCTATGCGGCCGCAGCCGGCACGACCAAACACATCGGCTCCAGTTTTGTTCACGCCGACCATGTGCGCGACTGCGCCCCCATGCTGCACGCCATCGCCGGAAGCGAAGCCGAATGGCGCGCGCGCCCCTTCCTCAGCCAGTCGAACTGCTTTGTCGTGCCTCCGCTCAAATTCGCGACCGAAAGCTGCGAGGCCATGGAGGTTGCGATCGAGATCGGCATGCCCGTCCTCCTTCTGAGCGCGGGACAGGCCGGGGCAACGGCTCCTGTGACCATCGCAGGCGCTGTGGTTCAGGCCGTGGCCGAGTGCCTTGC
>JBLHUT010000253.1:0-5011 GCA_047629975.1 Paracoccaceae bacterium
CGCTACCTGCGCTGCGCAAGGATTTCATGTACGACCCCTATCAGGTTGCCGAGGCGCGGGCGCTGCATGCCGATTGCATTTTGATCATCATGGCGTCTGTGTCCGATGCGCAGGCCGCCGAGCTTGAAGCGACGGCGATTGCGTGGGGCATGGATGTGCTCATCGAAGTACACGATGCCGCCGAGCTGGAGCGGGCCACCTTGCTTGCCTCGCCCATGATCGGGATCAACAACCGCGACCTCAACACATTCGAGACCACGCTCCAGACCACCAAGGATCTTGCCCGCAGGGTGCCCGAGGGCCGGATGGTGATTTCGGAATCCGGCCTCTCGACACCCGCTGATCTGGCAACAGTCTCGGCATTCGGGGCCAATTGCTTCTTGATCGGAGAGAGCCTGATGCGGCAGGAAGATGTCGCCACCGCGACACGCGCGCTTCTGGCCAACCCCGCAAACAACGTGACAGGAGGCCTGTGATGCCGCTGACCCATTTTGACGGCGACGGGCATGCCCACATGGTTGATGTGTCCGAAAAGGCCGTGACGGACCGGATTGCCACCGCCAGTGGCTGGGTCAGGATGTTGCCCGAGACACTTGCGCTTGTGCAACAGGGTACGGCCAAAAAGGGCGATGTTCTGGGCATTGCGCGGCTTGCCGGAATTATGGGGGCCAAGCGCACGGCCGATCTGATCCCGCTGTGCCATCCGCTTGCGATTACAAAGGTGACTGTGGACCTTGAAACCGACCCCGGGTTGCCCGGTGTACGCATCCGGGCCAGCGTGAAAACCGCAGGCCAGACGGGCGTCGAGATGGAAGCGCTGACCGCCGTGTCAACAGCCGCCCTGACGGTGTATGACATGCTCAAGGCGGTGGACCGCGGAATGGAAATGGGGGGCATCAAGGTTATCCTGAAAGATGGCGGGAAATCGGGCCGTTTCGAGGCGTCGGGCACGTGATCTCGGTTGACGAGGCGCTTGACCATGTTTTGTCGCTGGTCGCACCGGTCGGGGTAGAGCAGGTCGCGTTGGCGCAATCTGCGGGGCGTGTGCTGGCAGCAGACGTCGTCGCGCGGCGCGCGCAGCCGCCCTTTCCTGCATCGGCGATGGACGGTTATGCCGTGCGCAGCCGCGATGCCCATCCTGCTGCGACGTTGCGCGTGGTCGGTCAGTCGGCAGCCGGTCACCGGTATCAAGGCACCCTGTCCCCCGGCGAGGCCGTGCGGATATTCACCGGCGCGCCTGTGCCTGAAGGTGCCGATCGCGTCATAATTCAGGAGGACGTCGAGCGCATGGGCGACGCTATTACCTTGCGCCCGCAGCTTGACGACGCGACCTATATCCGGCCTGCGGGCGGCGACTTTGCCGTCGGGGACACATTGAACGCACCGCGTCTGCTGTCTGCCAACGACCTGTCGTTGATTGCCGCGATGAACACCCCTCACGTAACTGTATCACGCCGCCCCGAGGTTGCGATTCTGGCCACTGGCGACGAATTGGTGATGCCCTCCGACACGCCTGGTCCCGACCAGATCATCGCTTCGAACTCCTTCGCCCTCAAAGCCCTCTTCGAGGCCGAGGGCGCGCGGGTGCGCCTGCTTCCCATTGCGCGCGATACCAAAGCAAGCCTGCTGTCAGGCTTTGAGATGGCGCGCGGTGCCGACTTGTTGATCACCACAGGCGGAGCATCGGTCGGAGACCACGATCTGGTGGCCGCAGTTGCCGACAGCCTCGGAATGCAAAGGGCCTTTTACAAGATTGCCATGCGGCCCGGCAAGCCGTTGATGGCAGGGCGCGTTCTTGACATGGCGATGATCGGGCTTCCGGGAAATCCGGTTTCGTCAATTGTCTGTGCCCATCTTTTCGTCCGCCCCGCCATTCGCGCGATGCTTGGGCTGACACCGACGGCCCTTCCCCCTCAAACCGCGCGGTTGGCGGTCGACCTTGGGCCAAACGGCCCGCGCGCCCATTACATGCGCGCCCAACTCGAAGGCGGCTGGATCACCCCGTTCGAGCGTCAGGACAGCTCACTTCTGTCCGTTCTGGCACGCGCGAACAGCCTGATGATCAGGCCCGCCCGACAAGGCGCGCTTGAAAAAGGAAGCATTGTCTCGTTCCTGCCGTTCTAGGAACACTTGACACAAAAGGTGAACACTGGCAGAACATTCGCACAGTTATGTTCTATCGGAGGCAGCTATGCTGACCAAAAAGCAACTTGATCTGCTTGAGTTTATTCATAAGCGCCTGCAACGGGATGGCGTTCCGCCGTCGTTCGACGAAATGAAAGATGCGCTCGATCTGCGATCGAAATCAGGGATTCACCGCTTGATCACAGCGCTGGAAGAACGCGGGTTTATCCGCCGACTTGCCCACAAAGCTCGTGCGCTGGAGATTATCAAACTGCCTGACGCCATGCTTTCCGGTGGACAGACAAACGGATTTCAGCCGCAGATGATCGAACGGGTGCCTAGCAAGCCGCCCGCCCCTGTGCCCGCCAATGCAGCACCGGTACTGCTGCATTCGGTGGAACTGCCCATTATGGGTCGCATTGCAGCAGGTGTGCCGATAAGCGCAATCTCGGAGGTATCGCATACCGTCGCGGTGCCCGGGCAGATGGTTGGAAAAGGCCATCATTATGCTCTTGAGGTTAAGGGCGATTCAATGATCGACGCCGGCATCAACGAAGGCGACGTCGTTGTGATCCGTGAGAGCAAAACGGCAGAAAACGGCGATATTGTCGTCGCACTTGTTGAGGGTCATGAAGCCACCCTGAAACGGTTTCGTCGCAAGGCCGGCATGATCGCGTTGGAGGCCGCCAATCCAACCTATGAAACACGGCTTTACCGTGATGATCAGGTCGAGGTCCAAGGGCGGCTTGTGGGCTTGATCCGAACCTACTGACCAAAGCTCTTTTCGGTCCATAGCCTGTTACCTGAAAAGCTTCGGCTGGAAAGTACCCTCACTTTATCCCCGTCGATTGTCAGGGCAAGCGCACCGGAATATCGCAAGGTATCAGGACTGATCACCTGACAAGGCCCGACGGGGGGTCTGTCAGGGGCTTGGGTTACAATCAGAAAACCGGCTTCGCAGGGCTGTTGCGCCCTTTGGGCGACCCCGCGCCCAGAAAGGTGCCGCAAGCGCAAAGGGCCGCGTTCAAGAAACAAATCCCCTTTGACGCCCGAAAACCCGACACGCGCGAATGCATCTGCCTGTTGCGCGCTGTCGCCATCGTTCTCCAACCAGCTTCGCGCTGCAAATCCGTCCCCTTTTGGCTTGTTCAGCACCCGACCTGCCGCTGTTTGTATGCCCACAAGTCCCCCGCTTCCGGAAATCAGGACATCCGGACGCTCTGCAAAGCTCCACAATACGACTGCCAGCGGCAGGGCTAAAAGCCCGATCAAACGCGCCCTTCCTTGCCAGATTATGGCAAACAGGAACCCGACAGAGAGTACCGGCAAAACCCACGGCCCCGGTGTCACGACAGGCGTCGTCGCCCCGGACATCTGGGACACTGTTTGCGCAACAAACATGATCCAGTCCAATCCGGCCCCCATTACGACCAAGCCAAGCGCCTCAAGTCCGACCAACGCCAGCACGGCACTGGCCACCGCGGCGGGCATGACAAGAAGCCCCATCAAAGGCACAGACAAGAGGTTTGCCAGCAGCCCGTAATCCGACAGTTGATTGAAATGTGCCGCACTGAAAGGTGCCGTTGCCGCCCCGGCGACTGCCGAAGAAATCACAACAGCCGCCACAGGGCGCAAAACCTTTGGCAACCGCCACCGGTCCGTGGGGGCCTCACGCAACCAGCCGAAAACCGCAACCAACCCCGTGGTCGCCGCGAATGACATCTGGAATCCAGGCCCCGTAAGGCTTTCGGGGCGCAGTATCAAAACGATAAGCGCCGCAAGAGCAACCGCCCGGAGCGAAATCGCCCGCCGGTCAAGCAGAACCGCAACCAGCATCACAAGCGCCATCACAAACGCCCGTTGGGTCGAGACATTTCCCCCGGACAAGATCAAATAGAACACCCCCGCCATAATGGCCCCCACGGCTGCGATCTTCTTGACCGGTACGCGCAAGGCTATTGGAGGAATGAAGGACAAAAACACCCGCAGCGCGACAAAAACCACCCCCGTCATCAAGCCCATATGCAAGCCCGAGATAGCGAGCAGGTGAGCCAGATTGGAGCGCCGCAGATCATCGAGCACAGACTGGTCGATACCCGATCGGTCCCCGGTAATGATTGCGGCTGCAAAAGCACCGGTCTGGCCTTCCAAACGGTTCTGGATCGCCCCACTCAACGCCATACGCAGAGCAAAGACATGCTGTGCAAAACCGCCCTGTTGCGCCTGTGCAAGTCCCAAAAGCGGGCTGCGGGAGTAGCCGACCGCCCCCAACCCTTCAAACCATGCCTTACGGCCGAAATCGAACCCACCGGGTTCGACCGGCCCACCGGGCGGCGACAAATGACCGGTCAGCATAACGATCATGCCGGGGGCAGGGTCGATGCCTTGGTCGCCGCCGTGCAGGGAAACCCGTACCCGTGTCGGAGTACGCTCGGGAGATATCCGCGCCAAGACGACCCTGTCCAAAGTGACCCGGACCTTGTCCGAAGCCGAGCGGTCGATTGCAACAACACGCCCCTCGATCGGTCCGTAATACCGAAACCCGAGCACCGGTTCCGCCACCGAATGCGCACGCGCGCCGGCCAACATCGCCCCGATCAAGATACAGGCAATTGCCGCAAAAACAGGCCCGAATGCTTCGCCGCCAAACCAAGCCAGCGCTCCTAACGTCACAATTGCAGCGGCGGCTACGCTATAATGCCACATCTCCGGCTCGAACCGCAGACTGAAGTAGCCCCCGATCCCGATGGCAAGGAAGACCGGTACCCACAAAAACAAAAACCCACGCTGCGCCAACAGCATCGGGATCAACATCACAAACGGCGATGCCCTTGTCCTTGGGGTTTCAATTGCATACACGGTTCCGATCCTAGCTCTCACATGGTTG
>JBLHUT010000254.1:0-4972 GCA_047629975.1 Paracoccaceae bacterium
ACATATTCTGTTGATTATCAGCGGCGGGATTGCCGCGTTCAAATCGCTTGACCTGATCCGGCGTCTTCGGGAACAGGGGGCGGCGGTAACGCCTGTTCTGACCCGCTCGGCCGAGCAGTTTGTCACGCCGCTGTCGGTGTCCGCGCTTGCCGGTGCAAAGGTGTACCGTGATTTGTTCGATCTGACGGACGAGGCCGAGATGGGCCACATCGAACTGTCGCGCGCCGCCGATCTGATTGTCGTGGCCCCTGCAACGGCAGATTTAATGGCGAAAATGGCCAACGGGCTGGCCAATGATCTGGCCTCGACCCTGTTATTGGCGACAGACAAACGGGTTTTGATCGCGCCCTCGATGAATGTGCGCATGTGGGAGCATCCGGCGACCGTGCGCAACCTTGCGACGCTTCAGGGCGATGACATCGTGATTGTCGGCCCCGACGAGGGCACCATGGCGTGTGGCGAATTCGGCCCCGGACGCATGGCGGAGGTGCCTGTGATCATCGACGCGGCCTCCCGGGTGCTGGGGGGTGGTCCGCTCAAAGGGCGCCGCGCCGTGGTCACCTCTGGCCCGACCCACGAGCCGATCGACCCTGTCCGCTATATCGCGAACCGCTCGTCCGGTGCGCAAGGTACTGCTATCGCGGCGGCGCTGCGCGATCTGGGCGCACAGGTTACGTTCGTCACGGGGCCTGCAACGGTTGCGCCGCCTGTCGGGGTGCAGGTTGTGCGGGTCGAGACCGCGCTTCAGATGCAGCACGCGGTCGAGGCGGCCTTGCCTGCCGATATCGGTGTTTTTGCCGCCGCGGTTGCGGATTGGCGCACGCAGAATGCGGCGGGATCAAAGATGAAGAAAGACGGCAGCGGTATTTTGCCGGATCTCAAGCTGACCGAGAACCCCGATATCCTTGCGACAGTTTCAAAAGGGCCGCAGCGCCCCGCGCTGGTGGTCGGGTTTGCGGCGGAAACTGACGACGTTGTGGCGCATGCCACGGCAAAACGCCTGCGCAAGGGCTGTGACTGGATCGTGGCGAATGATGTCACCGAAGGGACGGGGATCATGGGCGGCACCGAGAACGAGGTGACACTTATCACGGCCGATGGCACCGAAGGGTGGCCGCGCCTTGGCAAGGACGAGGTCGCCCGCCGGCTTGCGGCGCGCATCGCGCAGGCTTTCGCATGACGCCGCTGGTGCGCTGTGTCTGGGAGCCGGGGGCCGATACCGCGCTGGGCTTGCCGGAGTATGAAACTGCGGGTGCGGCGGGGGCGGACCTGCGGGCCAATCTGACCGGTGCGAATCTAACCGAGGCAGAGCGGTCGGGCGGCATTGTTCTGGACCCGATGGCGCGGCGTCTGGTGCCGACGGGCTTGCGGATCGAGATCCCGCCAGGGTTCGAGGCACAGGTGCGCGCGCGCTCCGGTCTGGCCTTGCGGCACGGGGTGGCGGTGTTGAACGCGCCGGGCACGATCGACAGTGATTACCGCGGCCCGCTGGGCGTCATTTTGATAAACCACGGCACAGAGCCCGTTTTGATCCGTCATGGCGACAGGATTGCGCAAATTGTTGTCGCGCCGGTTGTGCAGGCAAAGTTTCAGGCGGCGCAAAGCCTGTCAGAGACGATGCGCGGCGCGGGTGGTTTTGGGTCAACCGGAGTAAGCTGATGATTTTGGTGTTTGGACTGGCCGGACTGCTTTGGGGCATCGGTCATATGATGAAGCTGCCCGGGCGGGGGCGCTGGGCTCTGATCGGGCTTTTGATGGTGGCGGTGTTGCTGGCCCATACGGTTTTGCCGGACGGCAATCCGGTCAGGATGGCAACGGGCGGCTCGGCGCAGGTGTGGTTTTTCCTTTTGGGCAGTGCCGCAATTGTCATGGGTTACCGTGCGATTCTGAAACGGCTCAAGGCCCGCAGCACGCCGGTCAGTGATGTCCCTGCGGATCGTCCGGCCAAGTTCACAGAAACCGAGCTTGACCGTTATGCCCGCCACATTGTGCTGCGTGAAATTGGCGGCAGCGGGCAAAAGCGGCTGCGGGATGCGCGCGTGCTGGTAATCGGAGCGGGCGGGCTTGGTGCGCCGGCGCTGATGTATCTGGCCGGGGCGGGTGTCGGCACGATCGGTGTCATTGATGACGACCGGGTCGAAAACGCCAACTTGCAGCGACAAATCATTCACACCGACGCGATGATCGGCACGCCCAAGGTTTTTTCGGCTCAAGCCGCGATGACCGCGCTCAATCCGTTTGTGACCGTGCGGCCTTATCATCGCAAAGTGACGGCTGAAATTGTGGATGATCTGTTCGCCGCGTATGATCTGGTTCTTGACGGGACTGACAATTTCGAAACGCGGTATCTGGTCAATGCGGCGGCGGTGCGGGCCGGTGTGCCGTTGGTTTCCGGCGCTTTGAGCCAGTGGGAGGGACAGCTGAGCGTGTTTGACCCTGCCAGTGGCGCGCCGTGTTACCGATGCCTGTTCCCCGAAGCACCGGCCAGCGGTCTGGCGCCGTCTTGTGCGCAGGCGGGGGTGTTGGGGCCGCTGCCGGGGGTTGTGGGGGCCATGATGGCGGTCGAGGCGATAAAGGTACTGACGGAGGCTGGCGTCACCTTGCGCGGCGAGATGCTGATTTACGACGCCCTTTATGGCGAGAGCCGCAAGATTGCGATTGCCCCGCGCGCCGGGTGTCCGGAGTGTGGCGATCAAGCGGGGCACGCGCGGGCGGGCACCGCGTAAGCGCCTGACAAGGGTTTTTTGAAGGCACGCAGGCGTGGCTGCCGCGATATGATTTCCGGCGCGCAGGCTTGCTGCCACCGATCCGGGGCGATGATCTGCTTGAAGGTCCAAATCACGCGCTCAAAACGATCGCACTGGCAACCGGACCTGCGGAGCCCTAGATATGGTCCAAGCCATTTGGAGTTTGCCAGACGATGTCCGACCTTTCCCAGACCAACCCGCTTTTGCAAAAATGGACCGGCCCGTTCGGGTTGCCGCCCTTTACCGCGATCACCGACGATCACTTCGAGCCGGCGTTTGACGCCGCAATCAGCACCGCCCGCGCGGAAGTCGCCGCGATCGCGCAAAATCCGCAGGCCCCCGATTTTGCCAACACGATCGAGGCGCTTGAAAAATCGGGTCAGGACCTCGGGCAGGTTCTGTCGGTTTTCTACACCTTGTCGGGCACCGACAGCACCCCCGCCCGTGAGGCCCTGAGCCGGCTTTTTTCGCCAAAGCTTGCGGCCTATTCCTCGGATATTATGCTGGACGAGGGGCTGTTTTCCCGCGTGCGCACCCTGTGGGAGGCCCGCGAGAGCCTTGATCTGTTGCCCGAACAGGCGCGCGTGCTTGAGTTGAACCACCGTAATTTCATCCGCGCCGGTGCCGCACTGAATGACGCAGGGCGCACGCGCCTGCGGGCTATCAACGGCACGCTGGCCGAACTGGGCACGGCGTTCGGGCAAAACCTGCTGGCAGACGAGCGGGCGTGGTTCATGGCCTTGTCGCAGGGCGACCTTGAAGGATTGCCGCAATTTGTCATCGATAACGCCCGCTCTGCGGCGCAGGATATGGGCCGCGAGGGCCATGTCGTGACGTTGTCACGATCCTTGATCGTGCCGTTCTTGCAATTTTCCCCGCGCCGCGATCTGCGCCGGAAGGCTTACGAGGCGTGGGGCGCACGCGGTGCCAATGGCGCGCAGACCGACAACCGTGCGTTGACGGGGCAGATGCTTGCGTTGCGTCACGAGCGGGCGGGATTGTTGGGTTATGACAATTTTGCGGCCTACAAACTTGAAACCGAAATGGCCAAGACACCCGGCGCGGTGCGCGCGTTGTTGATGGCAGTCTGGGCCCCGGCCAAGGCGCGCGCGGACGGCGATGCCAAAGTGCTGGAGCAGAGGCTTGTGGCTGACGGGCAAGCGGCCCCGCTGGAGCCGTGGGACTGGCGTTTTTACGCAGAAAAGCGGCGCAAGGCCGAGCATGATCTCGACGAGGCCGAGGTGAAGCCGTACTTTCAACTCGACCGGATGATCGAGGCGGCTTTCGACTGTGCTACCCGTCTGTTCGGGCTGGAGTTCGCCGTAATCGAGGCCGAGGGCTATCACCCGGATGTGCGCCTGTGGGACGTGACCCGTGACGGCAAACATGTGGCGGTATTCATGGGCGATTATTTCGCCCGTGCCAACAAACGCTCGGGCGCGTGGTGTTCGGCGTTGCGCAGCCAGCAAAAGCTGATTGGCGACATCCGGCCCCACGTGATGAACGTGTGTAACTTTGCCAAGCCGCCAAAAGGGCAAGCGGCGTTGTTGTCTTATGACGATGCGCGCACGCTGTTTCACGAATTCGGTCATGCCTTGCACCAGATGCTGTCGGATGTGACGTTCGAGATGATCTCTGGCACCTCGGTGCCGCGTGACTTTGTCGAGTTGCCCAGCCAGCTTTACGAACACTGGCTCGAGGTGCCAGAGGTGCTTGAGAAATTCGCCACCCATGCGCAAACCGGTGCCGCGATGCCGCGCGAGATGCTGGAGCGGGTTCTGGGGGCCGCGAATTTCGATATGGGGTTCCAGACAGTGGAATACGTCGCCTCGGCGTTGGTTGATCTGGAGTTTCACGACGGTCTTCCACCGGCTGATCCGATGCAGAAACAGGCGCAGGTGCTTGAGGAGCTGGGCATGCCGCGCGCCATCCGGATGCGCCACGCGACGCCGCATTTTGCGCATGTCTTTTCGGGCGGATACTATGCCGCCAGCTACTACAGCTACATGTGGTCCGAGGTCATGGATGCGGATGCCTTCGAGGCGTTCGAGGATGCCGGAAGCCCGTTCGACCCCGAAACCGCGAGGCGGCTGGAGGCCAACATCCTGTCGACAGGCGGATCACAAGAGGCAGATGTCCTGTACAAGCTGTTCCGCGGACGTTTGCCGGGGGTAGAGGCGCTTTTGAAAGGGCGCGGGCTGGAACGTGGTGGCCTGAGCGACGCC
>JBLHUT010000255.1:0-4966 GCA_047629975.1 Paracoccaceae bacterium
TGCCCGCATCCGACAGCATCCGCACCACTGTTGCCTCGTCCATGAAACCGGTCACGGGCAGTTCGCGATCCCGTTGGAACCGGCGGATTGCCTTTCGCGTATCGCGGTCAAACTCTCCATCTGCGCGCCCGGGCTCCAGCCCGAGTTGATCAAGCCGCCGCTCGATCAATACCCGCGTGATCGGGTTCAGGTTCAGCGCCGCTTCGGCGGCTTCGGCCTGTTGACGTTCTTCGCTACGTTCGTTGCGCGCCTCGTCGACCTGTGCCTGTGCGGCAGTAGCAAAACTGCCATCGGGATACGCCTCAAGATAGGTCCGGTAAGATTGCAGCGTGTTTGTCGCAACCGCCTGATCCCATGCCGCCCTGTCCTGCGCCTCGGCGCGTCCACGCTTGATCTGCTCGATCCCCTGCAACCGGTCGGTTGCGATGACCGAGAACAAACCATCGGGGTATTTATTCAAATAGGTGCGCAACCCCGCCTCGTCTCCGACGGCACCGGTCGCACTCCAGTAAACCCGGTCCTGTTCCTCGGCCTGAAGCCGGCGACGCTCTGCTTCGGCTTCAAGTTCGGCGGTGCGCCGCTCTGCCCGTAGAGCCAACCGCTCGATTTGCCGCGTCGTCAGGTACCCTGACTGGGGGAAGCCGTCGGCTTTTTGAAACGCCGTAATCGCGGCGCGGGTTCCACGCCCGAAAATGCCGTCGATCCCACGCGGATTGTACTCCAGAATTGTGAGGTGGCGTTGAATTTGCCGGCGTTCGTCGCGGCTGAGGTCCAGCGCCTCTTCGGCTTTACGTTGAGCGCGAAACGGCTCTGCGCCAATTTCGGTAATCATTTTGCGGGCGTCGTCGGCAAACTGTCCCAGCGGATAGCGTTGTAAATATCCCTGATACGCCGAGATCGTATCCTGCGCCTGCGTTGCCTCCCAGATCGCCTGTTCGACCACAGCAGCATTGGCACCCGTGCCCGGTTGATTTCGGGGTACCTGCGAAGTCTGGGTTTCGATCACGCGCAAACGATTGGTCACCAGCCCCTGCGCCGTGACCCCTTGGGCCCCTTGCAACGCACCGGCAACATCAGCACCGAGCCGCAACAGGCGCTTGGCGGTAAATTGTATCATCACATCCGCATCGCCACTCAGCACCGTGACCCCTTGCGGGACATTCAACACCCCGATCCCCGACTGCAAACCAGCCCCCAAAGTGGCCCGTCCGGTATCTTCGCCAAGTAAAACGACCGCGCCGCCGGGCACCGCACTGGCCACTTCCATCACCGTCGACAACGCAAGTCCCTGCCCCGCAACCGTCGCAAGATCAGGTTGCGCCGGCATATTATCCGCCAAAAGCCACGTATCACTGACAGAGCGCGCAAATCTGCCATCAAGATAGATCACAACAAGCCGTTCGGTCGCTATCTCGGCCAGCATTTTCGACAAACCGTCCCGCATCGCCTGTACCGACGATCCGTCTGCGCGAATGACACGGAAACCACCTGTTCGGAGGGCCTTGTCAACATCCGGAACATTCGCCCCGAATACCCGCGTTTCGCCCGCAGGGACACCAATCAGAAGCGCCTTTTCAGCCGCCGCAGGAACCGCACAAAGCATCAAAAGACTTGTTACCAAAAACCGCATCTCTGCCCCTCCAAAGAATCGTTCAGTCATATTTGCGCTGGTCATCAATCACCTTGCCGTCGCGCAGAAGCGTCCCGGCAGGCACGATCGTCACCGGCGCCTTCAGCTTTACGATATCGGCAATCGACTTTTCAAACAACGCTGGCGTGCCACCTGTCGCTTCGACCTCGACCTGCATCACATCCATTTCGTTCTCGCGGCGCACGGTCACGCGCGCGCGCGAAAGCTCGGGGTGGCGCGATACAAATGCCGCAACCTGTTCCGGGCGCACAAACATACCTTTGACCTTGGTCGTCTGATCCGCCCGCCCCATCCAACCCTTGATCCGCATGTTTGTGCGACCACAGGGGCTTTCGCCGGGTAAAACCGCGCTTAAATCTCCGGTCGCAAAGCGGATAAGCGGATAATCCGGGTTCAAACTGGTTACCACGACCTCTCCGACCTCTCCGGGTTCGACAGGGTTGCCAGTGCCCGGTGTAACGATTTCGACAATCACACCTTCGTCCACGATCATCCCGTCCATCGCCGCACTTTCATAAGCGATACTGCCCAGATCGGCTGTTGCGTAGCACTGCAAACAACTGATCCCACGATCAGCATATTCTTGCCGAAGCGACGGGAAAAGCGCCCCGCCACTTACCGCCGCCTTTGTGAACGACAGTAACAGACCCATCTCGGCCGCCTTATCCAGAATGACCTTCAGATAATCGGGGGTGCCGGCATAAGTCGTGCACCGGATGTCAAAAGCCGCTTGGGCTTGCAATTCGGTTTGGCCGGTGCCGGCCGGCAAAACCGTCGCCCCGACCGCGCGCGCGCCACTTTCAAACATCATGCCCGCAGGGGTCAGGTGATATCCGAAGCAGTTTTGCACGATGTCCCCCCGCCCGACGCCCGCCGCAAACAGGAACCGACCCAGCCGGAACCAGTCATGACCGGCCCCGCCAGGTTCATAAATTGGACCGGGCGATTGAAAAACATGGGAAAACCCTGCCACGGGGCCCGCAAAACCACCAAAAATATCGCCTGTCCGCTGATTTTGTGTCAGTTCGGATTTCCGGAGCACCGGCAAACGCGCCAACCCGCTCCGGTCAATGATCCGTGACGTCTCGTAATGGCCCAGCCGCTCGGTATTCCCTGACAGTTGCTGCGCACGCGCGACTTGCTCTGGCAATGCAACTGCCAGATCATCGGCACGGCGTGCCTGCGACCGTTTCTCCAAATAATCGAAATACTGCATCCGCCTACCCTTCTTGTCTTGTCCGGCTTCAAGAACCTGAGCGGTTACTCCTAACTCAGCCAGCGCTTGCGCCGTCGATAGCTGCGTACGTCTCGAAACGATTTGCGGCCCTCCTCGGACATTCCAAGGTAGAACTCTTTCACATCCGGATTTTCACGCAGTTCAGCAGCCGGCCCATCCATGACCACCCGCCCGCTTTCAAGGATATATCCGTAATGCGCGAACCGCAGGGCGACATTTGTGTTTTGCTCCGCCAACAGAAAACTCACGCCCTCGCGCTCGTTCAGATCCTTGACGATCCCGAAAATCTCTTCGACCAGTTGCGGAGCCAGCCCCATGCTTGGTTCGTCCAGCAAAATCGTCTCGGGGCGGCTCATCAAGGCCCGCCCGATCGCGCACATCTGCTGTTCGCCGCCACTGGTGTAACCGGCCTGGCTCTTGCGCCGCTCCCGCAGCCGCGGGAAATAATTATAAACCTTCTCGAGGTCGTCCTTGACCGCAGCACTCCCGTCACTGCGGGTGTATGCGCCTGTCATCAGGTTTTCTTCGACGGTCAGATGCTCGAAGCAATGCCGCCCCTCCATCACCTGAATGACCCCGCGCTTGACCAGATCAGAGGGGGTCGAATCCGCCACCGGCGTGCCGCGATAGGTGATCGTCCCTTTGGTGACCTCTCCCCGCTCAGAATGCAGCAAGTTGGAAATCGCCTTCAGCGTGGTCGTTTTTCCCGCCCCGTTGCCTCCCAACAGCGCGGTAATCCCGCCTTTGGGCACAGACAGGGAAACCCCCTTCAGCACAAGAATGACGTGATTATAAATCACCTCGATATTGCTGACTTCCAAAAGCGTATCGTCAGATTTCACCGCGTCCAGCATGACAGCCCCTCAGGTTTCGTGTGGGTCGTAAATGTCCGGGCGACACCGCCATGCAGCGTCGCCCGGGAAATCAGGCCTATTTACAGCCTTCGGCGATTCCGTTTTCAGCTGCATAAGCAAGGGAATCTTCTTGAATCAACGCATTGATCACCTCTGTGTCCGAGGGGCCAAAATCGCTGATCAGGTTCCATTCGCCAGCGCCGGCATCCCATTGGGCCATGGCACCGGTGCCTTCGCCGCCGTGGTTTTCACAGCTTACCTTGAACGCAGGACCAAAGCCCGGCAGACCCAGTTCGGTCATCCGTGCCTCGGTGATCTCAAGCGCCTCCATACCGTCGCGCATCTGGGCGGCGTTGATCTGTGCGACACCTGTCATTTCCTGCGCGGTACGTACCGCTTCGGCCGCCAGCATCGCGGCATAAATCCCGCGATTGTAAAGCACGGTACCGATCTGGTCACCGGCCCCGGCTGCGGTGCCCGCATCCACGACGTACTTCTGGATATCTGCAAACAGCGGGAAATCAGACCCGACCGAGTGGAACGCAAGCGCCTTGTACCCGTCTGCCGCATCGCCCGCAGGCAGCACGTCATTCTCGGAACCCGACCACCAGATGCCGATGAAGTTCTCCATCGGATAGCGGATATTGGCCGCTTCCTGAATGGCGACCTGATTCATCACGCCCCAGCCCCACATCAGCACCGCGTCAGGACGCTCGCGCCGGATCTGCAACCACTGGCTTTTCTGCTCCTGACCGGGGTGATCCACCGGGATCAACGTCAGATCAAATCCGTGCTTTTTCGACAGTTCTTCAAGGGTCCGGATCGGCTCTTTGCCGTAGGCCGAGTTGTGATAGACCAACGCGATCTTTTTGCCGCTGATGTCGCCGCCGTTAATATCCAACAGGTGGTTTACGCCAAGCGATGCACCATTCCAGTAGTTCGCGGGGTAGTTGAAGGTATGGCTGAACACCTTGCCGTTTGCCGCGGACGTGCGCCCGTAGCCCATGGAATGGATCGGAATTCCGTCTGCCGTCGCCTTTGGGATCAGCTGATAGGTAATACCGGTCGACAAAGGCTGATACACCAACGCGCCCTCGCCTTTGGTGGCTTCATAACACTCGACACCTTTTTCGGTATTATAGCCGGTTTCGCACTCCAGCAGCTTGGTCATTACCCCGCCGATGCCACCGTCGCGTGCATTGAGCAGCGTGAAATAATCCGCAT
>JBLHUT010000256.1:0-4965 GCA_047629975.1 Paracoccaceae bacterium
AGCGCGCCGTGTGGGAGGGAAGCACAGGGCGTCTGACGGTTGCGATTGATGGGCCGGCGGCGGCGGGCAAGGGAACTGTGGCGCGTGCTGTGGCTGCGCATTTCGGGTTTGGCCATCTGGATACCGGGCTTTTGTACCGGGCTGTCGGTTTGAAGACGCTTGATGGTATCGCCCCGGCAGAGGCGGCCAGAGGGCTGCTGGCTGAAGATTTGAACGATGATGCGGCGCTGCGGACGGCGCAGGTGGCACAAGCGGCAAGCCGTGTAGCGGCTGTGCCTGAAGTCCGCGCGGCTTTGGTGGATTTCCAGCGGGCATTTGCCGCGCGTGCGGGGGGGGCCGTGCTGGACGGGCGTGATATCGGGACGGTCATTTGCCCCGAGGCGGAGGTGAAGCTGTTTGTGACGGCAAGTGACACCGTGCGTGCGGGGCGGCGTTATGTGGAGCTCAAGCAAAAGGGGCATGCCGTGACCCCGGCCGGCGTTGCCGCCGATCTGGCGGAGCGGGACGCCCGAGATGCGGCGCGGGTCGCGGCACCGATGGTGGTGGCGATTGATGCCGTTGTGCTGGACACCTCGGAATTGACGATCGACGAGGCGATTGCGCGGGCGGTGGCTTTTGTCGAACAGGCGCGCCAGGCGATCAACCCCGAAAAGTAGGGCTCCCGCCCCTTTTGTGGGCAAAAGCGTTGGGCGTGGCAGGAAGGGCAAGCCCTTCCTGCTGTTGCGCACCAAAGGTCGGGTGCGCGGCTTTGGGTACGTGTCGGGCAGGGCGCGATATTAATGTTGGCAATGCTCTTGAACTTGTACCCTTTTCAAGGTAGAGAGCGCCCATCGAGCAGACGGCTAATGCTGTGCGGGCAGGGTCGGGCGAAAGCCACGGCCCTTATTGCTTTAAGAGTGTTTAGCAGCGCGACCAACTCAAAGACCGGCGGAGACAACCGCGTGGCCAGAAAACATGTTTGTAAAGGAACTGAACACCACATGGTGAATACAACGATGGAGGAATTCGAAGCCCTCCTGCAAGAAAGCTTCGAAATTGACACACCCCAAGAGGGTTCTGTTGTCAAAGGCCGTGTTATTGCTATTGAAGCAGGACAGGCCATTATCGATGTCGGCTACAAAATGGAAGGCCGCGTCGAGCTTAAAGAATTCGCAGGTCCCGGCGAGACGGCAGAAATTGCCGTCGGTGACGAGGTCGAGGTTTTCCTTGACCGTGTCGAGAACGCCCGTGGAGAAGCTGTTATCAGCCGTGACAAGGCCCGCCGCGAGGAAGCCTGGGATCGTCTCGAGAAGGCTTATGCTGATGAAGACCGTGTCGATGGTGCGATCTTCAGCCGTGTGAAGGGTGGCTTTACGGTTGACCTTGGTGGTGCTGTGGCGTTCCTGCCCGGCTCACAGGTCGATGTGCGCCCCGTACGCGATGCCGGCCCGTTGATGGGCCTCAAGCAGCCGTTCCAGATCCTCAAGATGGACCGTCGTCGGGGCAATATCGTTGTGTCGCGTCGTGCGATCCTTGAAGAAAGCCGTGCCGAACAGCGCGCCGAAGTCATCGGCAACCTGATGGAAGGGCAAGCCGTTGACGGTGTGGTCAAGAACATCACCGAATATGGCGCGTTTGTTGACCTTGGCGGTGTTGACGGTCTGTTGCACGTGACTGACATGGCCTGGCGCCGGGTCAATCACCCCTCCGAGATCCTTGCCATTGGCGAGACGATCAAGGTGCAGGTCATCAAGATCAACAAAGAAACCCACCGTATCAGCCTTGGCATGAAGCAGCTCATGGATGATCCGTGGAGCGCTGTTGAAACCAAGTTCCCGATTGAGTCGATCCATCACGGTCGGGTCACGAACATCACCGATTACGGCGCATTTGTTGAGCTGGAGCCCGGTGTCGAAGGACTTGTCCACGTCTCCGAGATGTCCTGGACAAAGAAGAACGTCCACCCCGGCAAGATCGTTTCCACCTCGCAGGAAGTGGAAGTCATGGTGCTGGAGATCGACACCTCCAAGCGGCGCGTGTCCCTTGGTCTCAAGCAGACCATGCGCAACCCGTGGGAAGTATTCGCCGAAACGCACCCCGAGAACACGCCTGTCGAGGGCGAGGTCAAGAACATCACCGAATTCGGTCTGTTCATCGGTCTGCCCGGCGATATCGACGGCATGGTCCACCTCAGCGATCTGAGCTGGGACGAACGTGGCGAAGATGCGATCCAATCCTATCGCAAGGGCGACATGGTTCAGGCCGTTGTCACCGAAGTGGATGTGGAAAAAGAGCGTATCAGCCTGAGCGTCAAAGCTCTGGGTGGTGACAAGTTCGCAGAGGCCGTCGGTGGCGTAAAGCGCGGTGATATCATCACCGTGAACGTGACCGCGATCGAAGAAGGTGGCGTCGAAGTCGAATATGAAGGCATGAAATCCTTCATCCGTCGCTCCGACCTGTCCCGTGATCGTGCAGAGCAGCGCCCCGAGCGGTTCGGTGTTGGCGACAAAGTCGACGTCCGCGTCACGAATGTCGATGCAAAATCCCGTCGTCTGGGCGTGTCGGTCAAGGCGCGCGAGATTGCCGAAGAGAAAGAAGCTGTCGAGCAGTACGGTTCGTCTGCTTCGGGTGCTTCGCTTGGCGACATCCTTGGGGCCGCACTCAAGGGCGACGAGTGATCCTTTTGTGATCACTGGCGATAGCCGGTCGTAATACATTTAAATCACCCCGTAGCCGTAGGCTGCGGGGTGATTTTTTTTGGACTGCCAGTGCTCCTTTATGATCTCTTAACCGAATCACGCATAAATTGGATTGCGGAGAGGCTTTAAAGCAGTCTGTTTTTTGCCAATTTTTCCTTAAACTCGGTTGAATAGGGCATTCTTGCGAAAACTTTGGCTAATTTTTGCACTCCGAACGATGACTTGACCGTTTCTTGAAAATAAAAAACCGCCTATAGTCGCTTTAAATGGAATGGCAGCACCGATGCCTCGGCAACTGCCTTCACTAGGGGACGGCACAATGATCCGGTCAGAATTGATCCAAAAAATTGCTGATGAGAATCCGCATCTTTATCAGCGAGACGTTGAAAAGATCGTGAATACGATTTTTGAGCAAATTATTGAGGCAATGTCGCGCGGTGATCGTGTGGAACTGCGCGGTTTTGGGGCGTTTTCCGTAAAACAACGCGATGCACGCACGGGACGTAACCCGCGCACCGGCGAAGCGGTTGCAGTCGACGAGAAGCATGTGCCATTCTTCAAAACAGGAAAGCTGTTGCGTGACCGCCTCAATGGCGAGTAGCGGGTGCGCCTGAAACTGGAGAGGTCCCGACTTGATACGATATATCCGTTATTTATTCCTGATGGTTCTAGCTGTGTGCTTGTTGACTGTTGCCTTGGCGAATCGCGGGCCTGCTTCGCTGAACCTGCTGCCGGGTGAATTGAGCGAACTTACCGGTATTTCCTTCCAGATCGAGTTGCCGATGTTCATCATTGTTCTGGGGAGCATTGTTATCGGTCTTCTGATCGGCTTTGTCTGGGAGTGGTTGCGCGAGCATAAGCATCGGGCCGAAGCAAGCCGCCGCACGCACGAGGCAAAAACCCTCGCGCGTGAAGTCGTGCGCCTGAAAGACGCCCGTCGTGAAGGTCGGGATGACGTTCTTGCCCTGCTTGAGTAACCTCGTCCGTCTTTGGCGTGGTCTGCGCAGGTGACCCCGAAAGCAGGGGTTAAAATCTGTGGTTTGTCGCGCCCACAGGACCTGACAGCCGTGGCGCTGTCAGGTGCCAACTACGCGGGCTTCGTGTTCTTTGAAAAATCTCCGCGCCATCTTGCGATCGAGGCGGCGCGCGATCTTGCTTTTGCGGCCCCTGTCGGGCTGGCAAAAGTGGCGCTTGTGGTGGATGCGGATGACGTGTTTCTGGATGCTCTGACGGCGGTTGTGCCGCTTGATATGCTCCAGTTGCACGGGGCTGAGTCACCAGAGCGGGTGGCGGCGGTCAAGGCTCGTTACGGCTTGCCGGTGATGAAGGCGTTGGGTGTGGCGGATGCCGGTGATCTGCCAAAAATCGATGTTTACGCACAGGTTGCCGATCAACTCCTGATCGATGCCAAGCCGCCAAAAGACGCCTCCCTTCCGGGAGGAAACGGGCTTGCGTTTGACTGGCGTTTGATCGCCGGGCGCCGGTGGTCTGTTCCGTGGATGCTTGCGGGGGGGCTGACGCCTGCGAATGTGGCACAAGCGATGGCTTTGACAGGGGCGCGACAGGTCGACGTCTCGTCCGGCGTCGAGGCAAGCCCGGGTATCAAGGATGCCGATTTGATCAATGCGTTTGTAAACGCGGCACAGACCCCGCCGCTCTAGCTTTCCGCAGCTGCGACCGCGACGTCGCTGTTTGCGGCTTTTCACGGGCGGCTGCACGCGATAGAAAGTCCCAGCATTTGCCGAACGAGGAGAGCGCCATGCCTGATGACCTTTTCAACTCTTTTATGACCGGGCCGGATGAAAACGGTCGTTTTGGCAAATTCGGTGGCCGGTTTGTATCCGAAACACTGATGCCGCTGATCCTCGAGTTGGAGGCCGAATACGAGAGGGCCAAGACCGACGAGAGTTTCTGGGCGCAGATGGACGATCTGTGGAAACACTACGTTGGTCGCCCCAGCCCGATGTATTTCGCCGAACGCCTGACAGAACACCTTGGCGGGGCGAAAATCTATCTCAAGCGGGACGAGCTGAACCACACCGGCGCGCACAAGATCAACAACGTGTTGGGCCAGATTCTGCTGGCGCGTCGCATGGGCAAGACCCGTATCATCGCCGAGACAGGTGCCGGACAGCACGGTGTGGCCACGGCCACGGTCTGTGCGCGGTTCGGTCTGAAATGTATCGTCTACATGGGCGCGCATGATGTGGAGCGGCAGGCCCCGAATGTGTTCCGGATGAAGTTGCTGGGCGCAGAAGTCATTCCGGTGACGTCGGGCCGTGGCACG
>JBLHUT010000257.1:0-4964 GCA_047629975.1 Paracoccaceae bacterium
CGGCCCGAATCGCGGTTCCGGTCATTTTCTACCTCAGCCGTTAACGATGTAGAGGAAGATCAAAAAGCCAATGATGCCAACAATCGAATAGGTCGCCATCTTTGCAAACGTTACAAATGTCTTTTCCTGCACATCGATATTCATGCTTCCGTGAACGTGTTTCTCTTCGGACATGATGCGTCTCTCCTTAGGGTGTTTACCGAGGTCTAGCGGAACAGATCGCCTATGTTAAGTACCTTGGTCCGGAACAAAACATCGCAGGTCAAATAGCCTGCCACAGATAAGCCCCATCGGGGCCGGTACTGCGGCGTACCTTTCCAAGAACAAGCAGGTGATTTAGGTGTGCCACGGCCTCGACCATCGCCAGACCATATTCCCCCGGTCCGATCTTGCGTTTGTAAAGGCACGGAAAACACGCATGCGCCGTGCGCGGCTCAGCCAGAAACACAGCCAGCCGCGACAGCGCCGAATGGTGATTGTCGATCAATTGAACCAACCGCGCCGGCAGCCCCGTAAACGGAAGCTTGTGACCCGGCAGTACAAGCTGGTCGTCATTTGCATGACCTGAAAGCCGTTCGCAGGCTTCCAGCCAGTCGGCCACCGGATCGGCATCCGGCTCGGTCGCATAAACCCCCAGGTTCGGCGAAATAGAGGCCAGCAACTGATCCCCTGCAAGCACCAGCGCATCATCACGGCTCCACAACGTCGCATGTTCGGGCGCATGCCCGTTTCCGATGCGCACATCCCAGGTACGCCCCCCGATAACAAGCGTATCGCCTTCGCGGATCCGCGAGAACCCGAGCGGCATCGGATAGACGGTATCGGCAAAATTCATCGGCCGCTCTGCTTCGCGCTGTGCAAAAATCTGCGGATCCATTCCCGCCTTGCGCCAGAAATCAAGCGTCTCGGGCAGCGGGCGTTCCTGAACATCAAGTGTCAGCATCCGCGCAAAAAGCCACGCCGTGCGGGTTGTGATCAACTCGGCCCCGTGTTCGGACTGGAACCAGCCCGCAAGCCCGATATGATCGGGGTGATGATGCGTGACCACCACCCGTGCCACAGGTTTACCCGCCAGTGGCCCCGCCAGCAACCGCTCCCAGATGGCGCGGCCCCGTCCGGAGTTAAAGCCGGTATCCACGATGGTCCAGCTGTCACCGTCATCAAGCGCAAAGACGTTCACGTGGTCCAGTTTCATAGGCAACGGCAGGCGTATCCACAAGACACCCGGTGCCACCTCAAGCGCGTCACCCTCTGCCGGCGGCGTGTCCCACGGCATCCTGAGCGGTGCCATTTGTGTGTCCATCATTTCAAAACTTTCAAGGCAGCAGCGCCCGTTGCGCCCTGCCACCTGCCTATCTCATGCAACGAGATCGTCAACCGACAAGGCATAAAGATCGGACGCCCCCGCATGCGCATGCGCCAAAAGGCCGGTGTGTTCCGGCAACAGACGCCGGATAAAGAAGCGCGCAATCGCCACGCGGCCAGCGACCTTGCCCCCGTCGGCAACAGCAGCCGACAGATGGTAATGTGCCCCCAAAACCCGCGCAAACGCTTTCAGATAGGGGACCGCCCCCGCAAAACGGTCTTGCAGGTCCTGCCCGACAAGCCACTCTGTCGTCTCGCGCAGGTTTTCAACCGCCTGCCAGACGTCTCGTGCAAGGTCGGGAAATACCCCGCGCGCCTGCTCTGCGCCGGCCTGGATCTCTTCGAACAACTTGAACGCCGCCTCGCCGCCATCCATCATCTTGCGGGCCACAAGGTCCATCGCCTGAATGCCGTTTGTGCCCTCGTAAATCGCCGTCACCCGCACGTCACGCGCGAATTGCGCGGCACCGGTTTCCTCGATGAAACCCATGCCGCCGTGCACCTGAATACCCAGATTGGCGACCTCGATGCCGACATCGGTTCCGTAAGCCTTGCTGATCGGGGTCAAAAGCGCGGCCCGCGCCCTCCAGTCGGCACTACCTGTCGCTGTGGTCAGATCAATTGCCACCGCATTGGCCAGCGCAATGGCGCGGGCGGCGAATATCTCTGCCTTCATCTGGGTGAGCATCCGGCGCACATCAGCGTGTTCAACAATGCTGCCACTGCCCGACGCACGACCTTGTTTGCGGTCCATCGCATAGGCCAGCGCGTGCTGATACGCGCCTTCGGCCACGCCGATGCCCTGCACCCCGACCCCTAGACGCGCATTGTTCATCATCGTGAACATTGTCGCCATGCCCGCATTCGGCGCACCGACCAGCCACCCGCGCGCCCCGTCATATTGCATCACAGCCGTCGGGGAGCCGTGCAAACCCATCTTGTGCTCGAGGCTCACAACCTTGAGGCTGTTGGCAACACCCGGATTGCCATCCGCATCGGGGATACGCTTTGGCACCATGAACAGGCTGATCCCCTTGGTGCCTGCAACCGCATCAGGCAGGCGGGCCAGCACCAGATGACAGATATTCTCGGTCATGTCGTGGTCGCCCCAGCTGATATAGATCTTCTGCCCCGACACAGCATAACTGCCGTCGCCATTCGGCACGGCCTTACTGCGCAGAGCACCGACATCGCTGCCGGCCTGCGGTTCGGTCAGGTTCATCGTTCCCGTCCAGGCACCCGAAATAAGCTTTGGCAGATAAACCGCCTTGATCGCGTCGCTGGCGTGGGTCTCAAGCGCCTCGATCTGGCCCTGACTCATCAACGGGTTCAGTTGCAACGAAAGGCACGCACCGCTCATCATCTCGTTCACCGTGGTGGTGATCGTGATCGGCAACCCCATTCCGCCGTTGTCAGGATGCGCCGAAATCCCGACCCAGCCCCCGTCGGCGATCGCCTTGTACCCTGCGGCATACCCCGGAGACGTGCGCACAATCCCGTTTTCCAGATGCGCAGGGTGCATATCACCACAGCGCTGAAGCGGCGCCAGGATCGTCTCGCTGAGCTTGCCTGCCTCGGCCATTACCGCGTCCGTGACATCGGTGCTCGCATCGGCAAAGCGGTCCGTTGCACGGACCTTATCAAAGCCGACAACGTGATCGAGCAGGAACTGGAAATCCGAAACAGGGGCGCGGTAGGGCATAATTTACTCCGATAGATTGGCAAGTGTCCGGGTTCGAGACATTGGCACGGCTGAATATATTGCGTATGGCACATAAAAATCAAACCGTAACGCTCCGTAAGGACGCGTGAAAAGCCGAACGCAGCGTCACGAAAACATGTCCCTTCAAACGAAAACCCTTTCTTCCGATGCGTCGGGCATTGCGCAGGCTGCAAGGCTTCTGAAGCAGGGCGCGCTCGTGGCATTTCCGACAGAGACAGTTTACGGGCTCGGGGCGGACGCTTGCAATGACCGGGCCGTTGCTGAAATTTATGCAGCCAAAGGCCGTCCGTCGTTTAACCCGTTGATTGTGCACGTTCCCGATCTGGCGACCGCAGAGATTTACGGGGCCTTCAATGATCTGGCACGCGATCTGGCGCGGGCATTCTGGCCCGGCCCCCTGACGCTTGTTGTGGAACGCCGTCGCGGGGGCGGGCTGTCGGAGCTGGTGACAGCCGGTCTGGACACCGTCGCCCTGCGTGTGCCGCAAGCGCCGGTTGCGCAGGCGTTATTGCGCGCCTTTGGCGGGCCGGTGGCAGCACCATCGGCGAATCCCTCCGGGCGTATCAGCCCGACCTGCGCGCAACACGTGCGCGACGGGCTGTCGGGGCGGATTGCGGCTGTGGTCGATGGCGGCGCGGCGCAGGTCGGTGTCGAAAGCACCATTCTGGGTTGCTGGGATACCCCGCGGCTGCTGCGCCCGGGGGGTGTCCCGACAGAGCGCCTGTCGGAGTTTCTGGGACGTGACGTCATACAAGAACCCGTTGGAGACACGCCCACAGCACCCGGGCAGCTTGCCTCGCATTATGCACCGCGGGCGCAGGTGCGGCTTGATGTGCTGATCCCCCGCGCAGGCGAAGTGCTTCTGGGGTTCGGAGCTGTGCCGCACACACCGGCACTTAACCTTTCACCCTCGGCTGATCTGACCGAAGCGGCATCACATCTGTTCGATTACCTCAGGCGACTGGACGCAACGGGTGCACCTATCGCGGTTTCTCCGATCCCTGATACTGGGCTGGGGCGCGCAATCAACGATCGTTTGAAACGCGCAGCCGCCCCTCGCCCGTAGGGTCGGAAATTCGTCGGGCGCAGGCTCCCGCCCCATCCGGCGGCCAGGGCCGCAAGATGCGTTGGGGGTGGCAGGTGGCGTTGCCACCTGCGGGTCCGCACACCGTTTTAGGAAAGATCAGGCAAGCAGACGTCGTGCGATGACCTGCGCCTGAATTTCGGCGGCACCTTCGAAGATACTAAGAATTCGTGCATCACACAGCACGCGGCTGATCTTGTATTCCAGCGCGAACCCGTTTCCACCGTGGATTTGCAGACCATTGTCCGCCGCCGCCCACGCGACCCGCGCGCCGAGAAGCTTGGCCATACCAGCCTCCAGATCACAGCGCCGCCCCGCGTCTTTTTCCTGCGCAGAAAAGTATGTCAGCTGTCGCGCGATCATGATCTCGACGGCCATCATAGCCAGCTTGCCACTGACCCTTGGAAACGCGATCAGGCTTTTGCCGAACTGCTTGCGGTCCACGGCATACTGCATCGAGATATCAAGCGCGGATTGCGCCACGCCGATGGCGCGCGCCGCAGTTTGAATGCGCGCACTTTCGAAGGTTTCCATGAGCTGCTTGAAACCCTTGCCTTCCTCGCCGCCCAAAAGGTTCTCGGCTTTCACCTCGAAGCAGTCGAACGCCAGCTCGTATTCCTTCATGCCGCGGTACCCCAACACCTCGATTTCGCCACCCGTCATACCAGCGGTCGGAAAGGGTGCGGCATCTGTACCTGGGGTCTTTTCGGCCAGAAACATGCTCAGGCCCTTGTGATCGGTGCTGTCGGGATCGGTACGCGCCAGAAGGGTCATGACATGGGTCCGCGCCGC
>JBLHUT010000258.1:0-4934 GCA_047629975.1 Paracoccaceae bacterium
ATTACCTGACGGGATCGCCCGTTCCGGGAAGCCTTTTGCAAGAGTTATCAAAAATTGTTCCTCAGGGTGGCTATCCAGAGACTCCAGATCGCGGCTGTCATAATCAGAGGATAGCACCCTCAAGTATGAAGCTAAGCTAGACCTGTTTTCTATTAAGGCAAGGGGCGCTATACCCGCGCCGTATAATTTCGAAAAGGCAATGCCCAGCCCGGCACGCTCCATTTCTGCCCAGACCAGCGGAAGGTATTCACGTGCCGCTTGCCAGTCTTGACTGCGAAACGCCGCGTCGAATTGCTGAACAGCCGCAACCCTGTCCCACGCCCCGCCCGACGCGGCAGGGGTCCGTTCGGTATAAACATCAAGCAACGTGCCCACAGGAATAGCGCCCACCCGAACCAGACGTTCTGCTGCGGCGATGCGGGCTTTCCATCCGGCGCTGCGGCGCAGGTCGGCATGGGCAAAGGCAAGCGGCAAACTGGCCTGAGAGATCGGTTCTCCGATAGCGGCGTGCATTTTGAAGGCCAAAGGCGTCAGCGGTTCGGGGCGTGGCAAGGGCTTTGAACCTTCGAACAGCTCGGGGTCCAGAAACCGCGCCAAAAGAGCGCTTTCGTCTGCTGTAACTGTGCCCAGAGCCTGCGCCACGTGCAATGTCAGTGCCGCTGCCGGCCAATCCCCTGTGCGGGCAAGACAGAAAACACGCAGCGGGAAAGACGGCGAAATGCCGGGCGTGGCGCGCAATTTCTGACAGGCGGTATCTTCGGTGCCGGTCAACAGGGCGATATCGAACGCACGCCGGAATTGTGGCGGGGTCGGGTTGGGGACCCGCTCCAGCAGCCTGCGCGCAGGCTCCAGAGCGCCACGCGCCAAAAGAGCATCCACGCGGGCCAGAAAAAAGGCACCCTCGCCTGCCGTCGCTTGCGGAGGATCAAGCCGGGCTTGCATCAGCGCGATGAACACTTCCTGAACCGCCGGAAGCGGGGCGATCGGAAAGGTCGAGATTTGCTGGCTCAGCACATCGACCGAGGAACCTCTCCACAAATCGTCAGGAAATCCGGTCTGGGCGCGCGACAGCACACCAAGACCGTCAGGAGACGGCGCATCAAGTGGATGTACGGTAATGCTTTCGATCGCGGCACTGGTTGTGGTGCGGTTCTCGGGGCGTTCGGGCGGCAAGGCGATTTCGGGTGCGGATACGGAATCAGACAGCCAGTCTATCGCCGACAAAGGGGCTTGTGCCGCGACGGGCACCCCCCCCAAAGCGCAGCAAAGCACCACCGCCCCGACCCGAAAGCGCGGGCTGTTTCGGGGTGGATCAATCGGCATCCAGCGTTACACGTTCTGAAATTGTCTTTACCTGCGGCGACAGCTCTCCGAGATAGGCAAACCCAACCAACCCGATAAATCCGAGCAACAACAGAAAAAACAGCAGCTTAAGCATCTGGCGTATCATGTGAGCCTCATTTCTTTCGCCTCTGGCGTGCGAATTCCACTCGATCATATATGGTAATCTTTGAAAGTTCACGTCATTGAGTGCAAGAATTTTACTTTCAGCAGAAAGGAGCCACCACGTGGGTTTCAAGCTGCATAAGACCATCGTGATGGTGGGCATGATGGGCGCCGGAAAGACGGCAATCGGAACCGCGCTTGCGCGTAGCCTCTGTGTGCCGTTTCTGGACAGTGATGCCGAAATCGAACGCGCCGCCAACCGAAGTGTTGCAGAAATCTTCAACCGCGATGGCGAAGCGTTTTTCCGCGACCGCGAAACACAGGTTATCGCGCGATTGCTTGAAACCACCTGCGGGGTTCTGTCCACAGGGGGAGGGGCCTTTATGTCGGCGCGCAACCGTGAGCTTATTTCCGAAAAGGGCGTGGCGGTGTGGTTGCAGGCCGACCTCGAGCTGCTTTGGGCGCGCGTCAAACACAAGGATTCGCGCCCGTTGCTGCGCACCGACAGCCCCCGCGAGACGCTTGCCACGATCAAGCTTGCTCGCGATCCGGTCTATGCACAAGCAGACCTGAAAGTGTTGTCGCGCCCCGAATATTCAATCCCCGACATGGTTGCGCGAGTGCACGACGCCTTGTTGACCCGCCCCGATGTCTTGACGCTTGAGGCAGAGTAACGACCCTGAATTCGGAACGATCCAAAAGGATGATAAAATGGCGCCAGTGACTGTTCATGTCCCGCTCGGGGATCGCGCTTATGATATTGCCATCGGTCCCGGGCTTCTGGCGCAGGCAGGCTTGCGGCTGGCGCCGTTTCTGCATCGCCCGCGCGTGGCGGTGGTGACGGATGCGACTGTCGGTCCGCTTCATCTTGAGTCATTGCGGGCGGGGCTGGCTGCTGAGGGGATCGAGATGCAGGCGCTCACGCTTCCGGCGGGCGAGAGCACGAAAAGCTGGCCGCATCTGACCCGTGTGGTGGAATGGCTGCTGGAGCTAAAGATCGAGCGTCGGGATGTGGTCGTGGCGTTTGGTGGCGGGGTGATCGGGGATCTGGCGGGGTTTGCGGCGGCCATTTTGCGCCGCGGGGTGCGTTTCATTCAGGTGCCCACGACGCTTTTGTCACAGGTCGACAGCTCGGTCGGGGGCAAAACCGGTATAAACTCGGTGCATGGCAAGAACCTGATCGGGGCGTTTCACCAACCCGTGCATGTTCTGGCCGATACCGAACTTCTGGGGACGCTGGGCGCGCGGGATTTTCTGGCCGGCTACGGCGAGGTTGTGAAATACGGGATGCTCGGGGATGCGGTGTTCTTTCACTGGCTCGAGGTAAACGGGCCCGCGCTTGCGGCGGGTGACATGGCCGCGCGGGTCGAGGCGGTGCGCTGGTCTTGCCAGATGAAGGCCGACATCGTTGTGCGCGACGAGACCGAGCAGGGCGACCGGGCGCTGCTTAATCTGGGTCACACGTTCGGTCACGCGCTTGAGGCGGCAACAGGTTACGGCGACCGGTTGCTGCACGGCGAGGGCGTTTCGATCGGCTGTGCACTCGCGTTCGAGCTGTCGGCACGTCTGGGACTTTGTTCGCAAGAAGACCCCAGCAGGGTGCGCGCACATCTGTCGCAAATGGGCATGAAGGTCGATCTGAGTGATATTTCGGGGGATCTGCCCGATGCCCACGCGCTTTTGGGGCTGATGGCACAAGACAAAAAGGTGGTTGACGGGCAGTTGCGGTTTATTCTTGCGCGCGCCATCGGAGAGGCTTTCGTGACGGCTGATGTCCCCGCCGCACAGGTGGAGAAGCTGCTGGTTGACGCCCTCGCACAGCGCCGCTGAACCTGCCCGGCGAAAGCATTTTGTTCCGGGTTGGGTTCCTAAGGAGCCGGCACAAAAAAAACCGCCGCTGTTCAAGCGGCGGTTTTTGTCATTTTTGTCGTACCAGATCAGCCGGCGGCGCGGGCGTTGCGCTTGCGCTCGTGCGGATCAAGGAAACGCTTGCGCAGACGGATCGCATTCGGCGTCACTTCGACCAGCTCGTCATCGTCGATATAGGCAATCGCCTGCTCGAGGCTGAGGGTGACCGGAGTTGTCAGGCGAACGGCCTCGTCCGTCCCCGAGGCACGCACGTTTGTCAGCTGCTTGCCCTTGAGCGGATTCACCTCAAGATCGTTCTCGCGGCTGTGCTCGCCGATAATCATACCGGTATACACTGCTTCCTGGGCACCGATAAAGAACTTGCCACGGTCTTCGAGTTTCCAAAGCGCAAAGGACACAGAGGTGCCGTTTTCCATCGAGATCAGAACACCCGCACGACGTCCGGGGATGGACCCTTTGTGAGGGGCCCAGTCGTGGAACACGCGGTTCAAAACGCCGGTTCCACGCGTATCGGTCAAAAACTCGCCGTGATAGCCGATCAATCCGCGCGACGGGACATTCGCAATAATGCGTGTCTTGCCTGCGTTTTGCTTCATCTCGACCAGTTCGCCTTTGCGGTTACCAGTCAGCTTTTCGATCACAACGCCGGAATATTCGTCATCCACATCGATGGTGACTTCCTCGATCGGCTCAAGCCGTGTGCCGTCTTCGGCCGTCTGGAACAGAACCTGCGGGCGCGAAATGCTAAGCTCGAAGCCTTCGCGGCGCATGTTCTCGATCAAAACACCCATCTGCAATTCACCGCGCCCGGCAACCTCGAAAGCATCGCCACCGGGGGTGTCGCTTATCTTGATGGCGACGTTCGATTCCGCCTCCTTCATCAGGCGGTTGCGGATCACGCGGCTTTGCACTTTTTTACCGTCGCGACCGGCAAGCGGGCTGTCGTTGATCCCGAAGGTCACAGAAATCGTCGGTGGATCGATCGGTTGGGCGGGCAGGGGGATGTCGATAGAGACATCGCACAAAGTATCCGCAACCGTTGCCTTTGACATGCCCGCAATCGAAACGATGTCACCCGCATTTGCCACCTCGATCTGGGTCTGGCTCAAACCACGGAACGCAAGGATTTTTGTGGCGCGGAACTGCTCGATCTTGGTGCCGTCACGGCTCAGGGCCTTGATCGTTTCACCGGCGCGCAAGCTGCCGCTCTCGACACGGCCCGTCAGGATGCGACCTAGAAACGGGTCGGCCCCGAGCGTTGTCGCCAGCATCCGGAACGGGGCTGAGGCCTGTTCGATCTGCTTGGGAGCGGGCACATGGGCCACGACCAGTTCGAACAGCGCGTCCAGATCCTTACGTGGACCATCAAGCTCCATATCGGCCCAGCCGGAACGACCAGAGGCGTACATGTGCGGAAAATCGAGCTGTTCGTCATTTGCTTCAAGCGAGCCGAACAGGTCGAACACCTCGTCCAGCGCGCGATCAGGTTCGGCATCGGGCTTGTCGACCTTGTTGAGCACGACAATCGGGCGCAGACCCAGTGCAAGCGCCTTGGCGGTCACAAACTTTGTTTGCGGCATCGGTCCCTCTGCGGCATCGACCAACAGCAAAACACCGTC
>JBLHUT010000259.1:0-4920 GCA_047629975.1 Paracoccaceae bacterium
AGCCGTTCGATTCGGCGCGCTTGTCGGCATTGATTGCCCAGCAGGGACTCGCTGCGAGTGCTTTGCAGCAGATCGGGCGGGAGTTGTTGATAGAACGCATCGTAGCAATGTCACCCCAGGATCGATTGGCTTTTGCGGATAGGCTTGAAACCAGTGTCGAGCGGTCAAAATCGCGGGGCGGGTTCAAAGGAGGCCAGAGCAGGTCGCGTCAGGACTGAAAGGTCATGCAACAGCGCGGCAAGGCCGAAGGTTGTCCAAGAGCAATCGCTATGCGACGGATTTTGAAAAGATAACGCCGTTGCGTCCTGCAGATTTTGCCCGGTAAAGTGCGCGGTCCGCGCGGTCCAGCAATGCATTGATACGTTCTTCGATGGGGCGGCCGGTGTTTTCGGCGGAGTGGTCGTTTGCCGTCGAGACGACGACGCCGATCGAGACAGTTTGCGTTATGTCGGCGTTTGCAGAGGGGGCGAAAATTGGTTTTTCCTCGATTTTGCGGCACAGGCGCTGTGCGGCGATACGCGCTTTGGCCGGGTCGGTGTCGGGCATGACGATCATGAACTCTTCTCCGCCCACCCGCGCAACAAGATCGACATTCCGGAGGTTTATCCGCAACTGCTCGCCGACTTCGCGCAGGACTGTATCACCCGCCAGATGACCGAACCGGTCATTGACCGATTTGAACAGGTCAAGATCAAGAAGCATGACCGCAAAACTGCGCTTGGTTTCATCGGCCCGCTCCAACACAGAGCTGAGATGGGACAGGGCGTAGCGGCGGTTATAAAGCCCGGTGAGCGGGTCCGTCACGGCCATTTTCAACCCGTCACGAACCTGTCGGCGCAATATGTCGGATTGTCTTTTGCGCTTCATCTGGGTGCGCAATCTGACCGCCATCTCATCGATATCCACCGGAAGGACCAAAATGTCGGAGGCGCCGAGATCAAGGGCCATTGCTGCAACATTATGCGCGTCCGGGGCCACAATCATGACGATGGCGGCATGTCGTGTTCTGGCCCGGCTGCGCAACTCTGACATAAGCAGCAGGCCGTCGCCTTTGGAATGTATATCGCTTACAATGACGAACACATCGGCTGCATGACTGTTATCCGGATCAGCAAGGACCTTGTCGCGGGATAGGATTGTGATGTCGTCGGCCAGTTCTTCCTTGAGCTTCAATTTCCATTTGATCAGGCAGTTCACCTTGTTTCCCACCAATGTGATGCGGCCGGGGGGGACGCTTGGCGTGCTGTTCAAGGGGGTCGTGACGGGTTCGGCAAAGCCCAGGGCGCGGCTTGTGCTGTCGCGTAACCTGAGTTCGGAGGCGATGTCGTGGGCCCGTAGCAGACTGCGGACCCGCGCCATCAGGGCAAGTTCATCAAGGGGCTTGGTCATGAATTCATCCGCACCGGCACGGAGGGCTTTGAGTTTGAGATCCGGACCGCGGTGGGCGCTTATCATGATAATCGGGATATGGGTGGTCTCGGGCATGCTCTTGAGAGCGGCACAAACTTCCAGCCCGTCCATCCCGGGCATCGCCATGTCGAGCAGAATAAGATCGGGCAGCTCAAACCGTGCTGTCTGGATCGCCTCGGGACCATCACTGGCTTGCAGAACCTGATACCAGGCTGCCGCCAGCTTGACCTTCAGAATTATTCGGTTTGTCGCGACATCGTCGACGATCAGAATCCGACTTCCCATTTCAAAGCTCCTACCATCGACGTGCCTGCTGCCATTGTTTTCTGGCCTGTTGTTCCTTTCATCATTTACTTAGAAGGGTTAAAAAATCGTTTCCGATTTTAAATAAAGGTGAAGTTATGCGGGCGGACGATGCAGAAATCCTGACCTTGAAGGCGCTGACGTGGTTGGCGTCTAACGAAGACCTTTTGCCTGTTTTTCTTGGCTCTAGCGGGGCAAACACAGAGGATTTCCTCCAGCGCGCGGGGGATCCTGTGTTCCTTGCATCTGTTTTAGACTTCTTAACGATGGACGACGCGTGGGTGATGGCGTTTTGCGATGCAAACGGCATGGCGTACGAACAGCCGATGCTGGCGCGCATGGCGCTTCCCGGGGGGGCGCTCCCGAACTGGACCTGATCGGAGTAATGATGCCAGACATAAAACCAAAGGCCGTTTTGTTCGATAAAGACGGCACGTTGTTTGACTTTCAAGCGACTTGGGGCCGCTTCGGGGTTGATTTTCTGACCGACCTTTCAGCCGGAGATACAGGGCTGCGACAGCGGTTGGCGGATCGCGTGCTGTTGGATCTCGAGAGGGCGCTGTTTCATCCTGACAGCCCGTTGATTGCGGGCACCAACGCCGAAGTGGTTGATCTGCTGTTGCAGGAATTGCCCGCGCTCGGTGCACAAGAGCTGATTGAACAGATCTCGGTTGCCTCCTCCCGCGCGGTGCTGGTCGAGGCGGTGCCGCTCAGGCCGGTTTTGTTCGGGTTGCGGGCGGCCGGATTGAAGCTGGGCATTGCCACAAACGATGCCGAAGCCGCGGCGCGTGCGCATGCGGCGGCCGTTGATGTGGAAACGGCATTCGATTTTATCGCAGGGTTCGACAGCGGTTTTGGCGGAAAGCCTGCGCCGGGGATGTGCCTTGGGTTTTGCGACGCTGTGGGCGTGCCTCCGGAGCAGACGCTGATGGTGGGCGACAGCACGCATGACCTTCATGCGGGACGCGCAGCGGGGATGATTTGTGTCGGCGTGCTGACGGGGCCGGCGGATCATGCAGCCCTTGCGCCGTATGCCGACGTGGTGCTTCCCGACATCGGCCATCTGGCGGCGTATCTTGGCCTGACATAACCGGGACTATTTGTGTGCTGTGTCGTGAAGGCCCGAGAAAACGACGCTTGAGGTCGTTTTTGGACAGCCAGACTCCCGTTCCTTTGGCAAGCCTGTATTCAAAGAAACGGGAGCCGGACATGTCCGATATCATCACCAACCAGACCCCCAAGACAGTCGGGCGCCGCTCTGGAGGGCGGGCAGGAAATGTGCGCCGGCATGCGGGCCACACGATCGAACAAATGCCGTGGCGGTTGCCGCAAAACATCGACCGCCCGACCGAACCTTTGGCCGAAGACGGGGTGGAGGCGATTCACATCGGCGCGATGCGTATCCTTGAAGAGATCGGGATCGAGTTTCTGAACGAAGAGGCGCTTGACCTGTTCAAGCAGGCAGGCTGCACCGTCGAGGGTACCAACGTTCGCATGGGACGTGACTGGGTGATGGAGATGGTCGGGCTTGCCCCCGCCGAGTTCACACTGACGCCGCGCAATCCGGCGCGCAAGCTGCACATCGGTGGCAAGACGATCCTGTTCGGAAATGTATCTTCCCCGCCCAATTATTGGGATTTCGAGACTGGAAAGGTGCCCGGCACACGCGCGCATTGTGCCAATTTGTTAAAGCTGACCCAGTATTTCAACTGCATCCACTTTGCGGGCGGCTATCCGGTGGAACCGGTCGATGTGCATGCCTCTGTGCGGCATCTGGATGTGGTTTATGACAAGCTGACACTGACCGACAAGGTGGCGCATGCCTATTCGCTGGGAAAAGAGCGGGTCGAAGACGTGATGGAGATGGTCAAGATCGCCGGTGGCCTGAGCGAGGAAGAGTTTCAGGCAACGCCGCGCATGTATACAAACATCAACTCGACCTCTCCTCTGAAGCATGACGTGCCGATGATTGACGGGTGTTTGCGGATGATCCGGCGCGGACAGGCTGTGTTCGTCACGCCCTTTACGCTGGCCGGAGCGATGGCGCCGGTCACCATGGCGGGGGCTGTTGCGCAATCCATCGCCGAGGCGCTGAGCGCGATTGCGCTGTTTCAATACGTGCGCCCCGGTGCGCCTTGTGTCATCGGCACGTTCACCTCGAACGTCGATATGAAAACCGGAGCACCTGCCTTCGGGACGCCGGAATATATGCGTGCGACCCAGATGACAGGTCAGATGGCGCGGTTTTACGGCCTGCCGTTGCGGGCATCGGGGTCTTGTGCGGCCAATGTGCCCGACGGGCAGGCCATGTGGGAGACATCGAACGCGCTGTGGTCTGCGGTGCAATCGGGCACCAATGTGGTCTATCACGCGGCGGGTTGGCTGGAGGGGGGGCTGATTGCCAGCCCGGCAAAGTTTGTCATGGATTGCGAAGTGCTTCAAATGATCGAGCGGTACATGGAACCGGCGATTTGTGCCACCACGCCCGATGATATTGCCCTCGAGGCGATCCGGAGTGTCGGAAGTGGGGGGCATTTCTTTGGCACGCAGCATACGCAGGACCGGTATGAAACGGCATTCTACCAGCCCTTTGTTTCTGACTGGACCAATTTCGAGGGCTGGGACCTTGCGGGGGCGACATGGACCGCAGAGCGTGCGCACCGGCTCTGGAAGACGATCGTTGACGAATTCGAGCCTCCTGCACTGGATGAGGGCCGCCGGGAGGCGCTGGGCGATTTTGTGGCCCGCCGCAAGTTCGAAGGGGGGGCGCCGACGGATTTCTAGTCCGCTCCGGTGTGCGCCTGCAAAGGGAGGTGGGACCTGAGTCGGACTGGCCGAGGTCTTTGATCGCCTGACCTTTCCTCTGGAAAGCCTGCTTTAGCGCCTGTTGCGTTCAATTTGATGGATATCGCCCGGCTGCAAGCGTTGTGCCTGTACCGGTCTGTCGGCACTTGAAAAACCGGCAGGCCGGTGGAATTTTGTGCCCGTACGGACCCTGCGGCAGGCCGTCGCCGGTGGTCAACTTGCCTTGGATTTTAACGACCCTCTCAACTTTTCCGGCTTGTTAAAGTTTAATAGGCTAGTCTGGGGTCCGTATGAATGGGGTGGGTTATGCACGGCTTGATCAATCGTTCGCTACAATGCTTTGTGAGTGACACGTATGGCACGCAGGCGTGGGCTGTTGTGGCGCGCAATGCGCTGGTCGAC
>JBLHUT010000260.1:0-4912 GCA_047629975.1 Paracoccaceae bacterium
ACGCGATTGCGATGGCAAACGACACGATTTACGGGCTTGCGGCGTATTTTTATGCCCGTGACGTCAGCCGTGTCACGCGGGTGTCCGAGGGGCTGGAATACGGGATTGTCGGGATCAACACCGGCATCATCTCGACCGAGGTTGCACCGTTCGGCGGCGTCAAGCAGTCCGGGCTGGGACGCGAGGGCAGCCGCCACGGGATCGAGGACTATCTGGAAATGAAATACATCTGCCTGTCTGTCTGAGGCAGTGTGCTGCCCCTGACGCCGGACGGGTGTCGGGGGCACTGCTTTCGAGGCTGCGCGATATTTGAGGCTGTGCGATGTTGCTGGACGGGGACTGGTCATGACGATTGAAACGCTTGCACAAGGGGTTCTGGCGGGGGAGCGTCGTGCGCTGGCGCGTGCAATCACGCTTGTCGAAAGCCGCCGTGCCGATCATCGCACGGACGCGCGGCATCTGGCCGATATCGTCGCCCGCTCGGGGCGGCAGGCGTTGCGGATCGGCCTGTCGGGGACGCCGGGTGTCGGCAAATCCACATTTATCGAGAGTTTCGGTCTGATGCTCACGGGGCAGGGCCTCAAGGTTGCTGTTCTGGCTGTCGATCCGTCTTCGGCGCGCACGGGTGGCTCGATTCTGGGTGACAAAACGCGGATGGAGCGATTGTCGCGCGACCCGAACGCGTTTATCAGGCCGTCCCCGTCCCAGACGCATCTAGGGGGCGTTGCACGCCGCACCCGCGAGGGGGTTGCCCTGTGCGAGGCGGCCGGTTTCGACGTGGTGCTGATCGAAACCGTCGGTGTCGGTCAATCCGAAACGATGGTCGCGGGCATGTCCGATCTCTTTTTGTTATTGTTGGCCCCTGCGGGAGGGGACGAACTTCAGGGGGTCAAACGCGGGATCATGGAAATCGCCGACATGATTCTGGTCAACAAGGCCGATGGCGATCTGAAGCCGATCGCGACCCGCACCTGTGCCGATTATGCGGGCGCGTTGCGTTTGTTGCGCAAACGTCCCGAGGATCCCGAGGGGTTCCCGAAGGCGATGATGGTTTCGGCCTTGCAGGCCAGCGGGCTTGAGGCGGCGTGGCGCGAAATGCAGGCTTTGGCGAACTGGCGTCGGCAAACCGGATATTGGGATGTGCGGCGGGCCACACAGGCGCGTGAGTGGTTTGACGAAGAAGTCCGGCAGGGCTTGTTGGCACGCCTCACGCAGGACCCTGTTATGATGGCGCAAATGGCCGTGCTGGGACAGGCCGTGGCACGGGGGGATCTTTCGCCGCTCGGAGGGGCGAAAGACATGTTGGAGGCCCTGTGGCGCAGCGAACCGCCCGTGGCCCCTGCGTCGCCCGAGTAAGCCCGGTGTGTGCCAGTTTGCCGGCGCCGGTTACCTGATCGTCGTCTTTTTGCCCGCAATTGCGCTTGACTCCCCGCGCCCTGTCGGAAATAACGCCTCAACAGTTACAGGGCGCTCCCAGCACGGGGTTGGGCGGCGTCATTTTTCACTAGATGCACGAGGATCCATCCCATGTCGCGCGTTTGCGAACTTTCCGGTAAGGGCCCGATGTCTGGCAACAATGTCAGCCACGCCAAAAACAGAACTCGGCGTCGGTTTTTGCCGAACCTGAACGTTGTGACTTTGATGTCCGACGTTCTGGGCCAGTCTTTCAAACTCAAGATCTCGGCAGCAGCCTTGCGCACCATTGATCACCGTGGTGGTTTTGATGCGTTCCTTGCAAAGTCGAAGGACGCAGAGCTTTCCGACAAGGCGTTGAAGATCAAAAAAGATATTGCCAAAAAGGCACAGGCAGAAGTCGCCGCCTAATATTCTTTTTGTCGCAGAAAAAATGGCCTCGTTCCTGAAAATGGAGCGGGGCTTTTGCGTTTTGTCACGTTGTACTGTGGGCAAGAGTTGCTAGGAACGTGGCCATGAGGCCTGTATTATTCCTGTTCAATGCCGCGTTATGCGTGCTGATCCTCGTGACGGCCGTTGGGCTGGGTGTTGCGCGTGGTCAGGCAAAAAGTACGGGTTCGGTGGTTCTGTGTACCGGATTTGGCCAACTTGCGGTTGCGGTGGATGCCACGGGCGCTCCGATAGAGCATGCCAGTCAATGTCCTGACTGCGCGACATCGTTTTTTAATGTTGGTGGCGCCGCTCCGGTCACGCAAGTGATGCCGGTTGATCTAGAGGTCAGCCTGCAGATGTCGGGCACAGGCGATCAGGCGGTTGCGCGGGGCGGCCTGTGCCACACGCGTGCCGCGCGCGCCCCGCCGGTCGTTGCTGTACTGCGTGTTCGACCTACCTGACCTGCTTTTTACCGGGACCATTGTTATGATTATGAAATCTTCTTTTTTGGCAGCGGCTGTTTTTGCCGTGCTTGTCTCTCCGGCTCTGGCCGGTTCTATTGAAATCGATGCACCTTATGCACGGGCCTCGGGGCCTGCGGCAAAATCGGGGGCGGCCTTTATGGGGATCCTAAATTCGGGCGACACAGTGCGGCGCTTGATTGGCGTGTCGTCTGATGCGGCCATGCGTGTCGAACTGCATACTCATGCGGAAAACGACCAAGGGCTGATGCAAATGCTCAAGCTTGAAGAGGGTATTTTGCTAAAGGCGGGCGAAAGTCATCTTTTGCAACGTGGCGGGGATCATGTGATGCTCATGGGGCTGACCCGTGCGTTGGTCGATGGCGAGAGCATCACCCTGACGCTGCAGTTTGAGAATGGTGAGACCGTTGTGGTTGAGGTGCCGGTCGATCTTTCCCGTACACCGCGCAGTAAATAGAGTTATCCGGCCCGGCGGCGCGTGGCTTCGCGCCAGACCAGCATTGCGGCACCCGAAATGATGATCCCCGCCCCTGCCAATGACACGCTGTCGGGGATCACCCCGAACAGGGCTGCGTCATAAAGGGCGGCGAAAACCAGTGTTCCATAGCTGAACGGAACGGCAAAGCTGGCGTCGGCGCGCATCATGGCATTGAGAAAACAGGTCTGGGCGAGCGACATGCACACGCCCAGACACGCCAGTGCCGCCCACTGGAGCCCTGTCGGTGCTTCCCAGACGGCGATCACGGCTAGGGTTGCAATAATCAAGCCCATCGAGTTGTTGATCAAAAGCACCTGAAACGCACCTTCGGATCGGGTCAGGCGCTTGATGAAAATTACCTCAAGTCCGATGATCACCGCTGATGCCAGCGCCAATAGGGCGCCGATCTGAAAGGCGGCCGTTCCCGGCCTGAGCAGGACCAACGCCCCGATCAAGGCGATTGCGGCTGCCGACCAGCGGATTCTACCAACCCGCTCGCCCAGAAGCGGAATCGCCAGAACCATTGTGAAAACCGGATTGAGAAAACTGATTGCGGTGGCATCCGACAAAGGGATCTGGGCGGCTGCGGCAAACATGAGTGTGATGCCAAGCCAGCCACAGGACGTGCGCGCCATGTGAAGCCGCCATTGCGGCCGAACGATCGCGGGGCGGATAATGGCAGCCGCAGTGCCCACCGCGATCAGGGCAAACAGGAACCGTCCGTGACTGACCTGCATCGGATGCAACGCCGGCCCGAGGGCATCGGTGCCAAGCGCCTTGGCCAGCAGGGACGTGAACCCGATCAGGGCCGACGCCACGACCATCAAAAGCGCGGCCAGAAGTGGGTTGGGAGCAGTCTGCATACTCTCCGCGTTAGCCCCTTGCTCGTGTTATCACCAGCCTGAAGTACGCCCTGTCGGGGACAATATTGCCGCTTTGGGGGGAGGATGCCGCGATTATCGCCATTTGAGGGCCCTCTGCGTCCTGCCAAAGGCGAACTGGGGTTGCAAAGCAAAGCGTTTCAGAGATTCACTGTTCCACAATTGACAAAAGACTGCTGCTGCTGGCACGTAAAGCTCTTTGATAAGTGAGGTACTCCAATGATCCCGTCGATCCTGCCGACCTATAACCGCGCACCAATGGCTTTTGTCAAAGGTGCGGGCTCTTGGATTGACGAGGCGGACGGGCGACGTTTTCTGGATCTGGGGGCCGGCATCGCGGTGAACATCCTTGGCCACGCCCATCCGGCGCTGGTTGCGGCCCTGACCGGACAGGCCGGCCAGCTCTGGCATACCTCGAACCTCTACGGCGTGCCGAAACAACAGGCGCTCGCGGACCGGCTTGTTGATCTGACCTTTGCGGATACGGTATTTTTTACCAATTCAGGCACCGAGTGTTGCGAATTGGCCGTCAAGATGGCGCGCAAATACTGGTACGACAAGGGCGCGCCGGGCCGGATCAAGATTGCAACATTTGGCGGATCGTTTCACGGACGCTCCGCGGCAGGGATCGCGGCGGCCGGATCGGAAAAGATGACCAAAGGCTTTGGCCCGTTGCTGCCGGGGTTCGTGCATTTGCCGTTCGGGGATCACGAGGCGCTTGCAGAGGCGATGAAAGATCCCGATCTGGCGGCTGTGCTGGTCGAACCCGTACAGGGAGAGGGCGGCATCCGGCCTTTGCCCGACGCCTGCCTGAAGGGGTTGCGCGATGCGTGTGATGCCTCCGGAGTGTTGATGATCCTCGACGAGGTACAATGCGGCGTCGGGCGCACCGGAAAGCTTTTTGCCCATGAGTGGGCAGGTATTTCGCCCGATATCATGATGGTGGCCAAAGGTATCGGGGGCGGATTTCCGTTGGGGGCCGTTCTGGCCACCCAGGATGCGGCGTCAGGGATGACGGCGGGCACGCACGGCTCGACCTATGGTGGCAATCCGTTGGGCTGTGCGGTCGGGCTTGCCGTTCTGGAGCAGGTTGCCACCCCTGTGTTTCTGGCCGAAGTGGTGCGTAAGTCAGCCCTGCTGCGACAGAAACTGGACGGGTTGGTTGCACGCTATCCCGACGTTTTCGATGCTGTTCGTGGATCGGGTTTGATGATCGGTGTGGTGTG
>JBLHUT010000261.1:0-4906 GCA_047629975.1 Paracoccaceae bacterium
GGGCACGGTCGAATTCATCGTCGACGGGGCGCGCAATTTCTTTTTCCTCGAAATGAACACGCGTCTGCAGGTCGAGCATCCGGTAACCGAGTTGATCACGGGCATCGACCTTGTCGAACAGATGATCCGCGTCGCTAACGGAGAGCCGCTGAGCATCACCCAATACGATGTCAAGCTGAACGGCTGGGCGATGGAAAGCAGGCTTTATGCCGAGGATCCGTACCGCGGGTTTCTGCCCTCGATCGGGCGGTTGGTCCGCTACCGGCCCCCGACCGAGGTCGCAACCCCCGAGGCGGTCGTACGCAACGATACCGGCGTCTACGAGGGCGGCGAGATCAGCATGTTCTATGACCCGATGATTGCAAAGCTGTGCACCTGGGCCCCAACCCGACTGGCCGCGATCGAAGGGATGCGCAACGCGCTTGACGGCTTCGAGATGGAGGGTGTGGGCCATAACCTGCCTTTCCTCAGTGCGGTGATGGACCACCCCAAATTCGTGGCGGGCGAAATGACCACGGCGTTTATCGAAGAAGAATACCCCGATGGTTTCGAAGGGGTAACACTTGATGCGCTGTCGCAGGCCCGCATCGCGGCGGCCTGTTCGGCGATGTACCGGTTGGCCGAAATCCGGCGCACCCGCATCAGTGGCCGGATGGACAATCATGAACGGGTTGTCGGCAGTGACTGGGTTGTATCGGTCGATGGCACGCGCATGGCCTGCGTTATCAATGCGGACCGCGACGGCGCCACCGTGACGGTCGACGGTGTGGCCCACCGCGTGACCAGTGACTGGACCCCCGGCGACAGTCTTGCGCGGTTGATGATCGATGACAAGCCGATCCTGATCAAGGTCGACAAGATCCCGAGCGGCTTTCGTGTGCGGTTCCGCGGTGCGGACGTAAAGGTGCACGTCTGGTTGCCGCGCCATGCCGAACTTGCGGGTTTGATGCTTGAAAAGCTGCCTCCCGACACGTCCAAGCTGCTGTTGTGTCCGATGCCCGGCCTGATTGTCGAGGTGATGGTCGCGGCCGGTGAAGCGGTGCAAGAAGGGCAGGCCCTGTGCAAGGTCGAGGCCATGAAGATGGAGAATATCCTGCGTGCAGAGAAAAAAGGTATCGTTTCGGCTGTCAAAGCCTCGGCAGGGGACAGTCTGGCGGTGGACGATGTGATTATGGAGTTCGAATGAGATGACCCGGCTGCCGCGCCTGCTCAGCCCGCGTTTTTGCTGCGCAATGCTGACGGCGCGGTCTGTCCGGATGGGTGGGGTCCGGAGACGTGAAAACCGGACCTGTCACCAAGAGGCTGCGGCGGAAATAACCCTGCCTTATCTGGCAGGGCCGCGTCAGTCGGCCTGTTTCGCGCGCCGCACTTCCTCAAGCCGCAAAGGCATCTTGTCCACAATGCGAGTCAGTTCGCGCACATTCCACGGCACGGGCTTGCGTAACTCGATGCCGCCTGCCTTGCCGATCAGCACAATGGCAAAGCCGCGCGGGCGCAGTTTCATGCGCCACTCAGATGTGGCGGCAGGGTCGGTATCGACGATCACCACCATATCGCGTTCGATCAACACCTCCGGGCGCGCAAGCAAAATCGCTACTTGCTCTTCGAAACGCGGGTCGATGGGGCTGTCGGCAAAAACGACGACCAGCCTCTTTTTCCAGATAAAGTCTGACGGCGAGACTGTGGTCGCCTCGATGGGGAGGAAGGCTGGCGCCTCGACGCCAGCCAACGGAGCGGTGGTTTGTGCCACGGCAGCGTGGGAAAATGCGAGTGTGAGCAGTGTGATTAATATCTTCATACATGTAGATATAGGTGTCGCCGTGGCGGAAGCGAAGTCACTGTGTGATCAAAATGAACAACTCTGCGCTATTAACGTTTTATTGAAGGGTCGGTGGGCATGATCGGCCTGTTGGCATGGGGGTGTCAGGCTGTCTTTTTGGCCGTTTCGGGTGGAGCGTCTCGCATCATGGACGTCGTTTTGCACTTTGGTGCGCATCGCACCGCGACGCGCAGCTTGCACCGGTTTATGTCTCAAAATCAGGATGCCTTTCCTGATGTTGTGATGTGGAGCACGCCTGATTTGCACCGCGGACGCTTTAACGATCTGGTCCGCAGCCCCGAAAAAATCACGCTCGACGTAGAGGCGCGCGCATGGCGCCGGATCGGTGCGCTCCGGATCGCGCAACAGCTTTTTGAACAGCAAGGGATGCGGCGTTTGATTGTCAGCAGCCCTGACATGCTTGGCCCCCAACGCGCGCTCTTGCGTTCAGAGCGGCTTTACGGGGACATCAGCGAGCGTGCGCGCCGGTTTGTGGCTCCGTTCGGGGCGCGCTGTGCCACGGTTGTGGTCGCGATCCGGTCTTATGACAGCTTCTGGCGGTCGGTGCTGGCGCAATCGGTCTGGTCGGGGGGGGCTTTTCCGAAAGAGGCACAGCTTGACCGTCTGGTGACACAGCCCTACCGGTGGCGCAGGATGATCGAACAGATCGCACCGCTTTTCCCCCGCGCACAACTGGTCGTCTGGCCTTACGAAGCGCTTGGCAGTTTGCCCGAACAACAGGCCGCGATCCTTTGCGGACGCCCTGTCACGCGGTTTCGCGGCGGTCGGGAGTTGGTCGGCGCATCCCCTGACCGGGCGGCCCTGCGCGAGGTGGCTGTCCACTCCGGCAACGGTGCGATCGCCTGCTCGGACATGCTTGAGGGCGACGGGCGCTGGCAGCCGTTTTCTGCCGATCACAAAGAGACACTGCAGGCTCAATATTCCGAAGATCTGGCTTGGTTGCGCGCGGGCGCCTCGGGGCTGGCGACATTCGTCGAGGGTCGGGCATCAGACCCGGCTGCGATGCTTTTGACAACAGGATGATAACATGACCGAGACACCGAAAACCGATGCAACACCGGCCGATTGGGCGTCACTTGCAGAACAAGAATTGCGTGGCAAACCTTTGTCGGATCTCGAGTGGCAGACGCTTGAGGGTATTCGCATAAAGCCGCTTTACACCAAAGCCGATACTGACGGGCTGGAGCATCTGGACGGGATGCCGGGGTTTGCCCCCTTTACGCGCGGGGTCAAGGCGACGATGTATGCCGGACGCCCATGGACGATCCGTCAATACGCCGGGTTTTCAACCGCCGAGGAGAGCAACGCATTTTATCGGCGCGCGCTTGGTGCAGGTCAACAGGGGGTCAGTGTGGCCTTTGATCTGGCAACCCATCGCGGCTATGACAGCGATCATCCCCGTGTGGAAGGCGATGTCGGCAAGGCGGGTGTCGCCATCGACAGTGTCGAGGACATGAAGATCCTGTTTGACGGTATTCCGCTTGATAAGGTCAGCGTATCGATGACCATGAACGGGGCTGTCATTCCCGTTCTGGCGAATTTCATCGTGACCGGCGAGGAGCAGGGCCATTCCCGTGCTGTCCTGTCCGGCACGATCCAGAACGACATTCTCAAGGAATTCATGGTGCGCAACACCTATGTTTATCCGCCCGAGCCGTCGATGCGGATTATCGCGGATATCATTGAATACACCGCCGCCGAAATGCCCAAGTTCAACTCGATCAGCATCAGCGGATATCACATGCAGGAGGCGGGGGCGAACCTTGTTCAGGAGCTGGCCTATACTTTGGCGGACGGGCGCGAATATGTGCGTGCGGCGATTGCGCGGGGCATGGATGTGGATGCCTTTGCTGGTCGGTTGAGCTTTTTCTTTGCTATAGGCATGAATTTCTTCATGGAGGCGGCCAAGCTGCGTGCCGCGCGGCTGTTGTGGCACAAGATCATGGAAGAATTCGCGCCCAAGAACCCCAAGTCCATGATGCTGCGCACCCATTGCCAGACCAGCGGCGTCAGCCTTCAGGAGCAGGATCCGTACAACAACGTCGTGCGCACCGCCTTCGAGGCGATGTCGGCGGTGCTGGGCGGGACACAGTCGCTGCACACCAATTCATTCGACGAGGCGATGGGCCTCCCGACGACGTTCTCCAGCCGGATCGCACGCAACACACAGCTGATCCTTCAGGAAGAAACGGGTGTCACCAATGTCATCGACCCGCTTGCGGGCTCTTATTACGTTGAAAAGCTGACTGCGGATCTTGCTGACGAGGCATGGAAACTGATTCTGGAAGTCGAAGAGATGGGCGGCATGACCAAGGCCGTGGCCAGCGGGTTGCCCAAGCTGCGCATCGAGGAAAGTGCGGCACGGCGACAAGCGATGATCGACCGCGGCCAAGAGGTTATCGTGGGGGTGAACAAGTACCGTCTGGATAAGGAAGACCCGATCGATATCCTTGATATCGACAACGACGCTGTTCGAGAGGGACAGGTCGCGCGTCTGGCGCGCATCCGCGCCACGCGGGCGACGACGGCTTTGCCGCGATCCAGAAATCTGTCGAGGATTTCGCCGAGACCGAAGGGCGTCGCCCGCGTATGCTGGTGGTAAAGATGGGGCAGGACGGGCATGACAGGGGGGCAAAGGTTATTGCCACCGCTTTTGCGGACATCGGTTTCGATGTTGACGTCGGCCCGCTTTTTCAGACCCCCGAAGAGGCCGCACAGGATGCGATCGACAATGATGTTCACGTCATCGGGATATCGTCACAGGCTGCCGGTCACAAAACCCTTGCCCCCAAGCTGGTCGCAGCCCTCAAGGCGCAAGGCGCCGGCGAGATTCTGGTGATTTGTGGTGGTGTCATTCCGCAGCAGGACTACAAGTTCTTGTACGACGCAGGCGTAAAAGCGATTTTTGGTCCCGGCACCAATATTCCCGCCGCCGCAGAGGATATTCTAAAGCTGATCCGTACCGCCCGTGCCGCACAATGAATTCCCTGATCCCTTGCAATAGCCCGCCAGACCGGCTTGCCGTAGGTCCTTTCAAGGAGCACGGGCATGAAGCTTGATCATATC
>JBLHUT010000262.1:0-4882 GCA_047629975.1 Paracoccaceae bacterium
AGCCCAACGGCAAGCCCTGCGTATCAAGACCGGCAGGCACCGAAATCCCCGGCAAGCCAGCAAGGTTGACCGTGACGGTGAACACATCGTTCAGGTACATCTGCACCGGATCCGCATCCGTCATCTCCCCCAGACCAAAGGCGGCCGAAGGCGTTGCAGGGGTCAGAATCGCATCAACACCCGCCTCGAAGGCCAGATCGAAATCCCGCTTGATCAACGCGCGCACGCGCCGCGCCCTGTTGTAATAAGCATCGTAAAAGCCCGCCGACAGCACATAAGTGCCAATCATGATCCGGCGCTGGACCTCGTGGCCAAAGCCCTCGGCACGGGTCTTTTCGTACATCTCGGTGATGCCATCCCCCTCGGCCAATTGCGCACGGTGGCCAAAACGCACCCCGTCATACCGCGCCAGATTGCTCGACGCTTCGGCCGGGGCAATCACGTAATAGGCCGGCAACGCATATTTGGTGTGCGGCAGGGAAATATCGCGTATCTCGGCACCGGCCTCCTTGAGCATCAACGTGCCATCGGCCCACAGCTTGGCGATTTCGGGCGGTGTGCCCTCCAACCTGTACTCCTCCGGAATGCCGATCACCTTGCCCCGGATATCGCCGGTCAGCGCGGCCTCGAAATCCGGCACGGCCAGATCGGCGCTGGTGCTGTCTTTGGGATCATGGCCACACATCGCCTCGAGCATGATCGCGGCGTCGCGCACGTTTTTTGTCATCGGACCCGCCTGATCAAGCGACGAGGCAAAAGCCACCACGCCCCAGCGCGAGCAGCGCCCGTAAGTCGGTTTGATCCCGACAATGCCGGTAAAAGCCGCCGGCTGCCGGATCGAGCCACCCGTATCGGTGCCCGTCGCCCCAAGGCACAAATCACCCGCCACAGCCGCCGCCGACCCACCCGAAGAGCCGCCCGGGGTCAAATCACGCGCGTCGCTTTTCCACGGGTTCACGGCATTGCCATAAACCGAAGTCTCGTTACTGGAGCCCATGGCGAATTCGTCCATGTTCAACTTGCCCAGCATCACCGCCCCCGCAGAGCGCAGCTGCCCCGAAACGGTACTTTCATACTCCGGCCTGAACCCTTCGAGAATCGCCGAAGCCGCCTGTGAGGGCACCCCTTGGGTACAAAACAGATCCTTGATGCCGATCGGAATGCCGCACATCGCCGGCGCGTCGCCCCCCGACAGCCGCGCATCGGCGGCAACAGCCGCATCGCGCGCGATATCGGGCGTGTGGTGAACAAAAGCCCCCAACGCTCCCGCGCCCTCGATTTCGGTCAGGCATGCCTCGGTCAGCTCGACCGAGGTCAAATCACCCTTGCGCAAACGCGTGCGGGCTTCGGCAATGGTCAAAGAAGAGAGTTCGGACATTATTCAACCACCTTGGGGACTGCAAAAAAACCTTCGCGCGCGTCAGGCGCATTGGCGAGGATCTTTTCCTGCATCCCGCCATCTGTCACGACATCGGACCGGCGCGGCAGGCGCATCGGCGTGACCGACGTCATCGGCTCTACGCCATCAACATCCACCTCGTTGAGCTGCTCGATGAACCCCAGAATGGCGTTGAATTCTTGTGCCAGCGCCGGAAGCGCATCTTCGGGCACGGCAATCCGCGCCAGCTTCGCCACACGGCGGGCGGTTTCGGTGTCAATCGACATGGTCAGCCTCCGGAAATTTGTTCCCGAACGGCTTACCCTTGGCTCCGGTTCGGTGCAAGTCGGGCTTTCGCCGCGCCTTCGCATGGAACTCGGGCTTTTGCCGCCGGGGCCACCCGAGAACGCCACAGCCGCCCGGCGATATCCCCCGTGGCGCAACCACCCTTCCATTCGCGGCCCGCTTTGCTACCCTTAGCAGACGCAATCACAAGGACATCCGCAATGAAAATCATTTGGCTCGGCCACGCAAGTTTCCGGATCGAGGCAGCAGGCGAAGTGCTGCTGATCGACCCGTGGCTGGATGGCAACCCCTCGTTTCCCGACGCAAAACGCCCCGAGGCTCTGGCCGGCGCCACGCATATCCTGCTCACGCATGGCCACTTCGACCACACCTCCGAAGTTGCAGGCATCGCACAGGAAATCGGCGCAATTGTCTGTGCCATCCCCGAGATTGCAAGCGTCTACGGGGCCTATGACATCAAAACCGTGCAATTCAACAAAGGCGGCACGATCAAGATCGGCACGGTCGAGGTCACGATGGTGAATGCCACCCATTCCTCTTCGATGGCGACCGAGGACGGCACGATTTATGCCGGCACCGAATCAGGCTTTATGATCGCCGCCGAGCACCATGTGATCTATGTATCGGGCGACACCGACATCATGGCCGATATGGAGTGGATGGGTGATTTGCACGCCCCCGATATCGGGTTGCTGTGTGCAGGCGGCCACTTCACGATGGATATGAAGCGCGCGGCCTATGCGGCAAAGCGGTACTTCAACTTCAAAACCGTCATTCCGTGCCACTACAAGACCTTCCCGCTGCTGGAGCAATCAGCACAGGCATTGATAGACGCCCTGCCCGATGTCGACGTGATCGAGCCCGAAGTCATGGTCGCCATCGAGGTCTGACACGCGGCTGGCCACTTTCCCTACCGTCTGGCGGCAAAGAAGTCCCTGAGCAACGCTTCGGCCTCTTTGCCGCCAATGCCGTCATAGACTTCTGGCTTGTGGTGGCTTTGCGTATGGCTGAAAACGCGCGCGCCGTGCGCTGTTCCGCCGGATTTCGGATCGCTCGCTGCATAATAAAGCCGCGCGATGCGGGCATGGGCAATGGCACCTGCGCACATCGCGCAAGGCTCCAGCGTGACGTAAAGATCGCATCCCTCCAGCCGCTCCTGTCCCAGCACCGCACAGGCCGCACGAATCGCCAAAAGCTCGGCATGGGCTGTCGCGTCGCAAATCTCGCGGGTCCGGTTGCCGGCCCGCGCAAGGATACGGCCATCAGGCCCGATCACAACTGCCCCGACAGGCACCTCGCCCCGGGCCGCCGCGGCGTGCGCCTCGGCCAAAGCCGCCTGCATATGGCTTGTAAACGTCATATCCTACCGAGTGCCGCGCAACGGGCCGCTTGGCAAGAGCGCAGGCGCGCGATAAGGCAAAGGCATGACCGAAAACACATCCGCAAATCCGCCCGCCGGCGACCGCATCGCAAAAGTGCTCGCCCGGGCCGGTATCGCCTCGCGCCGTGAAGCCGAACGCATGATCGCCATTGGCCGTGTCGCCATCAACGGCATCACGATCGACAGCCCTGCGCGCAACGTCACGCCCGACGACAAAATCACCGTCGACGGCAAACCGATTGCCGAGGCAGAGCCACCGCGCCTGTGGCTGTATCACAAACCCGCCGGGCTTGTGACAACCGAGCGCGACGAGAAAGGCCGCCAGACGGTTTTCGAATCGCTGCCCTCCGACATGCCGCGCGTCGTGTCCGTCGGACGGTTGGACCTGAATTCCGAAGGTTTGCTGTTGCTGACAAATGACGGCGACATCAAACGCAAACTCGAATTGCCCGCGACCGGATGGTTGCGCAAGTACCGTGTGCGGATGCGCGGCGCCCCGACCGACGAAAGCTTTGCGCCGTTGCGCAAGGGGTTGGTCGTGGACGGAGAACGCTTCCAACCGATGATCGTGACCCTTGACCGGCAACAAGGCTCGAACGCATGGGCGACAATTGCCCTGCGCGAAGGCAAAAACCGCGAGATCCGCCGCGCCATCGAGGCGCTGAACCTTGAGGTAAACCGGCTGTTGCGCGTCAGCTATGGCCCCTTCCAGCTGGGTGATCTGAAGCCAGGAGAGGTCGAAGAGATCAAATCCCGCGTGCTGCGCGATCAAGTTGGATTGGACAAACCCGGCAAAGACGCACCGCCAAAAAAGACGCTGGTACGCCAAAGGCCCCCCCGCCCCGTGAGATCGAAATAACCAAACCGCCGGCCTGCCTGTTACTTTGCCGTATGACCGAACAAACGCGGATGATCGATCTTGGGGCAGCGGTTCTGGATCACCGTGATCCCGCGTGCCTCGGCAAGAGCTGCAGCTTGCGGGCTTTCGACACCCAGCTGCATCCAGACGGTTTTCAGATCCGGCCATGCGGCAAGCGCCTCTTGCACAACTGGCAGAACATGCTCGGAGCGCCGGAAGATATCAATCATATCTACCGGCCCTTCGATGTCTGACAGATTGGCCTGAACGACCTCTCCCAGAATGACCTGTCCTGCATGACCCGGATTTACGGGAATCACCCGGTATCCCTGCTCTTGCAGATAGCGCGACACATAATGGCTGGGGCGCGCAGGGTTCGGCGACATCCCGACGCAAGCCACCACTTTTGTCGTTTCGAATATCTTTGTCAGTTTTTGATCAAGTTCTGTCATGGGCGCAAGATACACACAAAAAAGCGCCCGGGCCAATGGCCGGGCGCAAGTCACGGAACGAGGGACAGTTTCGACTGGCAGGGCGGTTCCGACGTCCTGCCTATGACTAACAAATGGTACTTTGCGCTGCGTTTCCAAGGGCAGGTAACCGACCTGTGAAGCGTGCACGGCCCCGCACCCGCCAAATGTGCACTATTTCGCCAGAACATCAGGCCAGTTCATGTCCGCTGCTGCAATCTGCCCGGGGATATCGCGCTCCCACCGCCGCCGAACCGATTTCGAGAAATTGAGATAAAGCTTGCCCTGCACAATCGTCCACGCGTCAGGGTCGGTCTTGGCGGTATAGCCCTGCGCCACGGCATAGGCGCAATAACCACCGTATTGCGGAGCATAAGCGCGCGGGTTGGCTTCGAATGCAGCACGATTGCTGGCAGATGCGAACTGCCAGCTTGCACCGTTCCAGTCGAGCATATGGGCAGGTGTGCCCTTGACCGGCTTCATCTGCG
>JBLHUT010000263.1:0-4844 GCA_047629975.1 Paracoccaceae bacterium
TATCGTTTGCCAATGCGGGGGAACGCATCAGGCATTCGTTCTCTCAATTTGCGACGCCTGCGGAACGGCTGAAGAACGCGATGCTTCTCAGCTCCTAAAAACCTCTCTGGCTTTTTCGCAATCGTGCTTCAAAGGGAACGCCGCCCAAGGAGCCATACGAAAAACATACCGCCAACAATCCCGGTCACGATGCCAATTGGCATGTCCTCCGGCGCCATGACCGTGCGTGCGGCAATATCAGCCCAGAGCAGAAAGATTGCGCCGACTAATGCTGATGCGGGCAGAACACGGGTATAGTCGCCCCCAACAAGCATGCGTGCAATATGCGGGACCATGAGACCGACAAACCCAATAATACCTGAGAACGCGACCATCACCCCCGTGATGAGGGCTCCGATCACAAAAACGATCAATCTAAACCGCGCAACAGCTATACCGAGCGTGGCGGCGGTTTCATCCCCAATGGTCATTGCGTTCAATTGGGTTGTCCGCAAGGTCAGCCACGCGCCGCAAAGGATCAGGATCACGAGCGGGTAGATCAGTTGATCCCATTGCGCGAGGCCAAGACCGCCGAGCATCCAGAAGACTACTGTGTGGGAGGCACGCGGATCGCCAAGAAAAATCAGCCCGTTTGCTGCAGCCATGATGATGAACGACACAGCGACGCCGGCAAGGACCAACCGATCCGCGCTTGATGCGTCGGCAAGGCGCGAAACGCCAAGGACAATCAATGTTGCGGCGAGCGCCCCGATGAATGCCAACAGCGGTACTGTCAAAGCCCCCAGAAACAAACCTGAATGTAGTAAGGCAAATATCGCACCAAACGCTCCCCCCGATGAGATACCCAGAAGATGCGGATCGGCCAGCGGGTTGCGCGTGACAGCCTGAAGACTGGCACCGACGATTGCGAGACCCGCGCCCACCATCATCGCCAAGATTGCGCGCGGAAAGTGGATATTCCAGACGATCGCTTCGCGACCTTGGCTCCAAGTCTGTTCGATGAAACCGGGCGACAGTTTGTTGGCCAAAACCCCCCAAACCGTGCCCGCAGGGACCGCAACAGCCCCCACAGATACAGCAATGGACAAAGACACAAGCAGCACCAACATACCGCCCAGCAAAAGAATGGACATGCTTGCCCCTTTTGCTGGGGCTGATCGTGCTATGGTGTCACTCATCGGTCAATTTGCCCAGAACGCTTCGGCAAGGGTTTTGATCGCTTGAATGTTGCGCGGACCCGGCGTGGCCTCGACATATTCGAGGGTCACAAAACGGTCATTTCGTACGGCATCGATCCCTGCAAAGGCCGGGTTCGACATCATAAAATCACGTTTCTGCTCTGCGGTTACTTCACCGTAGTTGATGATCACAATGACTTCGGGATTCTGTTCGACAACTGCTTCCCAGGTTACTGTGCCCCAGCTTTTCTCAAACCCGTCCATAATATTAGTGCCGCCTGCGGCTTCAATCATCGCGGTGGGCATGGCGTATAGCCCTGCTGTAAATGGTGCATCTTCACCGCTATCGTAAACAAAGACGCGCGGCGGTTCTCCAGTTTCGAGATCATCGGTAAACGCCGCGAGGTCCGCCCTGTAGCCATCCACAAGGGCGGCGGCCCTGTCTTCGACATCAAAAATACGACCGAGATTCATAAGGTCGATATACATGTCCTCGATACTGGCCCTGCCTTTGTCCATAATATGGGTGCAACTTTCCGTCAGCTCGTAGACCTGAATGCCAAAGGGTTCCAAGGTTTCGGGTGTGACCTCGCCCCCGACTTTCATACCGTAGTTCCAGCCCGCAAAGAAAAAGTCAGCATCTGCGCCAACGAGGACCTCTTTGGACGGGTAACGTTCAGACAATTCGGGCAATGCCGCGACACCCTCGCGCATTTCCGCATCGAGCTTGTTCCACCCATTGATGCCTGTGTAGCCGACCATTCGGTCAGTCAAACCAAGAACCAACATCATTTCGGTCAGGTTCACATCGTTAGAGATTGCGCGCTCAGGCGGCGCGGCGAATGTCACTGTACGGTTACAGCTTTGAACACTGGTTTCGGCCGAGGCCAGCCCTGCGCTGAGGCCGAGCGAAAGAGCGCTGAGAATGATAGATCTCATAGTATTTTCCTTAAATCTAAAGTTGGAATGTCAGGTGATTGGTGTCACTAGGCGCAAGACGTTCTTGCCTCGCTGTCACGTAGAAGGCTGTTGAAACATTATCTTCGGTAAGAACGGAGTGTGGCGGTCCAAACCCCAATGGATGCCCGTCTTGAAGCATTAACACATCGTCGCATACCGATGCCGCCATATTCAGATCATGCAATGACGTGACAATCGTAAGCGGCAGGTCGCGGATCAGGGCCAGAACTTCGAGTTGATGTCGAATATCAAGGTGGTTTGTTGGTTCATCCAAGATGAGCAGGCGAGGCTCTTGCGCCAAGGCGCGTGCGACCATCACGCGCTGTCGTTCGCCACCCGATAGCGTCCCAAGTCGACGGTGTGCAAAACGGCCCAGATCAAGACGATCCAACGCATCTTGCACGATGGCGGCATCTTTTGCGCCCGACATGCCGCCAAATCCTTTTCGATGCGGCGTGCGCCCAAGTGCCACGATCTCGCGTACATTCAACGCAAAATCGGTTGGTTGCTCTTGCAGGACTGCGGCGACGGATTGTGCAGCTTCGCGCGCCGACAATGACCAAATGTCGGTGCCGTCGATTTCAACAGTTCCTTCGGACGGGGCGTGGAAACGGTATAGCAACCGCAGGAGCGTCGACTTTCCAGCCCCGTTTGGTCCAACAACTCCGAGAACCCGACCTGGCGTCAGCTCGAAACTAACGGGATGCAACACACGCTGTTTACTCTTTGGAATAGTCCAGCAAGCGTTTTCGACTTTCAAATGAGCTGCACCCGCAAGATTGATCAATGATTGAGGCGGGTGACCGCTATCGAGCAGGGCGTGGTATGTCGGCAGGTCTTTCACGTTTTCATCCTCTTTATTTGTCCCGGCTCATGGCAGGTCGCCCGATTGCAAGTCATTCCGCAGCGACTAGATCGAGGCGCGACACCAGTGGAGATGCGCTGCGGGGTGGCGGGAGGCGTCCAAGAATGTTTGCCCTCAGAAGCTCGGGCCGATCCCTGCGTTCGAGAAAGCCTTCAGGAGCCTTGTTGTACCGTTCCACAAGTTCAATCAGCGCTTCTGTGTGCGTGGGTTCGTCGGGATCAAGATCGCCGAAGACATAGGTGAACTTGTCATCTTGGCTTAGTGATACAATGCACGGACGCTTGCATTGGCTCATGCATTTCACGCCGCGAAGCGCCACGCCCGCTTTGGCCAGCCCGCCAATTTGTGAGTGGATTGCTTCGGCAAGGCGAGACCCGCCACGGGTACCAGTTTCTGCCTCACGACCGTCCCGACATGTCAAGCAGATCGACAAGACTGCGCGTTCGTCATTCATGTACTCACAGCCTCAGAATGTAATGTTGTAACATTGCATTAAGTAATCCCAGATGTTACATGACGTCAAGCGCAATAGATGCGAAGGGCAAGACAGTGCAAAATCAGGCAAAGCGGGTGACCCATGTGGACCGTGTCTTAAGCTACCTCAAAGAGCAGCATCGTCCTCTCTCGGCGTATGATATTTTAGAAGGTCTGCGCTCAGATGGGGTCACGGCGTCGACGACCGTCTATCGTGCGCTGGAAAAGCTGCTGGATGCAGGTGAGGTACACCGGATAGAATCCCTAAACGCTTGGACGGTTTGCTGCGGCGGGCATGATCACGACACCCCCGTCTTCGCGATATGCGACGATTGCGGCAACGTCGCCGAGCATGTCGTTTCTGAATTTACACATAGCATTGCAAACCTGTCCGAACGGACCGGATTTGTCCCCAACCACACAGTTTTAGAAATTCATGGCCGATGCAGCGATTGCAACACCGGCGTGTCAGCCCACTAAAGGATAAACAATGGACCAGATCGCAAAAGTGCCCGTAACCGTATTGACCGGTTTTCTGGGTGCCGGAAAGACAACGCTTCTCAACCGAATTCTGACGGAAAGCCACGGCAAGAAATATGCCGTCATCGTCAATGAGTTCGGCGAAGAAGGCATCGACAACGATCTTGTTGTCGATGCCGATGAAGAAGTATTTGAAATGAACAATGGGTGCATCTGTTGCACCGTCCGGGGGGATCTGATCCGTATCCTAAGCGGTCTGATGAAACGGGCCGATCAGCTGGATGCTATTATAGTTGAGACCACTGGCCTCGCCGATCCTGCCCCTGTCGTACAAACGTTCTTCGTTGACCAAGATGTCGCCAGCCGCACCAAGCTTGATGCGATTCTAACAGTCGCAGACGCTGTGCATCTTGATGGGCAGCTTGGCGCACATCATGAGGCCGAAGAACAGGTTGCCTTTGCCGATGTCGTCCTGCTCAACAAGACAGATTTGGTCGATCCAACCGGACTGGAACGGGTCGAGGCGCGTATCAGAAAGATTAATCCTTATGCCAAGATCATCCGCACAGCACACTGCGCCGCGCCGCTTGACGAGATTGTGGGGCTGAACGCGTTCAGCCTTGACCGGGTGCTGGAGGTCGAGCCTGATTTTCTGACCTCGGATCACGATCATGAGCACGATGATGACATCACCAGCATATCGTTCACGTCCGAAACACCGCTTGATCTGGACAAGTTTCAAGCGTGGTTCGGAAAGCTCTTGCAAACACATGGTCAGGACATTCTACGCTCAAAAGGCATTCTAGACTTCACAGGGCAGGACGATCGCTACGTTTTCCAAGGTGTGCACATGCTGATGAGCGGATCAGAAATGGGGCCGTGGCCTG
>JBLHUT010000264.1:0-4843 GCA_047629975.1 Paracoccaceae bacterium
CCGGAGCGATGGCAAGGGCGGGTTTCGGTTCGGCCGAACTGCGGGCCAGGCATCCGCGTCTGATCACAGTCGATATCTCGGGATACGGCGAAAGCGACGCGGTACGTCACCTCAAAGCATACGATTTCCTTATTCAAGCCGAATCGGGTCTGACAGCGGTAAGTGGCGGAGAAAATGAAATGGGCCGTATCGGGGTGTCGATCTGCGATATCGGTGCGGGTCTGACCACGCATGCGGCGATACTGGAGGCGTTGTTTTTACGCGAAAGAACAGGACAGGGGGCGGGGCTTGCGGTGTCGTTGTTCGATGTTGCCGCCGATTGGATGAGTGTGCCGCTGATCCATGCCGAACACGGCAAAGGCGCGCCGCGTCGTGTGGGGTTGCGGCATCCGTCCATGGCGCCTTATGGTGCGTTCGAGACCTGCGAAGGCGGTTTGACATTGATCGCCATCCAGAACGAGCGGGAATGGTCGCAATTCTGTCGGCTGGTTTTATGCGATCAAAGCGTGCTTGATGACCGGCGCTTTTCCTCCAATACGCACCGCGTTGAAAATCGCGGCGCGCTCGAGGGTATGATTTCGTCCGTGACGACGACGTTGTCGCAAAACGATTTCCGGCAACGACTGGCAGAGGCGAAGATTGCTTTTGGCGGTGTGAACTCGGTCGATGATCTGGCACGGCATCCGGCGTTGCGCCGGCGTCCGGTTGTTGCAGACAACGGCGCGCGGCTTGATATTCCTGCGTCACCGGTGCGGTGGAGCGATCAGTCCGCCGATGCCGTGTTGTCAGCGGCACCTGCCGCAGGCGCACATACCGCAGCCCTGCGAAAAGAGTTTTCAAAATGACCCAAGGCCCCGATCTTCGGGGCTGGCTCGGTCGCGAGCGGGTGGTTCATGACACGCTTGCACCGCACCCGCCCGTTTTATGCAGGCAACGCTTGACCGTGAAAGCAGCTTTGAGGCCGGCGATGTGCTGCCGCCTTTGTGGCACTGGCTCTATTTTCTCGAGGCCAGCCGCACCAGTGAACTTGGCCGCGATGCCCATCCCCGAAAAGGCGGGTTTCTTCCGCCTGTGACCCTGCTGCGACGGATGTGGGCGGGGGGGCGTTTTACGTTTCATGCGCCGTTGGTCCTTGGGGGAGAGGTCACGAAACGCTCTGTTATAAAGAGCATTACCGAGAAAGAGGGACGCAGTGGGCGGCTGTGTTTTGTCACGGTCGAGCACTCTGTCGTGCAAGCCGGCGCGCTGACCCTGACCGAAGAGCACGACATCGTCTACCGCGAATATCCGGATCCGCACGCCCCCAAGGTCCCTTTCGTCGTGGCCCCGTTGGCACCTGCGTTTTCACAGGTGGTTGCCCCGACACAGGTGCTGTTGTTCCGGTATTCGGCACTCACGTTCGGTGTTTGATACTCGTATGTTTGTCAATGCGTGTGCTTTGTATCGTTGGGCATACAAAGTTCGCGATAGATTTCGCGGACGATGTAGCGTTTCAGGCACCGAATGATCTCGCGCTTGCTTTTACCTTGAGCGGTGCGGTGCGCTTCGCTTCGTATTTTTTTGTTGCTCCATGATCTCGCATCCGGGTTATGGCAATGATTTAGATGGCGGCATTGGCCTGCCTGTTACCACCGCGGTTCAAACGCATTCTTTTAGGTTTGCCGCTTGAAGCCGGAATCGGGCAAACCCCACAGATTTTGGCCAGAGCAGCCTCGGATTTTATCCGCTCGGGGTTATCGCCAACGAGGATAAGCATTTCCGCTGCTGTCATTGTCGAGAGGCCATGCGAGCTGATGGGATCGGGCGCTTTATCACGGACCATACGTTCGAGCTCTTGCCCGTGGGCTTGGGTTTCCTCGTGTAAGACAAGCCACCGCCGTGCAATTGCACGCATCGCTTTCTTGGCCGAAGCGGTCGGAGATGTGATCTTTCCCAGCCTGAGCGCTGCGATGTGGCGGATCAATGTGATGGGCCCTTTGATCAGATCTAGCGTATCGCGCAGCTCAGCAGGTGCATTGATGATCAATGTTTTCAAAGTGATCATCGCTTGTGACCTGGATTTAACTGCGCTGTCGCGCGCAATCTTGAAATGCCGGATCATTTCGCATGCACCGGTTTGCGTCTTGGCAAGGGCGGTGGCTTGCCCGTTCAGCACCGCCCGTTCAGCGCTTTCGGCGTCAAGGCTGTTCGATTTTCCATGAAGATAGCGGAGCTGGCGATTTGGGCGCATGACGTCCAGAACCGTATGCCCCACAGCAAGCAGGTCTCGTGAGAGGCCTGCGCCGTAGGACCCGGTGCCCTCAATGCCAAAGGCTTTGATTATGCCGAGCCCTGATGCCTATGCTTCTGGATCGCGTTATCCTTGGCTGTTTGTGGAGATCGTCATGCTGCCCAGACTTGCGCCTTGATGACTGATCGCAATAGCAATGTGCTTGGATTTACGGGTGTCAACGCCAATTACGATCTGTTCCATATTTGCGCCCTCACTGAAATGGTCCGGGCGCCGATCGAGGAGGACAGGACTGTGAAGGTACGTACCGTCAGACTCCTGTTAGGTCACATCCCGTCCGCCGCCGGGGCAGCCTGATGGTCGACAGATCAAACAAAAAGACACGGTGTCAGTCAAAGAACGGGTCAGGCCATCAGGTTACAGTATGACACTCACAGTCAAAGGAGTTGTCCGCCGATTTCATGCGGCGTCTCTGATTTCAGGGACGCTGATTTCATTTTCGGGGTTGAGCCAGACCGGTCCGGCGGGTTGCCGGTTGCGGGTATTGCCTGACCAGCGTTGCGGGTTTTGCGCGCGTGCATTTGCAGAGAGACTGGCGCGGTTTGGAGACTGGCACGGCTTGGAGACTGGCGCGGTTTGCAAGCGTCGCGGGATCATTTCCAGCGTGGCGCGCACTTGGCGTGACGAAGCGGATGGCGCTGTGCAAGTGCTCTGCGTTATACCAACTGGCGAAGGATTTCACCCAAGCCTGTGCATCGGCCCTCGTGGCAAATCCCTTAGTCGGCCAGTCCGGGCGATATTTGCAGGTTCGGAACAGAGCCTCGGAGAACGGGTCGTCATTACTGACGCGCGGCCGGCTGAAGGACGCAATGATCCCCGGTTTTTCCATCGTGGTTTTCATAGTGGCACCTTTCATAGGGCTGCCATAGGGCTGCCGTTTTCGGCGTGCAGGACCAGTGGGCGTGCGATGCAGCCCTCAGCCATGACCATTTGTCGGATGAGGATGGCTGCCAATTCCGCACTCTCTCGCTCATGAACCTCCCAGCCCACGATCTTCCGGCTGAAGATGTCCACGATGAGGTAAAGGTAGAAGAACATGCCCGCGACGGGTCCAGGCATCCATGTAATGTCCCGGGTCCAGACCTCGCAGGGCCCGCTCGCCTTATAACTGGTGGGCGGTTTGCGCCGGACCGGCGGCCTGGCACGTCCCCGGTGATGCTGTTGCTCCTCTGCGCGCACAATACGGTAGAAGCTGGATTCTGAGGCCAGATAGCGCCCCTGATCAGCTTGCTTCGGCACGATTTGGCCCCAACTGGATTGGGTGGCAGGCTGGCGAACGCCTCGGAATTGCAGGTGTCCAGCACTGCTGCACGGTCCTCGGCTTGTTGCCTCGGCGCTCAGCTTGTTGGCCGGTTCAAGGCGCGGCACGAGGGGGCGCTGATCGCCGTAGATCTGACCGTCTTTGGTCCAACGCCGCAGAGTGCGGGCGCTAATCTCCAACTCGGCGCAGGCTTTGGCACGCCGCGCACCAGCGATGACGGCCTCATCGATCAGGGTAATGGCGGTTTGGCGATGTGGGGTACTGATCACGCGTCCTCGTCGCCCCCACCCGGATCGCCGACGCCTTTTTTCGCAGAACAAGCAGCGCTGCAGTTTCGGCCAATGCGCGGTCTTTGCGGGCCAGTTCCCGCTCCAGATCCTTGATCCGCTTTTTTTCTTCCTTGGTCACACGTCCAAGACGCACGCTGCTGGCGCGGTCCCGTCATTCGCCTGTTCTCACGCCGACCGTCATGCCGCGATTTACGCCGGATAAAGCCCACGCTTGCGGCAGTATTCGGCCAGATCAGCCTCTTTCAGTGTCGCCGTTTCCAACACAGCCGCAAACTTGTCGCGCAAAGACCAACTCTCAGGGCCAGCATCAGCGGTAGGCAAAAGCGGCATCGCCAAAGTCACAGCCTGTGCGCCTCTCACGGACATCCGCGAGCTTGGAAAATTGAGCGGCAAGCAAGCGGCAAAACTGGCTGGTCTTGCCCCGATTTCCAGGCAATCGGGAAAATGGAAGGGCAAAGAATACATCCAGGGCGGGCATGCCAGCGTCAGACGCGCAGTCTATTTACCAGCCGTTGTCGCAACACGATTCAACCCGGATCCGAGGGCCAGATATGAGCAACTGGTATCAACCGGGAAGTGCAAAAAAACTGGCCATCACAGCAGTCATGCGCAAACTCGTCGTCACGGCAAATGCATTGCTGCGCGACGGTCGAAAATGGAATGAATACCCTGCTTGACCAATACGGATACTCATTGTTTGCAAGCAAACGACTGCCGGGCAGTGGTGTCCCACCACAAAGCCTGTCATCCTATTTCGCGAGACCGAAATACTCTTCCGACATCACGTCAGTGTCGCGGTGCGCGGTGGTTCACTTATTCAGCGTCGACATTCCGCGTCAGCCAACCGCTTACGCTTCAGCCCACTGGCCATAAGATGGGCGTTGTTGCAGAACTCTGACTGGCATGGATTCACATCGTGAATCCATGCGGTTAAACGGGGTGCATGAACAAGCCATCACCTGCGCGCTACCGCACGACGAACTGGTCCAACTACACTGCGGC
>JBLHUT010000265.1:0-4839 GCA_047629975.1 Paracoccaceae bacterium
AAAGCCACGTATCACTGACAGAGCGCGCAAATGTGCCATCAAGGTAGATCACAACAAGCCGTTCGGTCGCTATCTCGGCCAGCATTTTCGACAAACCATCCCGCATCGCCTGTACCGACGATCCATCTGCGCGAATGACACGGAAACCACCTGTCCTAAGGGCCTTGTCAACATCAGGGACATTCGCCCCGAACACGCGCGTTTCACCAGCAGGAACACCAATCAGCAGCGCCTTTTCCGCCGCAGCAGGAACCGCACAAAGCATCAAAAGACTTGTTACCAAAAACCGCATCTCTGCCCCTCCAAAGGATCGTTCAGTCATATTTGCGCTGGTCATCAATGACCTTGCCGTCGCGCGGAAGCGTCCCGGCAGGCACAATGGTCACCGGCGCCTTCAGCTTTACGATATCGGCAATCGACTTTTCAAACAACGCTGGCGCGCCACCTGTCGCCTCGACCTCGACCTGCATCACATCCATCTCGTTTTCGCGGCGCACCGTTACACGCGCGCGCGAAAGCTCGGGGTGGCGCGATACAAATGCCGCAACCTGTTCGGGGCGCACAAACATGCCTTTGACTTTGGTCGTCTGATCGGCTCGCCCCATCCAACCCTTGATCCGCATGTTCGTGCGGCCACAGGGGCTTTCGCCGGGTAAAACCGCGCTCAAATCTCCGGTCGCAAAACGGATAAGCGGATAATCGGGGTTCAGGCTGGTCACCACGACCTCTCCAACCTCACCGGGTTCGACAGGGTTGCCAGTGCCCGGTGTAACGATTTCGACAATCACACCTTCGTCCACGATCATCCCGTCCATCGCCGCACTCTCGTAGGCGATACTGCCCAGATCGGCTGTCGCGTAGCACTGCAAACAACTGATCCCACGATCGGCATATTCTTGCCGAAGCGACGGGAAAAGCGCCCCACCACTTACCGCCGCCTTTGTGAACGACAGCAAAAGACCCATCTCGGCCGCCTTATCCAGAATGACCTTCAGATAATCGGGGGTGCCAGCATAAGTCGTGCACCGGATGTCAAAGGCCGCTTGTGCCTGCAATTCGGTTTGGCCGGTGCCGGCCGGCAAAACCGACGCCCCGACCGCACGCGCGCCACTTTCAAACATCATGCCCGCAGGGGTCAGGTGATAACCAAAGCAGTTTTGCACGATGTCCCCCCGCCCGACACCCGCCGCAAACAGGAACCGACCCAGCCGGAACCAGTCATGACCGGCCCCACCGGGTTCATAAATTGGACCAGGCGATTGGAAAACATGGGAAAACCCCGCCATGGGGCCCGCAAAACCACCAAAAATATCGCCTGTCCGCTGATTTTGCGTCAGTTCGGATTTCCGGAGCACCGGCAAACGCACCAACCCGCTCCGGTCGATGATCCCTGATGTTTCGTAATGGCCCAGCCGCTCGATATTCCCCGAAAGGCGCTGCGCACGTGCGATTTGCTCTGGCAGTGCAACTGCCAAATCGTCGGCGCGGCGTGCCTGCGACCGTTTCTCCAAATAATCGAAATACTGCATCCACCTACCCTTGTTGTCTTGTCCGGCTCCAAGAACCTGTGCGGTTACTCCTAACTCAGCCAACGCTTGCGCCGCCGATAGCTGCGCACATCTCGAAATGATTTGCGGCCCTCCTCGGACATTCCAAGGTAGAACTCTTTTACATCCGGATTTTCACGCAATTCGGCAGCCGGCCCATCCATGACCACCCGCCCGCTTTCAAGGATATATCCGTAATGCGCGAACCGCAGGGCGACGTTTGTGTTTTGCTCCGCCAACAGAAAACTCACGCCCTCGCGCTCGTTCAGATCCTTGACGATCCCGAAAATCTCTTCGACCAGTTGCGGGGCCAGCCCCATGCTTGGCTCGTCCAGCAAAATCGTCTCGGGGCGACTCATCAAGGCCCGCCCGATCGCGCACATCTGCTGTTCGCCGCCGCTGGTATAACCGGCCTGGCTCTTGCGCCGCTCCCGCAGACGCGGGAAATAATTATAAACCTTTTCAAGGTCATCCTTGACCGCAGCACTCCCGTCACTGCGGGTATAGGCGCCTGTCATCAGGTTCTCTTCGACGGTCAGATGCTCGAAGCAATGCCGCCCCTCCATCACCTGAATGACTCCGCGCTTGACCAGATCAGAGGGGGTCGAATCCGCAACCGGCGTGCCGCGATAGGTGATCGTCCCTTTGGTGACCGCTCCCCGTTCAGAGTGCAGCAAGTTGGAAATCGCCTTCAACGTGGTCGTTTTTCCCGCCCCGTTGCCACCCAACAGCGCGGTAATTCCGCCTTTGGGCACAGACAAAGAAACCCCCTTTAGTACCAGAATGACGTGATTATAAATCACCTCGATATTGCTGACTTCCAAAAGCGTCTCGTCAGATTTCACCGCGTCCAGCATGACAGTCCCTCAGGTTTCGTGTGGGTCGTAAGTGTCCGGGCGACACCGGCACGCGGGGTCGCCCGGGAAATCAGGCTTATTTACAGCCTTCGGTGATTCCGTTTTCAGCTGCATAAGCAAGGGAATCTTCTTGAATCAACGCATTGATCACCTCTGTATCCGAGGGGCCAAAGTCGCTGATCAGCTTCCATTCGCCAGCGCCGGCATCCCATTGAGCCATGGCACCGGTGCCTTCGCCGCCGTGGTTTTCACAGCTTACCTTAAACGCAGGACCAAAGCCCGGAAGACCCAGTTCGGTCATCCGTGCCTCGGTGATCTCAAGCGCCTCCATGCCGTCGCGCATTTGGGCTGCGTTAATCTGTGCGACACCTGTCATTTCCTGCGCGGTACGCACAGCTTCTGCCGCCAGCATCGCAGCATAGATCCCACGATTGTAAAGCACGGTACCTATCTGGTCACCGGCTCCGGCTGCATTGCCCGCATCCACAACGTACTTCTGGATATCTGCAAACAGCGGAAAATCAGACCCGACCGAGTGGAACGCAAGCGCCTTGTACCCGTCTGCCGCATCGCCCGCAGGCAACACGTCATTCTCGGAACCCGACCACCAGATGCCAATGAAGTTCTCCATCGGGTAGCGGATATTGGCCGCTTCCTGAATCGCGACCTGATTCATCACACCCCAGCCCCACATCAGCACCGCGTCAGGACGCTCGCGCCGGATCTGCAACCACTGGCTTTTCTGCTCCTGACCGGGGTGATCCACCGGGATCAACGTAAGATCAAATCCGTGCTTTTTTGCCAGTTCCTCAAGGGTCCGGATCGGCTCCTTGCCGTAGGCCGAGTTGTGATAGACCAACGCGATCTTTTTGCCGCTGATGTCGCCGCCATTGATATCCAACAGGTGGTTTACGCCAAGCGATGCGCCGTTCCAGTAGTTCGCGGGGTAGTTGAAGACATGGCTGAATACCTTGCCATTGGCCGCCGACGTGCGCCCGTAACCCATGGAATGGACAGGGATACCGTCCGCCGTCGCCTTCGGGATCAGCTGATAGGTAATACCGGTCGACAACGGCTGATACACCAACGCGCCCTCGCCTTTGGTGGCTTCATAACATTCGACACCCTTTTCGGTGTTATAACCTGTTTCGCATTCCAGCAGCTTGGTCATTACCCCGCCGATGCCACCGTCGCGTGCATTGAGCAGCGTGAAATAATCCGCATAGCCATCAGCAAACGGGATACCGTTCGCCGCATAAGGCCCTGTGCGGTAGCTAAGCGACGGAAAGACAAGATCCGCCATCACAGGCCCCGCTGCCACAAGTCCCGCCAACGCCATCGTTGCAAGTTTCATTTTCATTTGGATGATCCTCCCTAAGGTTATCCACGTTTACTATTCTATCGCGGCCAAGCGGCCTTTCCGTCGTTTAATGCGGAAAGGGCCACAGCCTCAATTTCTCTTTTGCCAACCGCCAAAGCTGTGCCAGCCCGTGCGGCTCCGCAATCAGGAACACGATAATCAGCGCACCGATAATCACAAACTCCAGATGCGTCGCAAGGTCGGTCGGCCAGCCCAATGTACCCACCAGTACGTTTTTCAAAAACACCGGAAGCAATACCAGAAAGGCCGCCCCCGCAAAGCTTCCGAATATGCTGCCCAGCCCGCCGATGATAATCATGAACAGCACCAGAAACGATTTCTGGATGCCGAAAACCTCGCCAACCTCGACCGCACCCAGATACACCGAAAAGAAAAGCGCCCCCGACACCCCGATAAAAAACGACGATACCGCAAAGGCGCTTAACTTTGCGCGCAACGGGTTAACACCGATGATCTCGGCGGCGATGTCCATATCCCTGATCGCCATCCAACTGCGCCCAAGCGCACCGCGCGTCAGATTGCGCGCAACCCACGCCAGAATAACCACAAACACCAGGCAGAACATATACCGCACCCAAGCGTCGGCATTCGCGCCGGTAACGGCGAACCCTGCCAGCGTCCGTTCTGGCGCGCTGATCTGGCCGCTAGCGGAATAGTTATAAAACCACGGCACTCGGTTAAAGAGCCACACAAGAAAGAACTGCGCCGCAAGCGTCGCCACCGCAAGGTAAAACCCCTTGATCCTCAAACTTGGTAAACCGAACAATATGCCAACCAACGCGGTCACAAAACCCGCACCCAACACATGGAAAAAGATGTTCACATCCGGAAACGCGGTCATCAACTTGTAACATCCATACGCCCCCACGGCCATAAACCCGCCCGTGCCCAGCGACACCTGCCCGCAATACCCCGTCAGGATGTTCAGACCGATCGCCGCAATCGCGTAGATCAGAAATGGCAGGAAAACCGCATTTACGTAATAATCGTTCAACACAAACGGCACGACAGCAAAGGCAATCACCAGAACGGCGTAATAGCGGAACCGGTCGAA
>JBLHUT010000266.1:0-4804 GCA_047629975.1 Paracoccaceae bacterium
CCTGTTGGGGTTCATCGAAAGCCTTGCCGATTTCGGCAACCCGCTGGTGCTGGGCGGGGGATATTCTGTTCTGTCCACCGAGATCTATTTTGCAATTGTCGGCGCTGTCGCAGATCCGGCAAAGGCTGCCATCCTCGCCATCGCCTTGCTGAGCCTGACGCTTTCGGCATTCGTGCTGCAACGGATGTGGCTGGGCAAAAAATCCTATGCGACGATAACGGGCAAGGCCGATTCCGGCCAGAACGCCTCCCTCAGCCCGCTTGTGCGCACATTTTGCTATGCCACCGCGTTGCCGTGGGCGGCTTTGACGGCTCTGGTATATTCGATGATTGTTTTCGGCAGCTTTGTGAAGCTGTGGGGTTATGACCACAGCTTTACCTTCGAGCATTACATCCGTGCCTTCGGGATCAACTTCACGACGGGGCGGCTTTCTGGTGTGGCGTGGGACAGCTATTTCACGACGCTCACGATATCGTCCATTGCCGCACCGCTGACAGCGCTTGTGGGGCTTATGACGGCGTATCTTCTGGTGCGGCAGAAATTCATGGGCAAGGAAGCGTTCGAGTTCTCGACCATGCTCAGTTTTGCAATCCCCGGTACAGTCATCGGCGTCAGCTATATCATGGCGTTCAACTTTCCCCCCATCGAGCTTACGGGCACCAGCATCATCTTGATCATCGTGTTCATGTTCCGCAACATGCCCGTCGGCGTGCGCGGCGGAATTGCGGCGATGTCGCAGCTCGACAAAAGCCTTGACGAGGCATCGATCACCTTGGGCGCCAACAGTTTCACGACGCTGCGCCGGGTGATCCTGCCGTTAATGGGGCCGGCCATTCTTGCGGCGCTGACCTATAGTTTTGTGCGTGCCATCACATCGGTCAGTGCTGTTATCTTTCTGGTCAGCGCAAAGCACAACATGGCAACATCCTTCATCGTCGGGCGGGTTGAAAACGGAGAGTTCGGGCTTGCGATCGCCTATTCCACCGTTTTGATCCTCACAATGCTGACAGTGATCCTGTTGCTTCAGCTTGTGATCGGGTCGCGCCGTCTGCGCCGCACCGACCGTGTCCAATCAGCGGCTTGAAACCAGCCCAACACCGGAGAGACCTATGACACTATCCACCCCCGGCTCCGTACGCTTTGATGGCGTCGTCAAGACATTCGGCACGGTTACCGCACTCAAACGCCTTGATCTGACCATTGATCCGGGCAAACTCGTCACCCTGCTCGGGCCCAGCGGCTGCGGCAAGACCACAACATTGCGCCTGATTGCGGGGCTGGAAATGGCAAGCGCAGGCAGCATCCACATCGGCGGCGAAGACGTGACCCACCTGACGGCGACCTACCGCAAGGTGTCGATGGTGTTTCAATCCTACGCTCTTTTTCCTCACATGACCGTGCGCGAAAATGTGGCCTATGGCTTGACCGTGAAATCTGTGCCCAAGGCGCAAGCCGCCGAACACGCGGAGCACGGGCTTGAATTGGTCGGCCTTGCAGGGTTCGGCGACCGGTTGCCCAGCGAGTTGTCGGGCGGACAACAGCAACGGGTCGCGGTGGCCCGCGCAATTGTACTGGAACCCGAGGTTCTGTTGCTCGACGAGCCGTTGTCCAATCTTGATGCCAAACTGCGCCGCCACGTGCGCGAGGAGATCCGCCAGATCCAGCAGCGCCTTGGCTTGACGGCCGTCTACGTCACCCACGATCAGGAAGAAGCGATGGCCGTCTCTGACCGGATCATCGTCATGAAAAATGCCGAGATTGCTCAGGAAGGCACACCAGGCGATCTTTACGAGGCGCCCAAATCAGCGTTCATCGCGGACTTTATCGGCGATGCCAATCTCGCGGATTGCCAGATCGAGAATGTGACGGACGGCCGTGCCACCGTGCACATGAATGGTTTGACCTACCGGGTAAACGCGGGCGGATTGCAAAATGGCCCCGCAAAGATGGTTCTGCGCCCTCACAACCTGCGCCTTGCAGCGCCGGACCAGCCCGGGATCAAAGGCGAGGTGACCTATGCCGCCTACCTTGGCAAAGAAATCCAGTACACTGTCGACAGCCCGATAGGGTCGCTTTTTGTCATCAGCCGCGTCACCCAACGGCCCTTCGGGCAAGGTGACAGTGTTGCGATACAGTTCGATGAAGACGGCGCGCGCCTTGTGGCGAGCTAGACCTCGGGCGGCGATATCGCCGCGCCGTCCTCGTTGAGCGGATCAATCCACACAACCTGCGGCCTGCAACGCTCCGGACAGGTTGACCTGTCGCACTCGATCGGAATTACTGCGTGTCGCCCCGCATCCGGAGTTTTCCTGTCAAAAAAGACAGGACCCCCCGTTTTGCACCCACCGAAAGGCCCGGTCGCGCCTTTCCAACACCGGAGCGATCCATCGCATGACCAATCTCAAGCTGGGACTTATCGGCGATAACATCGCACACTCAAGCGCCCCGTTGCTGCACATCACGGCAGGGGCACTTTGCGGGCAAACGGTAAGCTATGACCGGCTGGTGCCACGCGCCCTCGGGATGGCGTTCGATGCCGTCTTCGACATGGCACAGGAAAACGGGTATCGCGGCCTGAACATCACATATCCCTACAAGGAAATCGCAACCCGACGTGTGAAGATCCCCGATCCGCTGGTGCGGGTGATCGGCGCGGTCAACACGGTCGTTTTCACAGCCGGTGAGACGCTTGGATACAACACCGATTACACCGGTTTCGTGGCGGCCTATCACGCCGAATTTGGTCACCAAGCACCGGAAATTACCTGTGTTATCGGAACAGGGGGCGTCGGAAAGGCCGTGGCGTTCGGGCTGCTTGCGCTTGACGCCCGCGTGATCCGCTGTGTTGATCTTGATATCGCCAAGGCAGAGGTATTGGCCGTGGCCTTGCGCGCGGCAGGCACCGCCACCCGCATCGAAACCTATGCCGACATCGCCACTGCGGCCCGCGGCGCCAGCGGGCTGGTCAATTGCACACCGGTCGGGATGGTGGGCTATGACGGCACCCCGTTGCCGCCTGCCTTGATGCAGGGCGCGGTTTGGGCATTTGATGCCGTCTACACCCCTGTCGAGACACAGTTTCTGACCGATGCCGCGGCGGCCGGGCTTGCGACGCTGTCGGGCTATGAGTTGTTCTTTGAGCAAGGCGTTGCAGCGTGGCACATATTCACCGATTTACCACTGGAGCGCGCAGCCCTGCGGCGCGCCATCGCGCCCGCGCGCCCTGACACACCCGTCTGATCTGTGATCTGGTGATTGCAGCAAGGGTCCGTTATCAACGCCGGATAAATGCCCACACCCCAAATCCGTAACCGGGGGTCGCGCAGACCGGCGTGCCGCTCAGTCAAAACCTGCGTGGCGGCCCGAAAGGACGCAGTCAATGTCACACAGCCACAAAACCGATACCGCCACTGGCCTTTTGCTGATCACCACGATGGTGCTTGTGATGTCTTTCGAGTGGAGCGGTGTCACGCTTTTTTCCTATCTGGGGATGGCGTCGCTGGTATGTGCGTTGGGGTTGTTGTCACTTCAGGTGGCATGGTCACGGCGGCTGTTCGTGATCATCGGCCTTGTTCTGAGCCTGTTGGCGGTGTTGCGATTGCCCGACTGGCCGCAGGCGGTCGGGGCCGCACTCAAAAGCGCCAGCTTCATCGTTGCCTTCTTTACCGCGCTGACGACCTTGCGCAGCGCGGCCATCACCTCTGCACCCATAGCAGAATGCGGGCGGTTTCTGGCCGAGCAGCCTCCGGGGCGGCGGTACCTTGCCCTGACGCTGGGCGGCAGTCTGTTCGGACTGATCCTGATGTATGGCGCGATTTCGCTGTTGGGATCACTGGCCGAGGCAAGTGCCATGCGCGAGCAGAATGCCGAAATACGCGCCCATCGCCTGCGCCGGATGCTGATTGCCATTCAGCGCGGGTTTGTCGCGACCTTGCCGTGGTCGCCGCTGGCCTTTGCAACGGCGGTGTCCATCAGCCTTGTTCCGGGAGCAAGCTGGGCAAACGCGGTGTTGCCGTGCATGGTGAGTGGCGTTTTGCTGGGTGGCATCGGCTGGGGGCTGGATACAATGTTCAAGCCGAAACTGAGCCGGCCCTCTCCGGTGGCGGTGATGCCGGACGGCGCATGGGCCAGCAAACTGCGCCCGCTGCTTGTGTTGCTTGTGGTTCTGGTCGGGATCACCCTGTCGCTCCATTTCTGGACCGGCGTGCGCACGGTCGGGGTCGTAATGGCGGTGGTTCCGTTGCTGGCCCTGCTTTGGGCGCTGGAACAGGCTGTTTTTGACCGGCGGAGCAATGCCGTGGGCCATGTCGCGGCACGGGTAGGAACCTATGTCACAACCGAGTTGCCCGGCAACCGCTCCGAGTTGGTGTTGCTGGCGATGGCGGGCTTTATCGGGGCACTGGGGGCAAGCCTGACCCAGCCGCTGATCGTGGCGGCAGGTATCGACCTGTCCGGCGTGCCGGCATGGGCCTTGTTGCTTGGAATATTCTGGTTGATCCCGATCACCGGCCAGTTCGGAATGAACCCTATTCTGTCGGTATCGCTGATCGCACCTTTGCTGCCCTCGCCAGAGGTCATGAATGTCGACCCTGCCGCAGTCATTGTGGCTATCACAGGCGGCTGGGCGTTGAGTGGTGCCACGTCGCCTTATACCGCCTCGACCCTTTTGATCGCCTCATTGGGCAAAGTCAGCGCCTCGCATGTCGGGTTGCGGTGGAACGGTCCCTATGCGGTGACCTGTGCGGTGGGCTTGTCGGTCTGGATATGCGTTGCGGCACTGGTGCTGTAAGTCCCTGCGTGCCGT
>JBLHUT010000267.1:0-4731 GCA_047629975.1 Paracoccaceae bacterium
TTGGCGGCATTTGCCGGTGTGAACCGCCGCTTTACAAAAGTGGGCGAGGTCAACGGCGTCACGATCATCGACGATTACGGTCATCATCCGGTTGAAATCGCCGCAGTGCTCAAGGCTGCGCGTCAAGCGACAGAGGGACGCGTGATTGCCGTGCATCAGCCGCACCGGTATTCGCGGTTGCACACCTTGTTCGATGATTTTTGCGGCTGCTTCAACGAGGCCGATGTGGTCGCCATTGCGGAGGTTTTCGGTGCGGGCGAGGAACCGATCAAAGGCGCCAGCCGCGATGATCTGGTATCGGGGTTGATCCGCCACGGTCATCGTCACGCACGCGCACTTCACAGCGAGGACGATCTTGAACGGCTGGTTCGCGAACAGGCCGGACCCGGCGATATGGTCGTGTGCCTTGGTGCCGGAACAATCAGCGCCTGGGCCAATGGCTTGCCCGCGCGGTTGACCGGGCAGGCATGACACCCGCTTGCCATCAGACGGGGCGCCGGCGTGACGACAGTGCGGGCGGCGTTGGGTGATGCCGGTGTCTTTGACGCTTGCGTGCCTTTGGGTCGTGGTGGCGCTTGTTCTGGCGCTGCTGCCTTCGAAACGGAATCACTGGCCTGCGGCTTACGGGCTGATAGTGGTCGGTGTGCCGCTTCTGGGGTATGTGACGTATGAAAATGGCCCGATGATCGGTCTTGTCTGTCTTGCGGCGGGGGCGTCGGTGGTGCGGTGGCCCTTGATGTATCTGGGGCGATATCTGCGAAGGCGGTTCCGGAAATGAATATTGTTTTGCCTCATGTGCGAGGGACTTTGCGCGCTGATCGGAATTTGAGCGAGCTGACGTGGCTGCGGGTTGGCGGGCCTGCGGATTGGTTTTTTCAACCCGCAGATGTTGCGGACCTTCAGTCCTTTCTGGCGGCTCTTGATCCGCAAGTGCCAGTGTTTCCGATGGGTGTGGGCAGCAACCTGATTGTGCGTGATGGCGGCTTGCGCGCGGTTGTGATCCGGCTTGGGCGCGGGTTCAACGGGATCGGGATTTCGGGCAATAGAATTACTGCGGGGGCTGCGATGCTTGACGCGCATGTGGCGCGCAAGGCGGCGGAGGCCGGGCTTGACCTGACGTTTTTGCGCACAATTCCCGGCAGTATCGGTGGGGCTTTGCGGATGAACGCAGGGTGTTACGGCAGTTACGTGGCGGATGTGTTCGTCTCGGCGCGCGTGGTCACGCGGGACGGTGCGCTGGTCACTCTGGAGGCGCGCGATCTTGACCTCGGGTACCGGCACAGTGTTCTGCCCGAGGGGTGGGTCGTGGTTGATGTGACGTTCCGGGCCCCGACGGGGGTGCCCGGTGACTTGCAGGCGCGGATGGCGGAACAGGTCGCCAAACGGGACGCGACTCAGCCCACAAAAGAGCGCTCTGCCGGATCGACCTTTCGCAACCCTGCCGGATTTTCAAGCACAGGACGCACAGATGATGTGCATGACCTGAAAGCGTGGAAAGTTATTGACGACGCGGGAATGCGCGGCGCGCGGCGCGGTGGCGCGCAAATGAGCGAAATGCACAGCAATTTCCTGTTGAATGCCGCAGATGCGACAGCGGCGGACCTTGAAGGATTGGGCGAGGACGTGCGGAAAAAGGTTTACCAGACAAGCGGAATAACCCTAGAATGGGAAATCATGCGGATCGGTGATCCGGACGTGAAAAAATAAGCAGGCAAACTGCACAAACGACAAACGACTACACACAGGCGGCCCCAAGACGCGAAAACGCGCAACGGGCCATAAAACAGGGTCCAAAGGGCCCGATAGACGAGGCTGGGATGTCGAGCAGGACAAATCCCACAGTGGCGGTCCTTTTGGGCGGGCCTTCGGCAGAGCGTGAAGTCTCTTTGTCGTCCGGTCGCGAATGTACTGCTGCTCTCAGGGCCGAGGGCTTTGATGTCACCCCGCTTGATGCAGGGGTGGATATTTGCGCGCGTCTGGATGCGCTGCGCCCCGATGTCGTGTTCAACGCGCTGCACGGGCGTTGGGGCGAGGACGGGTGCGTGCAGGGGATGCTCGAATGGCTTGGCCTGCCTTACACGCATTCGGGGGTGCTGGCGTCGGCTCTGGCGATGGACAAGGCACGCAGCAAGGTGGCCTTCGAGCAGGCCGGTTTGCCTGTCGTGCGTTCGGTTCTTGCACCGCGCGAGGAAGTGTCTGCAAAGCACATCATGCCGCCACCCTACGTCGTCAAGCCAAACAACGAAGGATCCTCGGTCGGGGTTTACCTGATCGCCGAGGATGCAACCGCGCCGCCGAACCTGTCGCGCGACATGCCCGATGTGGTCATGGTCGAGGCCTTTGCGCCGGGCCGTGAGTTGACCACCACCGTGATGGGAGACAGGGCGCTGGGCGTCACCGACATCTTGACCGACGGGTGGTATGATTATGACGCGAAATATGTCGTGGGGGGGTCACGCCACGTGATCCCTGCCGATGTGCCTGCGGATATAACCGAGGCCTGTCTTGATTATGCCTTGCGGGCGCACCGTGCGTTGGGGTGTCGCGGGGTTACCCGCACAGATTTCCGCTGGGATCCGGCACGTGGTCTCGACGGTTTGATCCTGCTTGAGACGAACACGCAGCCGGGCATGACGCCGACATCGCTGAGCCCTGAACAGGCGCGGCATGCGGGCCTGTCGTTCGGCGCATTCTGTCGCTGGATGGTGGAGGATGCCTCGTGCAACAGATAGATTTGCCCTCTCCGGTGCCGCCAAAGGCAAGTGTCTTGCAAGGCCGCGATCCGGCTCCGTCGCGCACGGCGTACCGGTTGACACGCCTTTGGCTGACGCCGTTCTTTCGCAGAATGCTGCGGATCGGAGTGCCCGCAGCGGTTTTGGCGGTGGCGGGGTTTGCGCTTTTTGGTGACGCAACCCAGCGCGAGGCGCTTATGACCGAGTATCGCGACATGCGACGCTGGGTCGAGCAGCGGCCTGAATTCATGGTCAATCTGCTTGCGGTCGATGGCGCATCAACTGTCGTGGCAGAGCAGGTCAGGGCCATCTTGCCCGATGATTTTCCCGTCAGCTCGTTCGATCTTGATCTGGAAGCGCTGCGCACCGAGATCGAGGCGCTTGATCCGGTTGCGAGGGCGCAGGTGCGGGTGCGCTCGGGCGGGGTGCTGCAGGTCGCGGTTGAAGAACGCCTGCCGGCGGTTTTGTGGCGGGGCCCCGAGGGGCTCTCGGTGTTGGACCGCACCGGCCACCGGGTGCATCTTGTGACGAACCGTGCCGATCAACCGGATTTGCCGTTGATTGCGGGCCTTGATGCGGACGGGGCGGTGCCCGAGGCGCTTGCGTTGTTTGCGGTTGTGCACCCTCTGGATGATCGGCTGCGCGGGTTGCAGCGGCGCGGCGCACGGCGGTGGGACGTGGTCCTTGACCGTGATCAGGTGCTGCAACTGCCCGAGCGCAATCCGGTGCCGGCGCTCCGCAGCATTCTTGCGCTGAATGCCGCGCAGGACCTGCTGACCCGTGACATCACGCATATCGACTTGCGCAATCCGCGGCGCCCGACCGTCCGACTGGCCCCAGAGGCGGTTTCCGAGTTGCGCAGAATAAGAAGCATAGAAACAGAAAGAGCCGTTCAATGATCGATCTCTATCAGTCCCAGCGGGCCATGCGGCGGATGCGCGAACAGGCAATGGAGCGTGGCGTGATTGCCATTCTGGATGTGGGCACGTCGAAAATTGCCTGCCTTGTCTTGCGGTTCGAAGGGTCGTCCCGGTTCGGAGAGGGCGAGGGCATCGGCAGTCTTGCAGGGCAATCGCGGTTCCGGGTGATCGGCGCGGCCACAACACGCTCGCGCGGCGTTACCTTTGGCGAGATCAACGCGATGCTGGAGAGTGAGCGCGCCATTCGCACCGCTGTTCATGCGGCGCAGAAAATGGCCAATGTCCGCGTCGACCACGTGATCGTGTGCATGTCCGGTGCGCGGCCGCGCTCTTACGGGGTGGACGGGCAAATCGCGCTGTCCGAAACGGTTGTAAGAGAGCAGGAAGTGGCGCGGGTTCTGGCGGCGTGTGATCTGCCCGATTTCGGGGCACAGCGTGAGGTCATGCACGCGCAACCGGTGAATTTTGCCATCGACCACCGCACGGGGCTTAGTGATCCGCGCGGCCAGATGGGTAATGTTCTGGCGGCGGACATGCATGTTCTGACAGCCGAAAGCGGCCCCGTGCAAAACGTTCTGCATTGTATCAAGCGGTGTGATCTTGAATTGGCGGGCCTTGCGTCGTCGGCTTACGTTTCGGGGATATCGGCGCTTGTGGAGGACGAACAGGAGTTGGGAGCGGCCTGTATCGACCTTGGTGGCGGAACGACGGGATTATCGGTTTTTATCAAGAAACACATGATCTATGCCGATAGCGTCCGTTTGGGCGGGGATCATGTTTCCCAGGATATCAGCAAGGGGCTTCAGGTGCCGCTGGCGATGGCCGAACGGATCAAGACGTTTTACGGCGGCGTTGTGGCCACCGGAATGGACGACCGCGAGATGATCGAGATCGGTGGCGACACGGGCGACTGGGAGCATGACCGGCGCACCGCCAGCCGTGCCGAGTTGATCGGCATCATGCGGCCGCGCGTCGAGGAAATCCTCGAAGAGGTCAGGATGCGGCTGGATGTGGCGGGTTTTGACGAATTGCCTGCCCAGCAGATCGTCCTGACAGGTGGCGGAAGCCAGATACCCGGC
>JBLHUT010000268.1:0-4708 GCA_047629975.1 Paracoccaceae bacterium
AGCAAAGATAATCCGGCCATCTGTCCCCTGAAAGAAATAGCACTTGTCGTGATCAAACAGCTTTTTGGTCACGATATGCGATCCGCGCACAAGGCGAACGCCTTCGTTCGATTTGATCTGTACCTTTTGATGGATGATGTCGCCGACCCAAGGGCCACCCGCATTCACCAGCATTTTCGCTTTCAACAGACGGGTCGCACCGGTCTCGCAGTCGCTGATGGTGACATCCCAGTGATCGCCGTTTCGCACCGCGCCATCGACCCGCGTGCGCACCATGATCTGCGCACCGTGTTCTTTGGCATCACGGGCATTGAGCACGACCAGACGAGAATCCTCAATCCAGCAATCGGAATATTCAAAAGCCTTCTCGAAATGACTTTTCAGGGGCGCCCCTTCGGGGGTGCCGCGCAGGGCAATTGTCTTTGTTGCCGGCAGGATCTTGCGCCCGCCAAGGTGGTCGTAAAAGAACAAACCAACGCGGATTATCCACGCCGGACGACGCCCTTTCATCCACGGCATGATTTTGTTGAGCACCCGCGACGCGGGGGTGTCGGTCTCGAACCGCATATCTTGGTGAAAAGGCAGCACGAACCGCATCGGCCAACTGATATGCGGCATCGCACGCAGTAGCGTTTCGCGCTCTTTTAGTGCGTGCCGCACAAGATTGATCTCGAAATATTCGAGATACCGCAATCCACCGTGAAAAAGCTTGGTCGATGCAGAGGATGTCGCCGACGCAAGGTCGTTCATCTCGGCCAAAGCCACCCGCATCCCGCGACCAGCAGCATCGCGTGCAATGCCACATCCATTGATCCCGCCACCAATGATGAACAGATCAAAAATGTCCGGTTCCGACGTCGATTCCGACAAGCGCTCCCCCCTGTCAATTGTTATCCTTAAAGTGTTAGGGACCGCGTCGCGTTTGCGCAACAATTATTTTCGTTTTTGTTCGTTTTTGGAAAAATATGTTGAATATCACGATCTACCCTCCCAAATCTGTTTTATCGGAACGATTCAACCCAAAAACGCGCAAAATCGAACCTGCGCTTGCGCCACGCGAACCAAACACGCATAAATGCACCAAAGAGGACGCCGATGTCTCAAACCTTCCGCCATCCCGAAATCCTTGAAGCGGCCCAGCGACTGGGAAAAGTGACCGTCGAGGGATTGGCAGAGCAGTTCGGCGTCACGCTTCAAACCATCCGGCGCGACCTGACCGATCTTGCCGAAGCGGGCAAGCTTGAGCGTGTCCACGGCGGTGCGATCCTGCCGTCAGGGACAACCAATATCCTGTACAAAGAGCGCCGCACCCTGAACCTCGGGGCCAAGAGCGACATCGCGCGCGCCTGTGCCGAATGCATTCCCGACGGAAGTTCGCTGTTTCTGAATATTGGCACCAGCACCGAGGCCGTCGCCGCGGAACTTCTCAACCACAGTGACCTGCTGGTGGTCACGAACAACATGAACGTCGCCAATATCCTTGCTGCCAATCCGAATTGCGAAATCATCCTGACGGGCGGCACCTTGCGCCGTACCGACGGTGGCCTGACAGGAACGATGACAATCGAGACGATCCGCCAGTTCAAATTCGATCTGGCCGTAATCGGATGTTCGGCAATGGATGCCGACGGCGACCTGCTGGATTTCGACATTCAGGAAGTCGGCGTAAGTCAAAGTATCGTGGCGCAGTCGCGAAAAACCTTTCTGGTCGCGGACAGTTCAAAGTTCAAACGCACAGCCCCCGCGCGTATTGCCTCACTGTCGGAACTCGACACCTTCTTTACCAACAAGCCGTTGCCCAAACCGTTGGAAGCCCGCTGCAAAGACTGGCATGTCGATGTCGTTGTCACAGGGCGCACCGGAAAATAGCGCTGCTGCGGTGTCAGGACGCCCGACGGTTAAGCACTTATTAACACTTTTTGTTAACAACTGTAATTCTCATGGCAGGCGAGAGGTTAGCGCGGAAATTGTCCCTGATAAGCCGCCATCCTGCCTTGATTGCGCCGGAAAGTACCCTGTGTGACATTGGTCAGGCAAGAAAGAGGTTGGTCAGGCCAGAAACCTGCGCAAAGCCAGAAACCTGCGCAAACAGTCAGTCAAGCACAACAGACACAGCACGCCCCCAACACCAAACTCCATCCATAACCGGAGTACTTGACACTTACCCTCTTGCGGACAACAATTTTCGGACTGCGGCAAATGTTACCAACTCGGGTCACCCAGCAAGCGCCCCTTTAGGAGGATAACGTCTTGAGCGATACGACCGATCTGAAAGCAATCGGCATTCTGGACGGTGCCGCCGAAGACGAGTTTGACGAGCTGACGGAACTGGCAAAGAAAACCAGCCAAGCGCCGGTCGTTCTGATCTCGATCATCGATCTCGCAGGCGACAGGCAGTTTTTCAAAAGCGCGACCGGCCTCGGAGAACCTTGGGCGTCGATGCGACAGACGCCGCTGTCCCACTCGATCTGTCAGTATGTAAAATTGGATAATGCGCCGCTGATACTGGGCGACACTGAAACCAGTGAACGCCTGATCGGCAACAGGGCCCTCGATGAATTGGGCGCGCGCGCATATCTGGGCGTCCCGATCGAAGACGCCCACGACAATACCATCGGAGCGTTATGCGTGATCGACCACGTCCCCCGCACGTGGAGCGACGAAAACCTGCATGATCTTACGGTCGTGGCAGAGGCGATTTCAAGTCAGATAAAGCTTAGAACCGCCCTGCTGGAGGCCCGAAAGGCACAAAAAGCCGCCGAGTCGACCGCAGCGCAACTGTTGGAGAATGAAACAAAGTTTCAGGATCTCGCCAGCAACATTCCGGGCGCGATTTTCCGGTATATGTTGCATCCTGACGGGCGCGACGAAGTGGAATACATGTCTGATGGCTGCGTCGGTATCTGGGAAATTTCCAGTGCGGTAATCAAGGGAAGTCCTGCGAAACTGTGGCAGATGATCCACCCGGAGGATCTGCCGGGTATGCACGCGGCGATTATGACCTCTGGCAGCACGATGAACCAGTGGGAGCATCGCTGGCGCATCACCACCCCCTCAGGCAAGGAAAAATGGCTGCAAGGGTCCGGCACCCCGCGCCGCACGCCTCAGGGCGCGGTTCTGTGGAACTCGCTTATTCTTGACGTCACGGTCGAGGTCGAGACGCAACAACGGCTGGACGAGAATGCAAACCGGCTTCATGATGCCCAGAAACAGGAAAGTATCGGCAGGCTTGCCGGCGGCATCGCCCATGATTTCAATAACCTGATGGCGATCATTCTGGGAAATATCGAATTCCTGCTGGACGGAGAACTGGATCGACAGGAAGAGCAGGCTTTCCAGAACGAAATCCGCAAGGCAGCCATCAGAGGCGGCGAGTTGACCAAACGGCTTTTGAGCTTTGCAAGGCGTTCCGAACTTGCGCCAGAGGTGCTTGACATCAATCAGACCATCCTTGGAATGGATGATCTTTTACGCCGCACCATTCCGAAAAATGTTGCTATCAAGATGACCCTCGCATCAGATCTATGGCAGACAAAAGCCGACAAAAGCTTTTTTGAGGGCGCGCTTCTTAACCTTGTTCTCAACGCGAGGGACGCAATGCCGCTGGGTGGAAAGTTGGCGATAACGACCTCCAATCTTCACATTACCAAGTGCGACAGCCCCCGCTCCTCTGGGCACCTTGCGGTCGGCCGGTATGTCATGCTCGAAATTGCGGACAGCGGCGAAGGGATTGCAAAGGATCTACAGCCCAACGTCTTTGACCCGTTTGTCACCACAAAAGGCCCCGACCGCGGCACCGGACTTGGCCTGTCAATGGTACAGGGCTTTGCCCAGCAATCAGGAGGGGTCGTACGGCTTCGCTCCGAAAAAGGCTCCGGCACATCGATCAAGATCTATCTGTCGGCCCACGCATCCGCCACAAGTCCCGCCAACGTCCCCGGCCCGCCATCCGGAAAAGCACGCCCCGAAACATCCGGAAGGATATTGCTGGTTGAAGACGAAGACAGCCTGAGGTTCATCGCCCGCAAGTTTCTGGAGAATGCAGGCTTTAATGTTATGGATGCGGCCACCGGAGATCAGGCTTACAGACTGTTTGCCAGCAACCCAAGGGGTTACGATTTGCTCGTTACCGACATTATTATGCCGGGAAAACTGCAAGGGCCTCTCCTGGTAAAGGAAATAAGAAAGATACGGGAAGACATCCCTGTTATCTATATTTCGGGCTATCCCGACGACGAAAAATTCGGGATCGACAGTGATAGAACAAAAGATGTGTCGTTGACAAAACCGCTTGAGCGGGAACACCTCATCGAGGCCGTTCAGCAGAAAATCAGGTCTGTCCAATCACAGCCGCACACCGCGTAAGGGGCTTTTAGCTCCTGCTTACACAGAAAGATCCAACCTGTCTGACGTCAGCGCCTTTGAGGCCCAATAGTGCTGTTTCGCAAAGAAGTGCTGCGTTGTCGTTCTCACCGCCGATGAGTGGATGATGACAAAAACAGCCGAAGCCCCCGGCGAAAGGATCGTCAAAAATATCACGCGCGCCACGCGCAAAAGTTGTAGGCGATGTTTTGGGCCAAACTTCCTAAGAAACAGCCATGTCAGCCTCACGTGGCAATTCTTGTAAACCATAGCCAAACGACTTGGCCCGACGTTTGAGATTACCAAGCACACGATTGCGGTAGCGTTCCTCATAATGCGATGCGCC
>JBLHUT010000269.1:0-4692 GCA_047629975.1 Paracoccaceae bacterium
AAATACTCGCCGGCTGCGATCGTCAGGTTGACGTGTTTCAAGGCCACAACCGAGCCGTAATGTTTGGCAAGATTGCGCACCTCTACGGCGGGGGGCGTCAGGGTTGTCATAAATCGGTTCCTTGGTGTGTCATGACATGACCGGTTCGGCTTTTGCGCGCGCATCGCGCGTCAGCGTCTCGGACCGGATCATTGTCACGATGATGATACCGCCAATAAGGGCAATTGCGATGAAACTGACCAGACTGGACATCGCATAGCTTTGAGGCGACATGCCGGTGTTCAGCATCTGGCTGACAAGCACTGTGGTGAATGTGTCAAACCCGCCCTTGAGCAAACTGGTGCGGGTATATTCGTTGAAGCACAAAATCACCGTAAACGAACACGCGCTGAGGATACCGGCACGGATCTGCGGAAACTCGATGTCCCAGAACGCCCGCCACCCGTCCGCCCCGCACGAGCGCGCCGCCTCGGTCTGCTCGCTGCGATAGCGTCCCATCGTGATCAGGATCACAATGAACGAATACGGGATCGTATAGATAATCAACCCGATAACAGCCGTCATGAACCCCAGATCGAACCAGCCGTCAAACAGGCTTGTGCCCAGCAATGCACCCAACCACTCGAACGCGCCGTTCAGGTTCTTGAAAAACACCAGCAGGGCCGAGCCAAGGATATCAGGGGGCACAAACAACGGCGCCAGCAACAAGAAAATCGGGAACAGTTTGTTGGAAGCCTGCTTGTAATACTTCGCCGCAAGCAGCGCGAAAGGCACCGCAACCAGCGTCACCACCAACGACAGCGACAGCGTCCAGCGCAACGCATTCAACAGCAACTTGTCCTTCAGGATAAGCCCGTACCACTCCCACGTGAAATCATACGCATTCGCCCCGAACCCGTTGGCATTGAACGAGATATACATGACGTACATCACAGGGATCATCAGTGTAGTCACAATCAGAAGCAGATAGGCCCACTTCAATCTATAGACCCACGGATTCGCGAAGTCCTCGGTCATGTACGGCCCCTCAATTCAGCGGTGTCAAGATTTTGGTCAGATCGAACAAACGGTGGCCGATATAAAGCAGCGTCATAAGCGTCGCCATCATGATCGCGCTCACGGCCATAGCCAGCGGAAAGTCCAGCGCGGCAATGGCCTGTGTGGCAATAAGACCGGCATTCACCGCCCCCGCCCCGCCCAGAATATTCGGCAACAACGCCACACCAAGCCCGTTGACAAAGATGAACACCGACCCCGCAAACACCCCGGGCGCCGCAAGCGGAAGCACGATATCCTTGAACCGGTGCCAGGGCCCCACCCCAAGGTCATCACAGACCTCGAAGATAAACTTCGGCACGGCCTCCATCGCCAGAAAACTCGAGAAGACGATAAAAGGTAAAAACGACATCACCTCGCCGATGATCACCCCTGTGTGCGAATACAAAAGCGCCGTGATCGGCTCGTCAATCAGCCCCAGATCCATCAGCGTTGTGTTGAGCAATCCGTTGCGCTGCAACACCGGCCTAAGCGCAAACACACGGATGATTTCAGACACCATGAAGGGCAGGATAAACAGCAAGACAACACGGTGCTGCGCCACTTTCGGTACTGACTTCCGCACAAAGACCGCAATCGGAAAGCCAAGAACAAAGCAGATAATCACCGAGATCAGCGAATATTTCATCGAGGCCAGAAAATTGTTCAATCGCGCCGAAAAGAAGAAGTTCTCGTATGAAAACAACGTGAATCCTGGCTCCATCCAGAACATCGTACGCTCGAACACACTGAACACGACGGTCAATGCCATCGGCACAGCAAAAAAGAGCACCATAAAGACGATCGGCGTCAGCATTGCCAACCGCCCCAATCGTTCCTTCAGGTCACTCGAACCGGCCTTGACGGGGGATCCCCCGTCAAGGTTTTCAGTCTGTTGAAGTGTCATGTTCCGCTTAGGCCGCCTGCACTCTGGCCCACCAGTCCTGATAGGCGCGGATATTGGTCGGGAACACATTCTGCCACGAGTTGCCCGGGTTCGACATACGCACCTGCTTGCGCCCCAGACGCTCTGCCAGCAATGCTTTGGTATCTGCATCGAAATCGGCGGGGTTGGCATCGATATAGGCGTCGACACCGGTCATCTGCGGGGTAAATCCGAGACCCGCCAACGTGCGTGATCCGAACCATGGGTCAAGATACAGGTTGGCAAGGCTGTAGAACGCATCTTCCATTCCCCGTTCCTTACCACCTCGGGTCAGCATGACGATGTTGTTCCAGGACTGGTGCCCCTCTTTCATCGAGCCATAACGGATATCGGCACCGTTCTTGCGCGCCGCGAAAATCTGGATGACCTCCCAGCACGAAGACACCAACACCTCTTCGGATGACAACAGATCGGCACCGTTCTGCACCCCGTCCCAGAACGTCCGGAAATGTCCCTTTTTCTTGAGATCGATCAGGAATCCGCACACGCCCTTGACCTCTGCCTCGGTCATGTCAGAGGGGTTTTCAATGTCCTGCTTGCCCGATTGTTTGAGATAGATCGCCGTGTTGGTCAGGGTCGGGCCAAAATCGTTCTGCATGGCGGCGCGTCCGCGAAACTGGCTGTCGAACAAAGCCTCCCAGCTGTTCAACTCCTCACCGATGACACCGTGGTTGAACGCAAGGCTGTCCGCGTTCGAGATGTACGGGATCGCCACAACCTTGCCTTCGTACCGGATCGTGTCAGCAGAGGCCCCGCCCTCTTTGTAAGACGGCAACAGGTTCGCCCAATTGGCAATGCGCGATGTGTCCAACTCGACAATCACCCCCTGCGAGGCCAACGCATCCTCCATGCCACCACCGTTGTCGGTCATCGCATCGTAAAGCTTGTTTCCATCCCCCACGACCATCTTCTGGATCGACTCGTCGGCGCGCGCACTTTTTGCAATCGCAGCAATCGAAACCCCCGACCGGGATTCCATCGCCGTCCAGTCACTGCCACCGACTTTTGCAATTCCCGGCGCCCAAAGCCTCAGAGCCTCGGCGGCAAAAGCCCGCGAACCAAAGGTCGTGCTGGCCGCGGCAGCTCCGGCCAACATCATGAAACGGCGGCGGTTAAAATCATTCTGGTTCATAGTCGGATCACACTCCATAAGGCGCCACACAATCGCGGCAGGTTCAGTCGGCGCAGGCATGAAACGATGCCGGCTATGGTTTAGAAGACGATAACAGAAAGAACATATTTGTGTACAAAAAAGTCAAGCCTCAAGTTCAACCCGTTCCAGACGCCTGAAAGTCGCGCAAAAAATGGCGCCAGGCCCAACAAGTACGCACACTCAACACCATGATCTAAATAGCATCTTCGGATTTTCGCAAAAACGCGTCGCACAAAAATGAACGAATGCTTGGATTTCCGCAAACTGCCTCTCGCCTTTCAGGGAATTTGCACGCTATCTTTGTATACGAATTTATAGGAAAGCGCTCGATTGAACGTCGCACTCGCCCTCGCGCCGATGTCTTGGCAGCGCATGTCGCCAAGACGTGGAAAGCCCCGCCGCCAGCCGTTGGTGAAATGGCTTTTGACGCTTTGCGACGATCCGCAAGGCTTGCCCGCCACCCGACACACGGCACGCGTCGTTCGACCCTGTCGACGGCCGTTTGTGCATCTCAAATTCACTCCAGTATCTAAGGGACACCAGCATGGATCTTGACCTGAGCGGAAAACGCGTTCTCATCACCGGCGGCTCCAAAGGGATCGGGCTTGCAACCGCAACCGCCTTTGCCGCAGAGGGTGCGGTGGTGACCCTCGTATCCCGCACCGCACACATGCTTGAACAAGCCAGCGCGCAGGTCGCCGCTGCAACGGGCAGCACACCGCACACAATTGTCGCCGATCTGTCCTCGGACAAAGGGCGACAGGCGCTTCACGAGCAGACACAGACACCCGATATTCTGGTCAACAACGCAGGCGCGATCAAAGCCGGCGGCCTGTCCGATCTGAGCATGCAGGACTGGCGGGACGGTTGGGAGTTGAAGGTGTTTGGCTATATTCACCTGTGCCAGCTTTTCATGCCCGACATGACCACCCGCGGCAGCGGCACAATAATCAACATTATCGGCATGGGCGGGCGCGCGGTACGCCCTGCGTATATTTGCGGTGCTGCCGGAAATGCAGCGCTCATCGGCTTTACCAATGCCTTGGGCGCACAGGCGCAACGCTCTGGCGTACGCGTTCTGGGGATCAACCCGTCCCCGACCCTGACCGACCGGATGGAGACCCAGTTTCGCGGCCGCGCCAAGGCAGAGTTCGGCGACGAGGCGCGCTGGCAAGAGTTGATCAACCCCGAGGCCTTCCCCTTTGGTCGCCCTAAAAACGCCCAAGAGGTGGCCACCCTCGCCACGATGATCGCCTCCCCCAAGGTCGAATACCTGAACGGTACTGTCATTGACATGGACGGCGGCGGACAATGGGCGGGCAAGTCATGAACCATACCCAAGAAGCACTGGCAGACGGTCGGCTGTTGCTGGAAACCCACGCGCATGTCGCGCGGATCACCTTTAACAATCCTGACCGGCTGAACGCCATGACGCTGGGCATGTGGAGCGCGCTTGCAGATGTCTGCGAACGCCTGAGCCGATCCGGCGATGCACGGGTTGTCGTGCTTCAAGGGGCAGGCACGCGGGCATTTGTCTCGGGGGCCGATATTTCGGAAT
>JBLHUT010000270.1:0-4690 GCA_047629975.1 Paracoccaceae bacterium
TTATGACATAATCGTGATCGGCGGTGGTGGCCACGGATTGGCCACAGCCCATTATCTTGCCAAAGTGTACGGCCAGCGCAATGTGGCTGTGATCGAGAAAGGCTGGATAGGAGGCGGGAATGTCGGCCGCAACACAACTATTATCCGCTCCAATTACCTGTTGGACGGGAATGAGCCGTTTTACGAGTTTTCCCTGAAACTCTGGGAAGGGCTGGAGCAGGACCTGAACTACAACGCTATGGTCAGCCAGCGCGGAATCATGAACCTGATCCACTCGGACGCCCAGCGCGACGCCTTTGTCAGACGCGGCAACGCCATGATCCTGAACGGGGCCGATGCGGAACTTTTGACCACCGCGCAGATCCGTGCCGAATATCCGTATCTGAACTTCAACGATGCACGTTTTCCGATCAAGGGCGGGCTTGCGCAGCGCCGCGGCGGCACCGTGCGTCACGATGCCGTGGCGTGGGGCTATGCGCGCAGCGCCGACAGCCGCGGCGTAGACATCCTCCAGAATTGTGAAGTGACCGGTTTTCGCATCGTCAACGGAACATGCCTCGGCGTCGAGACCACGCGTGGCTTTATCGGTGCAAGCAAGGTCGGCTGCGCGGTGGCTGGCAACTCCGGGCGTGTGATGGGCATGGCCGGGATGCGCCTGCCGATTGAAACCCATGTCTTACAGGCGTTCGTCTCCGAAGGGCTCAAACCATTGCTGCCGGGCGTCATCACTTTTGGCGCGGGGCATTTTTATGTCAGCCAGTCCGACAAGGGCGGGTTGGTCTTCGGCGGAGATATTGACGGCTATAACTCCTACGCACAGCGCGGCAACCTTCCGGTGGTCGAGGACGTCTGCGAAGGCGGCATGGCCATCATGCCGATGATCGGACGGGCACGAATGCTGCGGATGTGGGGCGGGGTGATGGATATGTCCATGGACGGCTCGCCGATCATCGACAAGACACCCGTTGACGGTCTCTATTTCAATGGCGGGTGGTGTTATGGCGGCTTCAAGGCCACTCCGGCCTCGGGGTATTGCTTTGCGCATCTGCTTGCAAAGGACGCGCCGCACCCGACCGCCAGCGCCTATCGCTTTGACCGGTTCAAGACAGGCCGGATGATTGACGAAAAAGGCATGGGCAACCAGCCGAACCTGCATTGAGGAAGCCACTGACATGATCATCAACCACCCGCTTCTTGGTCCCCGCGACAGCGCAGAGTTCGTTTATCTGGGCGATGCAAGCCTCATCAACCGGCCCGACGGGCAATCGGAAACAGCCGACGACGCGTTTTACGAATACGCCTATCTGCGGGCCAATCCGGCTGGCGAGCACCGGGAACTGTGGTTTCATGAAGGTGGCGACCGGTCGTGGCTGGTTGTCACCCGCCATACCGTCACGCACGACATCAGCAACGTCGAGCTTGCCCGCGATGTGGCACGCGCACAGGGACGCTCGAAATGACGCAATCAAACCGCCTGTCGGGTGGACAGATCGACCGCACAACAAAATTGAAATTCGTCTTTGATGGCAAAAGCTATTTCGGACACCCGGGGGATACGCTGGCCTCGGCGCTGTTGGCCAATAACGTGCGCCTGATGGGGCGGTCGTTCAAATACCACCGCCCGCGCGGCCCGTTAAGCGCAGGCTCCGAAGAGCCTAACGCCATTGTCGAGCTGCGCGGTGGAAACCGGCAGGAACCGAACACGCGCGCCACAACCGCCGAGCTTTACGACGGCCTGTTCGCCAAATCGCAGAACCGCTGGCCCGGCCTTGCGTTCGATGCGATGGCGATCAACGACCGCTTGTCGAATTTCCTGACGGCGGGCTTTTATTACAAGACCTTCATGTGGCCTGCGGCCTTCTGGGAAAAGGTCTATGAACCGATTATCCGCAAAGCAGCAGGCCTTGGCTCATTGTCCATGAAGGCCGATCCGGATGTCTACGACAAAGGTTACCTGCATTGCGACCTGTTGATCATCGGGGCAGGTCCGGCGGGCCTGATGGCTGCGTTGACAGCCGGTCGGGCCGGCAAACAGGTTCTGTTGGCAGACGAGGATTTCCGCATGGGCGGACGTCTGAATGCAGAAACCTTTGCGATCAACGACGCCCCCGCCGACGCGTGGGCCGCGGCCGCCGTGGCCGAGTTGTCGTCACTGGCCAATGTGCGCCTGCTGGCCCGAACGACTGTCATCGGCGCCTTTGATCACGGTATCTACAGCGCCGTAGAGCGCGTCAGCGATCACGTAAAAACGCCCCTGCCCGGCAAGCCGCGCCAGATCTTGTGGCGCATTTATGCGCAAAAGGCCCTGCTTTGTGCCGGTGCCACCGAACGGCCCATCGCGTTCGATAACAACGACCGCCCCGGGATCATGCTGGCTTCGGCCCTGCGGACCTATGCCAACCGCTTTGCCGCAAGCCCCGCCAAACGGGTTGCGATTTTCACCAACAACGACGACGGCCATCGTACTGCGGCCGATCTGCGGGCGAAAGGCATCAAGATTGCCGCCGTCATCGACACCCGCGCAAACGCGCCCTTGACCGGTGATTACGAAGTGCTGCGCGGCGGGCAGGTTATCGACACCCAAGGGCGGCTGGGTCTGACCTTTGTCACCGTGCGGCTGGCAAATGGCGAAACACGCCTGCTGGAATGCGGAGCCTTGGGGGTGTCGGGCGGCTGGAACCCAAACGTACATCTGACGTGTCACCAACGCGGGCGTCCCACGTGGGACGACGGGCTTGCGGCCTTTGTTCCCGGCGGAACGCTGCCACCGGGAATGTCGGTTGCAGGGGCAGCAAACGGGGTGTTTTCAACCCACGGCGCGCTGGCATCGGGACAGGCGGCGGCGGTTGACGCCCTTGGGCTGTCATCCCCGAAACCGGATGTGCCTGTGGCCGAGGACGTACCGGTCTCGCAAACTCCGTTCTGGTATGTCGAGGGATGTTCACGCGCGTGGCTGGACCAGCAAAACGACGTGACCGTGAAGGACGTCAAGCTGTCGTACCAAGAGGGTTTTCGCTCGGTCGAGCATCTGAAACGCTATACCACACTTGGCATGGCCACCGATCAGGGCAAGACCTCGAACATGGGCGGGCTGGCCATCATGGCCGAGCTGGCAGGCAAGTCGATCCCAGAGGTGGGCACAACCATGTACCGCCCGCCCTATACTCCGACCGCAATCGGTGTGCTGGCCGGCCGGATGCGCGGAATGGAGTTTCACCCGACCCGACTGACGCCCTCCCATCACTGGGCAAAAGAGCGCGGCGCGGTCTTTGTCGAGGTCGGCAACTGGCTGCGTGCACAATGGTTCCCGATTGAGGGCGAAACCCATTGGCGGCAATCGGTCGACCGCGAAGTGCGCGCCACCCGCACCTCTGTCGGGGTATGCGACTGTACGACACTGGGCAAAATCGACGTGCAGGGCACCGATGCGGCGGCTTTTCTCAACAAAGCTTACTGTAACGGCTTTGCCAAGCTGGCCGTGGGAAAGACCCGCTATGGCCTGATGCTGCGCGAAGACGGCATTGCGATGGATGACGGCACCGCCGCGCGATTGGCCGAAGACCATTTTGTCGTTACCACCACCACGGCCAACGCGGTCAAGGTCTATCAGCACCTCGAATTCATGCGCCAATGCTTGTATCCCGACATGGATGTGCAGCTGATCTCGACCACCGAAGGCTGGGCGCAATACGCCGTGGCAGGGCCCAATTCACGCAAACTTTTGCAAAAGATCGTCGATCCTGCGCACGATCTGTCGAACGAGGGGTTCCCGTTCATGGCCTGCGCAAATGTGACGGTGTGCGGCGGATTGCGGGCGCGGCTCTTTCGGATTTCGTTTTCCGGCGAGCTGGCCTTCGAGATCGCGGTGCCGTCACGGTATGGCGATGCCTTGATGCGCAGGTTGATGGATGAGGGGGCCGAATTCGGCGTGACGCCTTATGGCACCGAGGCGCTTGGGGTGATGCGCATCGAAAAGGGGCATGCGGCGGGTAATGAATTGAACGGCACGACCACCGCGCTCAACCTCGGGATGGGGCGGATGGTCTCAAAGGCCAAGGACAGCATCGGCAGCGTCCTGTCCCGGCGCGAGGGGCTTAACACGCCGGACGCGTTGATCGCAGTCGGCGTAAAACCTGTGGATCCTGAAGAAAAAATAACCGCGGGCGGGCATCTTATGAATGCCTCCGGTGCGGTTAATGCAGCACACGATCAGGGGTATGTGACCTCTGCGGCCTATTCCCCGACGCTTGGCTCGATGATCGGTCTGGCATTTCTGAAAAACGGGGCCGCGCGCCACGGCGAGAAGATGCGCATCGTCTCGCCGGTTACCAAGTCTTCTGTCCGGGTCGAGATCGTCTCTGCCCATTTTGTTGATCCCGAGGGGGAGCGTCTTCGTGCATGATCTTCAACCACTGAATCCGCTGGGCGGTGCCGGGGCGGACCATTTTCAGGTCGCAGCGGTCACACTGACCGAGAACCCGAATGTTGCATTGGCCTCGGTCAGCGCAAGACACGGGTTTTCCGACGCCTGTCAGGCAAAACTGGCAGAGTTTCTTGGTGCGCCCGTCCCTATGGCTGGCAAGGCCAGCCTTGGTACATCACTTGACGCCGTGTGGACCGGACCGGACCAGTGGATGGTCTGTGCGCCCTTTGCCACCCACGAGGATCTGGCAACGCAGCTTAAATCCGG
>JBLHUT010000271.1:0-4688 GCA_047629975.1 Paracoccaceae bacterium
ACTTGCGCATCAGGTGAATATCTGATCCGGCAAAGCGAAAGATCGACTGCCAGTCATCGCCGACGGCAAATATACGAACGTCAGGATGTTGTCCTTTCAGCGCCTTCACAAGTTTGGCGCGGCTTTGCGAGATATCCTGAAACTCGTCCACCAGGATATGGCGAAACGGGCTGAGATACCTGCCAGTTTCCACATAATGGGCCGCTCGTAGGATCATGTCCTCAAAGTCGATCCGTCCCGCCAGCCGCTTTTGGTATTCATCAAACACAGGGCCAAACACCGCAAGGAACGCCCGGCCACGTTTGCCGAGCTTCATTTTGTCAGACGCACTCTCGCAGTGCTCCAGGCTGTAGCCACCGCTTTTGAACTTGCGCAGGAACGTGCCGAGCAGTTGGGAAAACGTGTCGACCTGCTTCATTTCGATGACACGGTCATAGATCGTGTCGGCTGGCCGGGGGCTTAGCTTGGCATGTGGCGCGATCTTTTCGGCCAGACTGGTCAGCAGCCGCCCCTCTTGCCGTTCATAGCTGTAGGTTTCGATCATGGTGCTTTGGTGCGCGGCATGAACCTCGCGCTTCCATGCCATGCTGGCCAGATAGTCATCGCGGTCTACAAATGGCGCAGTGGTCAGTTTTTCAGTGCCATCCGCCATCTTCTGACGCCGCACGCCGAAGTGTTCGATGTACACGCCGCTTTCGGTCAAACGGAAGTCCGGTTGATAGTCCCGCCGCCCCGTCTCAGGCAACTTCGGCTCATAAACGGGCTCATATTCGTAGGCGACGCCGTTTTCATAAAGCCAATTGGCGATCTGCAGCTCTTCGTAACTTTTAACCTTCTCGCCTTGGAGGGTGCGCAGGTCCTGCTGTTCCATATGGGTGTAGAATTCGTGTTTGGTTTTGAAATCCCATTCTGTCTTCGGCTCGACCAGAAAATGAGAAAACCAATCGATGATAGCGCGCGACACGGCAGACATCGTATGAACGAGGTCCTTCAGGATCTGCTTTATCAACGCGCTGAACGCCACGTCATCGGTCGCGTGGTCGGCAAGGGCAGGTTTTGACCCTTCCACCGCACCAATGATGTCATAAGCCAGCGCGTGAAATGTTCGCGCCACGATGGGCTCACCGGATCGCGCCTTAACCCGTTCTGACATTTCCGCGGCCGCATTCTTCGCAAATGCCAGCAGCAGGATTTCGTCCGGTTTCCGGATGCCGGCTTTGACCAGATAGGCTGCCTTGGCGGTAATCACGCTCGTCTTTCCCGATCCGGCACCAGCTAGTACGAGGGTCGCGTCCTCATCCACCACAACAGAAAGACGCTGCTCAGCCGTCAGTGGCTTGCTTTCGATGGTGTCAAAGAACTGTTCCCAGCGATCCAGTTCAGCAGCGACGAAGACCGATATCGCAGTTGCTCGCGCCGCCCGGGGATCAGCCACGAACTTGCGTACAAGGGTCACCCGCTTTGCCCGATCCGTCCCGATTGCTTCTGCCTTCAGCTTCGACAGAAGCGTGGCATCCAAGGACCGCGCATCTTTAAGAACGAGCGCTAGACTGCAGGCCGCAGGATACCGGCCCGGTCGCGCCAAGCCGGAAACAGCGGCATGAAGCCGGTCGAACCGTTGCGCTTCCCGATCAAAAGCACCCGTGTTGAAGCTGACCCACGCAGTCTGGACGGTGTCGGCAAAGGCGCGCGCATCGCCATGATCGGTACCGCGCAAGATGACATCCCTATTTGCGGACACCTGCAAAGACAGCGTTGTTCCAAGTAGGCCCTTCCGAAGGGCTGGTGCCTCGCCAATATCCGCCAAGGAAAGTGGTGCAGGCATGCTCCGCCCGGTGACCAAAAAATGATCACCCTTCAACTCAATGGCGCGCGCGGTCGTGCCAAAGGGGTTCAGGAAAAACCCAAAAAGAGGTCTTTGTTGTAGTCGAATCAATTGTATGCGCCCTGTGCCTTATTCCGGGCACCTTGCGCTTTGGCTCTTGGAAACTGCAACCTTTAGGAGACTGGTTTTGGGCGCGCAACAAGCTGCCGTTCGGGCGAAAGGTGCGCTGATTACCGGCGCTGTGTTGGTGTTCGAGCAAAAGTCGGGAGGCGATGTGACCATATAATGCGGCCGAAATCACATACAGGGCGGTGCGTGGCGGTTGAGCGGTATTTTTTGCAGCGGGGCCCGCACATGCGTCCAAATGTGCAGGCCAGTTTTATCAAACAGTACCGCCGAGTGAGCCTTCCAAAGTCGCGAGCTCCTGCCCACCTGCCATCATGTCCTGCAACTCTTCTGGCGTCACGTCGCCCCGCGTTGCCGTGCCAAATGTCTTGCCCCGGTTCAGCACGGTAAAACGGTCGCCCACTGCCATCGCGTGACGCACGTTATGGGTGATGAACACGACCGAGATCCCCTGCTTGCGCACCCGGTCCACCGTTGCCAGCACGTTCGCCGTTTGTCGTACCCCCAGCGCGGATGTCGGCTCGTCCAGGATCAGCACCTTGGCTCCAAAATAGACCGCCCGCGCAATAGCGACAGTCTGACGCTCGCCACCCGAAAGCGTCCCGACCGCCTGATCCGGGCCACGCAGATTGATGCCCATAGCGCGCATTTCTTTCATGGTAACCTCGTTGGCCAGTTCATGGTCAAAGAACGGCAGGCCCATCCGGTGCTTTATCGGCTCGTTGCCCATAAAGAAATTGCGGCTGACCGACATCAGGGGGATCATCGCAAGGTCCTGATAAACCGTCGCAATGCCTGCCGCGATCGCCTCGCGCGGATCATCAAAGTGCATCGGCTTGCCTTCAAAGCAAATCTCGCCGCGGGTCGGCTTGTGCACGCCGGACATCGTCTTGATGAAGGTCGATTTGCCCGCGCCGTTGTCACCCAAAAGGCAGTGACATTCGCCCGGAAAGAAATCTACCGTCACGCCATTTAGCGCAATGACAGAGCCGAAGTGCTTTTCGATATTAGTCATGCGGATGATGGGTTGCATCAGCGTTCTCCCGTGATCAGGCGGCGAATATAGGTGTTCAAAATGACGGCCAGCAGCAGGATCACCCCAAGAAACACGCGGAACAATGACGACTCGACCCCGGCAAAGAACAGACCTTGTTGTACGACGCCAAAGATCAGCGCCCCCAGGGCCGCACCGATCACTGACCCGTAGCCGCCCGTGAGCAGCGCGCCGCCGATGACCACCGCGATGATCGCTTCAAATTCCTTTAGAAGGCCCCGGTCAGCACCAGCGGACCCGAATTCCATCACCTGGCAGACCGCAAAGACCGTGGCGCAAAAGGCGGTGAACATAAACATCAGAATTTTGACCCGCTCTACCGGCACACCGACATAGCGCGCGGCCTGCGCGTCGCCGCCTGCCGCAAAAATCCAGTTCCCGAAACGAGTGCGGGTCAGAACGATATGCCCGACGATCACGAGCCCCAGCGCCCAGATGATCAGCATCGGAATCCCGTCAACGACGGGCTGCCCCGCTTTGTTGCCGCGTTCAAAGACTGAAATCATGCCAATATCGCCCAACCAGGCGAAGAACCCCTTCAAGACTTTGCCGCCAAAAATCGCGGCAAGCCAGTCGCCCTCCGCCGCCTCGGTAATGCCGCCGATGATGGTCTTCCGTTCCAGCGTTTGCGGAATGAATATGGTAAAGCCGCGCAGGATAAACAGGGTCGCCAGCGTCACGATGAAACTCGGCAAGCCAGTGCGCACGACGATATAGCCGTTCAGCGCCCCCAGCGCGATGCAGATCGCAAATGTCACAAGGATCGCCATCCACATCGGCCAGCCTAGCGTCACACCGAAGATGGCGATCATCATGCCTGCGAAACCGATCATGGATCCGACGGACAAGTCGAACTCTCCGGCGATCATCAGCAGACAGGCCCCGACGGCGATAATCATGAACTGCGCCGAAACGACAGACCAGTTCAACACGCCGGTGGAACTGAACATCCCGCTATCCGAGGCGGTGAGCAAGAAGAAGGTAAAGACAGCGACACAGCCAACCATGCCCCCTAACTCCGGGCGGATCAGGGCGCGTCGCAGGCGCGACATCTCCTTGATACGTTCGTCACTATTGGTTGCATCAGTCATGATACGGCACACTCCGACAAGTATTTGGTGGGGGGATTAGGCGTGGACCGGGCGCGGCTGGCGCGCCCGGCGGTGTTTGGTCAGATCAACGGAATTCGCCTGCGAATTCTTCGACCTTGGCCAAACCGTCCTTGGTCACGAAACCGGGGCCGGAGTTGATGTTGTTGCCCGGCAGCACGCCGTAACGGTCATAGTTCGCCAGAATCACGACTGGCAGATAGGCCTGCAGAAAGGGTTGCTGGTCGATTGCCCATTTGATCACATCGGACTTCAGGCCTTTGACGATGTCTTCGCCCAGATCGAAGGTGCCAAAATAGATGTCACCAGCCAGACCGTTCTCTTCCAACGCCAAAATCGTCGGATCGGCAGAGGTCGGCCCGAGGGTCAGCACCGCATCGGTGTCGGGATTGGCAGACAGATAGGCCAGCACGCGATTCTTGATCTCGGACGGGTCTTGGCCCGCGTCGATCATCTGGTTGCCAAGCTCAACTTCTAGACCATCGGCAAAACCCTGACACCGCTCAGTCGAGGACGGAGAACTGATATAATGGTTCACGCACAGGAAACTGCCAACACCGTCACGCTTGGCGCG
>JBLHUT010000272.1:0-4688 GCA_047629975.1 Paracoccaceae bacterium
CCCACAAAGCGTGGTGGACATGGTGCAGTGTGATTCTAAAGTAAAACCGTCCAGCTGCGTTTAGGCATCAGGAAATTCAATTAAAGCCAACCTTACAGAGGTGTCTCTACGGGCAAATTAGGCAAAAGACAAGCCAATTATCTTTATCCCCAGAAGATTTTTGCCAGTTTTTTACGCAGTACAAGAACGCAATTCCCACCCTTTGTATCTTTGAAGTGCGCCCTGCCCAGGTTCCGGCAAAAAGGCCCTGAGCCTAGGACAGGCACCATCAATGGCTGGCGTCTGAACATCCTTGCGAGGGTTCGAGCCCGCAGCAACAGCCCCGTATTCACGTCGCAAAACCAACGGCGTCTCACCAAAATCTGATGCTTTATCAGTTGCTTCAAGCCAAAGATCACGGCCCGTTTCCGGCAAACGCGTGATAGTCTCAAGGGCACAGGAAGCCCAGCACCACACTCCCCTGCCCGTTCAGCAGAATTTCAAGCAATTCAACGTCATCGAAAGCCTGCCTGACCGACCTGAGCCAGTCAGTCGCATCTGTCGCCATATCCACCTGCGTCAGCGCGGCACCCTGTTCGGCCACGAGAGCCACAATCGTTTTGGCCTTTCAGCAACCGGCCTCGCTAACGTGACGACTTTTTTGACGCCGCCTTTGACATCTGCACGGCCAGAATACCCGCCGCGATGATCAACACGCCAAGGATATCGTTCGGCCCAAGCGTTTCCCCCAGGATCACAGCAGCAACCGCAACCCCGAGGAACGGATTCAGAAAGTGAAATGTTGCAGCCCGCACAGCCCCGATGCGATTGACCAGAACAAACCACACAAACGTCGCCGCCAAACCAGGCACCAGCGTCGTATAGGCAAAAGCCGCAACAAGCTTCCATGACCAATTCACAACAAAGGTTTCCAGAAGTGCCGCGGCAATGCCCAAAACCGCACTTCCAACCAGCATCTGCAAGCCCACAATCATCAGCATATTGCCCCCCGAAATTGCCCCCCGCACTGCCAGCGTTGCAAAGGTAAGCGCGAGCACGCCAATACCGCACAGGACCAGCCCGTAGGCATCAGCAGCCCCCGCCCCCCCAAGCCTGCTCCCCATGATGACCAATACGCCCAGAATGCCCGCAAGCAGCCCGACAGCGCCCAAGGGCTTCAGCTTCTCGCCAAAGAACAACCAACTCGACACCGCCACAAGCAACGGCATCGTAGACGCGATAATTGCCGCCAAAGAAGCCTGTACGGTTTGCAGGGCCACAAAATTCAAACCCAGATACAGCGCGTTCTGGCACACCCCGAAGACGACTGTCGCACGCGCCTGCACCCGGTTCAGACGCCACGATTGCCCAAGACTTCGGGCTATGGCGACAGCCAGCAGCCCCGAAATTGCAAACCGGAGCGACAGCGCCATGAGTGGTGGCGCATCCAGCACGATAATCCGTGCGGACGTGAAAGCAGAGGACCACATAAAGGCAAAGGCAAGCCCCATCAGAATCGCGCGCAGGTCCATGGCATCGCTCCAATGCAAAAGGGTCGTCCGGTTCAGGACGACCCTTGGCAAAATTGTTTAGAAAACACCAGACCTTGTTAACCGTTAACACTGTCTTTCAGGGCCTTGGCAATCGTCATTTTAACAACCTTGTCGGCCTCTTTCTGGATCTGCTCACCTGTTGCGGGATTGCGAACCATACGCTCTGGACGTTCGCGGCAATAAATCTTGCCTACCCCAGGCAGTGTGACAGAACCACCACTGGCAACCTCTTTTGTGATCACACCTATGATTGCATCAAGTGCAGAAGAGGCAGACTTCTTATCCGACCCCATTTCCTCTGCGAGCGCCGCAACCAGCTGCGTCTTGGTCATTGGTTTAGCCATGTAGTCTCTCCTCATCTTCGCCCGTTAGATGGACTTATCTTTGATATCTACGTCGTGTAGCGACCGTTTCAACTTTTTGTGTGCGAATTGTCTATAATACAAGGGCTTTTCACCTAAGCATCAGACAGAAATGCCTTTTTGGGACCTATAAAAAGGCAGTTTCATCAAAACTGCGCAATTTTCGACTGTGCAGCCTGTCCAACGGCATGGTTCTTAAACGCTCCATCGCGCGAATGCCGATCAACAAATGGCGCAAAACCTGTGTCTTGTAAAAGTCTGATGCCATGCCGGGCAGCTTCAATTCCCCATGAAGAGGCTTGTCGCTGACACACAAGAGCGTGCCGTAAGGCACCCGGAAGCGAAACCCGTTGGCCGCGATCGTCGCGCTTTCCATATCAAGGGCAATGGCCCGCGACTGAGACAGACGCTGCACTGGGCCGGAGTGATCGCGCAACTCCCAGTTGCGATTGTCGATGGTGGCAACGGTGCCGGTGCGCATGATCCGTTTAAGGTCATACCCCTCGAACTCGGTCACCTCGGCCACGGCTGTCTCTAGGGCAATCTGGATCTCGGCGAGGGCCGGAATCGGCACCCAGATCGGCAGATCCGCGTCCAGCACATGATCCTCCCTCAAATAGGCATGCGCGAGGACAAAATCGCCAAGGCTCTGGGAATTGCGCAAACCGGCACAATGCCCGACCATCAACCACGCATGCGGACGCAAAACCGCAATGTGATCGGTCGCAGTTTTTGCGTTCGACGGACCAACCCCGATATTGACCAGTGTGATCCCTGCACCATCCTTGCGCACAAGGTGATAGGTCGGCATCTGGGGAAGCTTTTGCGGCGCCGTCAACGCGCTGTCGGCATCGGTGATGATCTGGTTCCCGGGACCGACAAGCGCGGTATAGCCACTTTGAGGATCGGCCAGCATCTGCCGGGCATAGGCTTCGAATTCGGCAACATAAAACTGGTAGTTCGTGAACAAAACGTGGTTCTGGAAATGTTCAGGCTCTGTCGCGGTGTAGTGGCTCAGGCGCGCAAGCGAGTAATCAATCCGCTGTGCCGTAAAGGGCGCAAGCGGGCGCGACCCGTCTGCATGGCGCACCCCTGAGGAATTGACGATGTCATCGTTCGTGGTGGCAAGGTCGGGCACGTCGAACACGTCGCGTAAAGGAAACGCCATAACGCCCTCGTGCGGCACAGCAATCGATGTGTCATCCGCAACGGCAAAATGAACCGGCATCGGCGTTGTCGAGGGCCCGATCACAACAGGCTGGCCGTGGTTTTCGATCAAGAGGCCGATTTGCTGCTTCAGATAACTGGCAAAAAGGCGCGGTCGGGTCACGGTTGTGGAATAGGTTCCCGGCTCGGCCACGTAACCAAACGAAAGTCGGCTGTCGATGCGGGCAAAACTGTTCGTGACAAGCCGGATTTCGGGGTAAAAGGCGCGATATCGTACCGGTGGGCGCGCCCCGCTTGCGGTCTGCGAGAAACTTATCCTCAGGAAATCGGTCGCACGCTCGTAAAGTTCACACAGATATTCGACCGCCAACCCTGCGTCGGTAAAACTTCGGGGCTCGAACGGCTCGGGTGTCGTGATCGGCGCCATGGTCGCGTTCATTCTGTCTCTTTCTCGAAAAGCGGGGTGAGTTCGAACCGCGTGACATCCACCAGCCCCAGGTCGGATATGCGCAACTCCGGGATGACAACCAGTGCCAGCAACGAATGCTGCATGTAGGCATTGTTCAACGTGCAGCCGCAAGCCTGCATCGCCGCAACCATCTCATCAGCCTTTGCCGCGACTTCCTTTGCAGGGCGATCAGACATCAATCCCGCGATCGGCAATTCAACAAGCGCCGTCTCCGCGCCGTCCTGCCAAACGGTGACTCCACCGCCCACAGCGCCCAGCCGGTTTGCCGCAAGCGCCATGTTTTCCCGGTCGGTTCCCACGACAATCATGTGGTGACTGTCATGCGCAACCGTCGCAGCCATGGCCATGGCCCCTGTGTAACCGAACCCGGACACAAAGCCGTTGACGACATGCCCGGTGCCTTTGTGCCGCTCGACCAGAGCAATCTGGCAGGTGTCTCCGTCACCCTCCGCAATCCCGCCGCGCACCGGAAGTTTACGGGACAAAGCAACGGTCGGGGCCTGATTTTCAACAACGCCGATTACGCGGGCTGTCACAGTGTCGCCCCCCTTCGGAGCGGCAATCTCGAAATCGGGTGCCGAAAGCACCTTACCCAACTTAACCGTGCGCCGCACATGCTCTGGCCACTCCAGATGTGGGCATGCCACCGTGATCTCACCGTCCACGGCAACGGTTTTTCCACGCGCAATCACATGCTCGATCGGCAATGTTACAAGGTCGGAGGTCAGGATAAGGTCGGCGCGACGCCCCGGCGCAATGCTGCCCAGCTCCCTCTCCAGCCCGAAATGCGTGGCGGTGTTAATCGTCGCCATTTGCAGCGCGACAACCGGATCACATCCGCACGCAATCGCGTGGCGCACAACACGGTTCATATGACCATCATTCACCAATGTTCCCGAATGGCAGTCATCGGTACACAGGATCATACCGCGCGGATCAAGACCCTTTTCAGTAATCGCAGTGATCTGGCTCTCTACGTCGTACCACGCACTGCCCAGTCGTAGCATGGCGCGCATACCCTGCCGCATCCGTGCGATAGCGTCCTGTTCACAAGTGCCTTCATGGTCATCCGCCGGCCCACCCGCCGCATAAGCGTGAAACGGAAGGCCCAGATCCGGAGACGCATAATGACCGCCAACTGTCTTTCCCGCGTTCTGG
>JBLHUT010000273.1:0-4585 GCA_047629975.1 Paracoccaceae bacterium
CGATGTCGAGCGTACTAAAGTGATGCCGATCCTGCTGCACGGCGATGCTGCGTTTGCGGGACAGGGTGTTGTCGCCGAGGGCTTTGGCCTATCAGGGCTTGTCGGCCATCGCACCGGTGGAACGATGCATTTTGTGGTCAACAACCAGATCGGTTTTACCACCGCACCGCATTTCAGCCGGTCGTCGCCTTATCCTACCGATATCGCCTTGATGGTCGAGGCACCTATTTTCCACGTCAACGGGGACGACCCGGAGGCCGTGGTCCATGCCGCCAAGATTGCCACCGAATTCCGTCAGAAGTTCCACAAGGACGTGGTCATCGACATGATCTGCTATCGCCGCTTTGGCCACAACGAGGGGGATGAACCCATGTTCACCAACCCGTTGATGTACAAGCAGATCAAAAAACAGAAAACCACGCTGACGCTGTATACCGAGCGGCTGGTCAAGGATGGTCTGATCCCCGAAGGGGAGATCGAGGATATGAAAGCCGCGTTCCAGGCCCACCTGAACGCGGAATTCGAGGCGGGCAAGGATTATAAACCCAACAAGGCAGACTGGCTTGACGGACGCTGGTCGCATCTGGATCGCAACAAGGATGATTACCAGCGCGGGCAGACCTCTATTCCGGCAGAGACATTCGCCGATCTTGGCAAAGCGCTGACCCGTGCGCCAGAGGGGTTTCCGCTGCACCGCACCGTGGCGCGCCTTCTGGAGACCAAGCAGCAGATGTTCGAAACCGGCAAGGGGTTCGACTGGGCCACGGGCGAGGCGATTGCCTTTGGCTCGTTGCTGACCGAAGGCTATCCGGTGCGCCTGTCGGGGCAGGACAGCATGCGTGGCACGTTCAGCCAACGCCATTCCGGTCTTGTCAATCAGGACACCGAAGAGCGGTACTATCCGCTCAACAACGTGCGCGCCGGACAGGCGCGGTACGATGTGATCGACTCGATGCTGTCGGAATATGCGGTGCTGGGGTTCGAATACGGCTATTCGCTGGCCGAGCCGAATGCGCTTGTTCTGTGGGAAGCCCAGTTTGGCGATTTCGCCAACGGGGCGCAGATCATGTTTGATCAGTTCATCTCGTCGGGCGAATCCAAGTGGCTGCGGATGTCGGGCCTTGTGATGCTGTTGCCGCACGGGTTCGAGGGGCAGGGGCCGGAGCATTCCTCGGCGCGGCTCGAGCGGTTCTTGCAGATGTGTGGTCAGGACAACTGGATCGTGGCCAACTGCACGACGCCGGCAAACTACTGCCATATCCTGCGGCGGCAGTTGCACCGGTCGTTCCGCAAACCGCTTGTGTTGATGACGCCCAAGTCGTTGTTGCGCCACAAGCTGGCGATATCCACAGCAGAGGATTTCACCGAGGGCTCGAGCTTTCACCGGGTATTGTGGGACGATGCGCAAAAGGGCAATTCCGACACGACGCTGGTGAGCGATGACAAGATAAAGCGTGTCGTGATGTGCTCTGGCAAGGTGTACTTCGATTTGCTCGAAGAGCGTGATGCGCGCGGGATCGATGACATTTATCTGTTGCGGGTGGAGCAATTCTATCCGTTCCCGGCGATCTCTATGGCCAAGGAGCTGGAGCGCTTCAAAAAGGCACAGTTTGTCTGGTGTCAGGAAGAACCCAAGAATCAAGGAGCCTGGACGTTCATCGAACCCAATATCGAATGGGTGCTGACGCGCATAAAAGCGAAGTCCAAGCGCCCGACTTATGCAGGACGTGCCGCTTCGGCGTCCCCTGCGACGGGCCTTGCCTCTATACACAAGTCACAGCAAGCAGCGTTGATAAACGACGCGCTGACGATTGAAGGGAACTAAGCAGATGTCTACCGAAGTTCGCGTCCCCACGCTGGGCGAAAGCGTCACAGAAGCTACTGTCGCCACATGGTTCAAAAAGCCAGGCGACGCTGTAGCGGTAGACGAGATGTTGTGCGAGTTGGAGACTGACAAGGTTACGGTCGAAGTGTCGGCGTCTGCTGCCGGTACTTTGGCTGAAATTGTTGCAACCGAAGGGACAACTGTAGGGGTCAATGCATTGTTGGCGACCATCAGTGCCGGAGAGACTGCCACTGCCAGTTCCGAGAGTACGGCAGCGCCGGCTGGTACGCAGCCCGATGCCCCGTCTGCTGCCAACGGGCAGAGTGTTGATGTCATGGTGCCCACGCTGGGGGAGAGTGTGACCGAGGCGACAGTGTCGACCTGGTTCAAAGCGGTCGGAGACAGTGTCGCGCAGGACGAAATGCTGTGCGAGCTGGAAACCGATAAAGTCTCGGTCGAGGTGTCGGCACCGCAGGCGGGAATTCTGCAACAGATCCTTGCGCCTGAAGGAACAACCGTAAATGCCGATGCAAAGCTTGCGTTGATATCGTCGGGTGCGGGAGGGGCCAGTGTTGCTGCGGTTTCAGCACCGCAAGCTGCTGCGACCGGAGCGGCCGCACCGGCACGCGATGTCGAGGACGCGCCGTCGGCGAAAAAAATGATGGCGGAACATAACCTGACGTCTGATCAAGTGACCGGTTCGGGGCGTGACGGGCGGATCATGAAAGAGGATGTGCAAAAGAAGCTTGCGGCGGCCCCGGCGCCTGTGGCGGCCGCGCCCACCCCGCATGCCCAAACGCCCCGTGCTCCGGTGGCGGCGGGGGATGCCGCCCGCGAAGAGCGCGTCAAGATGACCCGTTTGCGCCAGACGATTGCCAAGCGCCTGAAGGACAGCCAGAACACTGCTGCGATGCTGACCACCTATAACGAGGTCGACATGACCGAAGTGATGGCCTTGCGCAATGAATACAAGGACCTGTTTTTCAAGAAGCACGGCGTAAAGCTGGGGTTCATGTCCTTCTTTACCAAGGCTTGTGTGCATGCCCTGAGGGAGGTGCCGGAAGTAAACGCCGAGATCGACGGCACGGACATCGTTTACAAGAACTTCGTTCACATGGGGATTGCTGCTGGCACGCCCAGTGGTCTTGTGGTGCCGGTTATCCGGGACACCGACCAGATGAGCTTTGCCGCGATTGAAAAGGCCATTGCCGAAAAAGGTGCCCGGGCGCGGGACGGCAAGCTGTCCATGGCAGAGATGCAGGGTGGGACGTTCACGATCTCAAATGGCGGGGTTTACGGCTCGCTTATGTCATCGCCGATCCTCAATCCTCCGCAGTCGGGTATCTTGGGGATGCACAAGATTCAGGACCGTCCGATGGCTGTCGGCGGGCAGGTTGTCATCCGTCCGATGATGTATCTTGCCTTGTCCTATGATCACCGGATTGTGGACGGTAAGGGGGCGGTGACCTTCCTTGTCCGGGTCAAGGAGGCCCTGGAAGATCCGCGCCGGCTTTTGATGGATCTGTAATCCGGACCGATATGCGGCGCGGGTACCTTTTGAACGGGTGCCCGTGCCGGCCTCGGACCTTGTGTTGCCATATGCCTTGGCCACCTAGACTGTCACCTGTCTAGACGGGCACCTTTCTAAACGGGCACCTTTTTTCATATTGCCGTAACTGGCACCTATCCGGACGATACGATGACCACCGAACTTTACGTACTGAGCCTTGCAGCCTTGTTGCAGGTTATTCAATTCGGGCTTTTCTCGATTGCCGCCAATCTTCAGATCGGGCCGAAAGCCGCTATGGGCCCGCGTGACCAAAAGATCGAGCTGACCGGCACGGCCGGCCGGTTCCAGCGCGCGATGAACAACCACTTCGAGGGGCTGATCATGTTCGCCATTGCGGTTGTGGTGGTGACGTTGGGGCAAAAGAGCAGTCCGCTCACGCAGGCGTGTGCCCATGCCTATCTGATTGCCCGTATCTTGTATATTCCGGCCTATGCGTCGGGGGCGCAGCCATGGCGGTCTGTGATCTGGATGGTGGGCTTCGGGGCGACGGTTGTCATGCTGGTCGCGTCCTTGCTGTAGACCTGTTAGACTTGGCGCGCGCGTAACTTTACGGTGCGCCGGGATACCCAATTATGCGGCCCTTCAAGGGCAAAAGGAGACCCTAATGGCTGATTATGACGTAATTATCATCGGATCTGGCCCGGGCGGCTATGTATGTGCGATCCGCTGTGCGCAACTGGGCCTCAAGACAGCCTGTGTCGAGGGGCGCGAGACCTTGGGGGGCACCTGCCTGAATGTTGGATGCATCCCGTCAAAGGCATTGTTGCATGCCAGCCATCAATTGCACGAGGCGACCCATAACTTCAGCAAGATGGGTCTGACCGGCAAAGCGCCCGGTGTCGATTGGAAACAGATGCTCGCCTATAAGGACGATGTCATCGCGACCAATACCAAAGGCATCGAATTTTTGTTCAAGAAGAATAAAGTCGACTGGATCAAGGGCTGGGCTTCGCTGCCTGCGGCGGGTCAGGTCAAGGTCGGGGATGAGGTTCACCGTGCCAAGCATATCGTGATTGCCTCAGGCTCCGAGGCGGCCACTATTCCCGGTGCTGAAGTCACAATCGACGAAAAGATCGTTGTGACCTCGACAGGTGCGCTTGAGTTGGGCAAAATTCCGCGCAGCATGATCGTTGTGGGGGGCGGTGTTATCGGGCTCGAGTTGGGATCGGTCTATGCCAGACTTGGCACGG
>JBLHUT010000274.1:0-4550 GCA_047629975.1 Paracoccaceae bacterium
GGTCGGTTGTCACAGCCAGGCCCGAGATTGCCCATGCAGCAAGCGCTGTGATCAACATGCCTACGGACATTGTCCCGTAGACCTTGCTCATGTGTGCTTTTAGCCCTGCATCAATCTTTGCCGCTTTAGCGCCTGAAACGCCTGCCGTGCGGATTGTGTCAAACTCAGCCATTGAAGTAGTGCCTCCTGTCATTCTGAAAAGCCGCGCAGCACTTTGCTACGGGCGTTGGGTCAAATATTGGGGAGGAATGGATTGGTTTCAAGAGGCTCCCACCCAAAAACCGGAGTTATGGGTGCGAAAAAGCGACAAGTTTTCTTAATTGCACCGAAGATCCCAAAAGACCCGGTTTGCCTCGTTTTTGGCCTGCGCACGTGTCAGTCCCAGATCGTCCAGTTGCTCGGTGCTCATGTCACGCAGGGCGCGGCGTTGGCGGGCAACTGCGGCCAGAGACATTACAATGCCGGGAAGCGCAAGAAGAGTGAAGCCCAAGAGGCTGTTGGAGCGGGAGGATTGTGCGGTTGCTGTGTTAAAGGACATCGGATCTTACTTTCTGATTTGTTGTGTCTGACGTGATTTCCATCAATTCTGTTGATGTATGTGACGCAGTATGATTGATTTGTGAAACGAATGTTTTTGATCGAATACATAACGGAGATTGATATGTTGAGGAATCTTGATCTGACCTCGTTGCGATCCTTTGTGGCTGTTGCCGATAGCGGTGGTGTGACGCGCGCGGCGGGGTTGCTCAATCTCACCCAGTCGGCGGTTTCGATGCAGTTGAAACGGTTGGAAGATGCGCTGGATGTTCCGCTTCTGGACCGGTCGGGGCGGGGGGTTGCGGTCACCGCAGAGGGCGAGCAATTATTGAGCTATGCCCGCCGGATGCTGGGGCTTAACGACGAGGCCATCAGCCGGCTTACTGCGCAGGAATACGAGGGCGAAATCACGCTGGGTGTTCCGAACGACATTGTCTATCCGTTCATCCCGTTGGTTTTGCAGCGTTTCAATGCGATGTTCCCGAGGATGCGGGTGAACCTGCTGTCGTCCTACACACGAAAGCTGCGAGAGCTTTATGCACGTGGAGCTTGCGGGATTATCCTGACGACGGAACAGGAATGTGACGCGGACGGAGAGACGCTGACGCAGCGCCCGCTTGTCTGGATCGGTGCACCGGGCGGGGTGGCTTGGCGGGCGCGGCCCTTGCGGCTTGCCTTTGGAAGGCATTGCATCTTTCGGCCCAACATTGTGCGCCAGTTGGACGAGCAGGGCGTGCCGTGGGAAATGGCTGTCGAGTCAGACAGCGACCGCACGATCGAGGCAACTGTTAGTGCCGATCTGGCGGTAACGGCGATTATCGAGGGGGCCGAGCCGCCGCTGACCGAGCGAATCATCCACAACGGGACACTGCCAAAGCTGAACACATACAAGATCAACTTGTATGTATCCGATCTGGCTTCGGGGCCTGCGGAAACGGCGCTTGCTGATCTGGTGCGCGATGTTTACCGCAACGGCGGCCTGAGCCTGAGCAAAGGCACAAACGCGCCAACCCCGACGTTGGTGCCGGTGGCGCGCTCGATTTAGGCGGGGTCGGTTGATGCGCACGGGGGCGCCTCAGATGGTGACAACAACCTTGCCTGTGGACGTTCTGCTGCGCAGCAGCTCCAGCGCTTCGGGCGCGTTTGCAAGAGGCAGGGCGTGGCTTACATGCGGGTGCAGCCGTCCGTCGGCATACCACCCGAGCAGTGTGGCAAGCGACGCAGTCAGCACCTTTGGCCCGAATTTCATGTATCCGCCCCAGTAATGGCCGATCAGCGTGATATTCTTGACCAACAGATGATTTGCGGCGATCTGGGGGATCGTTCCGCTGGCGAAACCGATGACGATCACGCGGGCCTCTGGATTTGTGGCGCGAAAGCACGCGGTGAACAGATCGCCGCCCACCGCATCATAGACCACATCGGCACCGCCAAGCGATTTGATCTGGGCTCTGATGTCATCGCTGTCCGAATCAATCAGATGATCCGCGCCAGCAGCCTTGGCGATGGCAAGCTTGGCAGGGCCGCGGGCGATGGCAATTACCGTGGCGCCCATCAATTTGCCGATCTCCACTGCCGTCAACCCGACCCCGCCAGCGGCCCCTGTCACAACAAGCGTTTCACCGGCCTGTAAGTGTGCCCGGCGCGACAGCGCAAGATGCGAGGTGCCGTAGGCCACCTGAAAAGCAGCGGCGTGATCAAAGGGCATGTCTTCGGGCAATGGCAGGCACAATTCTGCCGGGAACACGCCGTATTCTGCCAGCCCGCCGGCCCCGGCGAAAACTGCCACCCGTGTTCCGACTGCCGGCTGCGTCACGCCTTCTCCGAGGGCGGTCACGGTGCCGGCCATCTCCAGACCCATTGTCACGGGCGGGTCGGGGCGCTCTTGATACTTGCCCTGTGCCATCAGGAGGTCTGCAAAATTCAAGCCGCAGGCGGCAATTCTGATCTGAACCTGACCGGCGCGGGGCGTTGGAATCTCGATGTCCTGTAACCCGGGTGATTCGCTGTAGTCGGTAATCTGAAAGGCCTGCATGAGGGTGGTTTCCTTTTTCTGGGTCTGCTGAAGCTTAGGGACGGAGGCTTGTCATGGCGAGGGGTGTCGGTATCTTTGCAGTTTGCAAAAGCAGCAACAAAGCTCTTTGCGTTTTGCGAAAATATCACATTTATTGAGATATTAGTTAAATTCGGAGCGTATTTTAAGGCATGATTTATGACGAGAGCGCTAGAAAAAGCTTCCATTTCAAGGTGTGCCGTTCTACCAAAACGTGTGTAACAAGTAAAAGTACCGGTGCGATTATGCGACCTGCGGAATTTAGCAGGGGACCGCACATTTCCAAAGGAGTATCCGTTATGACCCATCCAGTTGACGTGCATGTCGGAAAACGCGTGCGCCACCGCCGTTGGATCGTAGGGATGACCCAACAGCAGCTTGCCGAAAAAGTCGGGATCAAGTTCCAGCAAATTCAAAAATACGAAACCGGCATGAACAGGGTGAGCGCGTCCCGGCTTTGGGATATTGCCGAAGCTCTGGGTGTTCAGGTCAGCTTTTTCTTCGAGGGTTTGTCCGAGTCGGAGAGCGGCGGGTTGGGGAACAAGGATTCTGCCGACTTCATGATCGACAAAGAGGCGCTTGAACTGGTGCGGTCTTATTACTCCATTCCCGAAAACCAGCGGCGCCGCTTGTTCGATCTTGCCCGTGTGTTGAGCGACGTCGCCTAGGCGGGATAAATTTCTTTTGTCCCGGTGGCGGATGTGGTGTTTGTGAGTGGTATCTGACCATCAGCCAAAAGGCGCACCGCAATGCTTTCCGTTTCCGAGCAAGTCGAGATTCAACAAACTGCGCAAAAAGTGGCCGAGGCCGCGCGGCAGGCGATATTGCCATTGTTCCGGCATGCCGATCTGAGCACGCAAAACAAGGCGTCCGAAGGGTTCGATCCCGTCACGCAAGCCGATCGCGCCGCAGAAACCGCCATGCGCGCGGTGATCTGTGCCCACCGGCCCGACGATTCCATTCTGGGCGAAGAGTTCGAGGCGGTTGCCGGCACAAGCGGCCTGACCTGGATTCTGGATCCCATTGACGGCACGCGCGGCTTTTTGTCAGGGACCCCGACTTGGGGTGTTCTGATTGCTGTGAATGATGCTCATGGCCCGATCTACGGGCTTATCGACCAGCCCTATACCGCCGAACGGTGGTGTGGCGGCTTTGGAGAGCGCGTTTTCTCGGGTCCGTTGGGCACGCGGGCGCTGGCGGTGCGCGACACGCGATTGTTGTCGGATGCCATCGTTTATTCGACCTTCCCGGAGGTGGGCACGCCGGCAGAAGGAGCCGCGTTTCATGCCCTGTCGCAACAGGCCTGCCTCACGCGGTACGGCATGGATTGCTACGCTTACGGCTTGCTTGCGCTGGGCCAGATCGATCTGGTCGTCGAGGCAGGATTGTTCCCTTATGATGTTTGCGCGCCCATCGCGGTGATCGAGGCGGCAGGCGGTCTTGTGACCGACTGGCAGGGAGGACCGGCGCATGGCGGCGGACGCATTCTGGCGGCTGCGAACGCAGATATCCACGCACAGGCTCTCGCGTATCTGAAAGAGGTCTGAGATGTCGGATGTGCTGATCCGGAAGGCCTCGTTCCTTGTCACGATGGATGCGCGGCGGCGCGAGCTGGCAGCCGTTGACATCGAGGTGCGCGGCGGGGTCATCGTGGCTATCGGCACGGATCTGCACGCACCGGATCTGCCACAACTTTTGGCAAAAGGTTGCCTTGTGACACCGGGGCTGGTGAACACGCACCACCACATGTTCCAGACCCTGACACGGGCGGTCCCTGCGGGGCAGGATGCCTTGCTGTTCGACTGGTTGCGCGCGCTTTATCCCATCTGGGGGCGGATGGGGCCGGCTGATATGCGGGCATCGACGCAACTGGGGCTGTGCGAACTGGCGTTGTCGGGCTGCACGATGAGTTCTGATCATTTGTATCTGTTTCCCAACGGTGCACGGCTTGATGACACGA
>JBLHUT010000275.1:0-4509 GCA_047629975.1 Paracoccaceae bacterium
CCCCCCAGCATCAACAAAGGGGTCAGCAACCAAGGTAAAAACGCATCCAGCAAAAGTGCAGCAGGCAACAGGATCACAAGTTTGTTAAACAGCGACCCACGCGCAATTTTCAGAACAATCGGAAGCTCGCGCGCCGCAGGAAGTCCTTGGACGTATTTGGGGGTAACGGCGGCATCATCCACAACAACGCCCGCGGCCTTTGCACCAGCCTTTGCGGCGTCATCAATGACGGCCCCAGCAACTTTTGCACCGGTTTTTGCCGCCTGTGTGGCGATATCGTCAAGTTGTACCGCCGCAATCTTGGTCAGGGCAGCCACATCATCCAAAAGCGCAAGCAATCCACTCATATCCGGCCCTTTCAGTGTCACCGCAGCGTCGAAGGTCATCATATCGCAACAATGCGGTGCAACACCACCTTTCGTGTAAATGCTGTTGTCCTCAAAAGTTTTGGCAGCGCGCAATTCATAATTAAGATTTCACAGATACCTTGCAATTCAGATCAGAAAATACATCGGAAGAGTGGGTAAATGGTTTCAGAAAAAAAGTCCGTCGACACCCCCGAAGACAACCATAAAGTAGACCCGATTGCATTTCTGGCATCTCTTATGCCCGATGCCGTCGTGTTGGTTTTTGACGGAGAAAGCGGCACGCTCGTCACCTGTAACGACCACGCTCTCGGCAGCCTTGGCCTCGATCTTGATGTGCCGCAACTTCCGACGTTCCAGATGATGGTCGCGCCGGAAGGAGAGGCCGCCGAGGACCTGTGGTGGAGTGTGACCGCCGGCGTCACCCAAAGCTGGAAAGGCGCGCTTGTCGGAGCGCTTGACCTGACCATCGAAGTCTCTGTACGGGCGACGATGCAAACGGACGCAAGCGGTGCCTCCCGCTTGATCCTGCTGGGGGAAACGGCCTCGGGGGGGACGGCGACACAAACAGTCACCGCCGATCCGACGTGGTCCGCGCTTGAACCCGTGATGGGCGTCATCACATACGATATGGACGGCGTCATCCAGTCGGCAAACGACCGGGCGATGATGGCTCTGGAGGCTTTTGGCGACGACATTGTCGGCCGTCACCACGATACGCTCTGGCCAAATGCGGAATCGCAATCTCCCGAGTATTTCGAGTTCTGGGAAAAGCTGCGGCAAGGGCGGATCATCGAGGGTCGCCACCTGCACGTGACCTCGACAGAGGGCGAGGTCTGGCTGCAATCCACATTCGCACCGGTCCGCGGGGCGGACGGGCATATCGGACATGTTATCCAATGCTTGATGGATGTAAACGATTCAACGCTCGAAGCGGCTGATTCACAAGAAAAGGCCACGACGCTCTGGTCGGCATTGTCAATTGCCGAATACGACCTCGAGGGGCATGTCCTGGCCGCCAATGACAGCATGCTCGAATATATGGGCCTAGGCGCCGAAGAAGCCATCGGCATGCATGATCACCGGTTTTGTGATCCCGAATTCGCGCGCAGTGCTGCGTATAAACGTGTCTGGAAGGATGTTCTGTCAGGCGAGGTTCAAAAAATCAACGTCAAACAGGTTTCCAAAACCGGCAAGCCACAGTGGATGTCATCGACCTTTACCCCCGTTTTGTCGGCAGCCGGCACCGTAAAGCGGGTCATCAAGATCGGAGAGGACGTCACGGATGTTGCCGAAAAACTGAGTGAATATAGCTACAAACTCAAGGCGCTCGAACTGAACCTCACGACAGTCGAATATGATCTGGGCGGCAAGGTCCTTGGATGCAATTCCAACTTCCTGAATATGTTCGGGATCACAAGTGAGGAAATCCTGTCGTTCAAGCACAGTGATTTTGTGGAAAAGGCCTTTGCCGACAGCCGCCGCTATGTCGAGTTCTGGGACAAGCTTAACCGGGGCGAAGCCGTCAGCGGCGAATTCAAACGGATTGCGCCGGGTGGCAATGAAGTCTGGTTGCGCGCGACCTATGCACCGGTGCGCAACGCAGAAGAACGCCTCTTCAAGATCCTGTTCTATGCATATGATGTCACGGCAGATAAACAACAAAGGCTTGAGTTCGAAGGCAAGGTTCAGGCCATTGACCGCTCTCAGGCGATTGTCGAATTCGAAACCGACGGCACCTTGATCAGTGCTAATGCCAACTTTCTTGACCTGATGGGCTATCCGCTTGAAGAAGTGCGCGGCAAACACCATCGGCTTTTTTGCCCGCCACACATTTTGAGCAATGAAGACTACGCATTGTTCTGGGAGCAATTGCGCAACGGCAAGTTTCAGTCAGGTGAATACCAAAGGCTGGCTGTCGGCGGGCGCGAGGTCTGGCTTCAGGCAACTTATAACCCGATTCTGGGACTGGACGGACGGCCGACACGCATTGTGAAAGTGGCCTCCGACATTACCAAACAAAAACAGCGTAACGTCGATTTCGAGAGCAAATGGGATGCCGTGAACGTTGCGCAATCCATTGTGGAGTTCGATCTGGATGGCAAACTTGTCTCTGCCAACGAGTCGTTCTTGCGGATGATGGGTTATTCTTTGAGAGAGATCGTTGGCCAGCACCACAGCATGTTTTGCACACCCGACTATGTCCAAACCGAAGAATATCGCGGGTTCTGGCTTAGTCTCGGCAAGGGCGAATCCCATGCCGCGCGGTATCATTGCATCGGACGCTTTAACCGGGATGTCTATATTCAGGCAAGCTATAGCCCGATTGTCGATGCCAATGGCGAGGTTGTCCGCGTCATCAAATACGCGTTCGATATCTCCGACCATGTCGCGCTGGAGGCTCTCGCATCCAAAAGTGCGGCAGCCGTGCGGGACGAGTTGCAACAGGTCATCTCGGCCAGCAGTGCGATCGAACACGAAACCAGCGATCTGTCCAAAGCAACGGACCTGTCGCGCAATGGCGCACTCAAGGGGCGAGACAGCCTTGAAAAAAGCCTGACCGCAATCGAAGGCGCAAATCAGGCTGCTGGCAAGATTTCGGAAGTGGTCGAGGTCATCAGCGACATTGCGGTACAAACCAATCTGCTTGCGTTCAATGCCGCCATCGAAGCCGCCCGCGCCGGCGAACACGGGGTCGGCTTCTCGATTGTTGCCGACGAAGTGCGCAAACTGGCCGAGCGCAATGCCGATGCCGTGCGCAATATTACCCGACAGATCGAAACCGCCGTGCAACACATCAATCAGGGGACATCGGGCGCAGGTGATGCGCTTGCGGCGCTGGATAATATTTCGGGCGACCTGCAGTCCAATGTCTCTACACTCTCGCAACTTTCGACCAAGACCGGCTTACAGGCTCAAGCAACCCAAACCATTCAGGCGCTGGTCAGTGATCTAGAGGCGGCAGTTCAAAAGTGAGGGTGCAGAAATGGTAGCTGACTCCGTAGGAATTTATGGCGCCATGCGGGTTGGTGACGCCCTGTTGGGTGTGGCAATCGAACACCTCGCAGAAGTATGTCCCGTCGGCCCTCTGTCTCCGCTGATGATACGGCGGACGGGTCTTTTGGGGTCTTTGGATTTACGTGGAACACTGGTGCCAATCATGGATCCGGCGGTGCTCTGCGGTATTGGTCAAGCAAGTACGCCACCGCATTTTGCGGCAATTCTCAAATTCGAAGGCCGCTTGCTGGGCATAGGAATCGATGCGATTTTCGGCCTCTCGCAGGTGTCGAAAAACGCTGTTCAACCTCTAGACACAAGCCCGAATTCATTGGCACAAAGTGTCGTCGAAGGCGGGTTTCTGCAGGGCAAGGACATTATCACCGTCATTGATGTACCGAAAATCTTCAATTCCGCAGCCACACCGTCAGTAACGGCACGCGACGCAAACGCACAAGATGCCCATAACGATCCACGCCAGCCGATGCTGACCTTTGATGTCGGTGAGGCCACGTTTTCGGTGGCCGCGATCGAGGTCCATGGGACCGTTCCACGACAAGTTATCGACCGAAACTCTCTCACATCCGGGTTTTGTCTGGGCACAATCACACATCACGGCAGGCGTATTCCTGTGATGGCAACGACATCTGTCTTGGGGTTGGGCCATAGAACGCATCACGAATGCGCCGAAATTGTGGTTTTGCGGTTTCCCGGTGATCACTTGCTGGGATTCGCCGTGGATGCGATCCGCAAGATTATCTCGATCGATCCTGCGCAGTTAAAAAAGGCACCTGCCGCACTCTCCGGTCGTAGCAATCTGCTGTCCCATGTGTTGATCGGCACCGATGCGGATCAGATATTCAACATCAGCATTGACGCTCTGCGTCTTGAGCCGATGTGTCGTGAACTGGCAGAGATGTCATCAAAAACCGAAGAAATTCAAGCCACCAGCTCGATTCCGCCCGATCAGCTTACAGGGGGGAACACCGTTCATGAACGGGTTCGCTATCTTGTTTATGATGCCGGTGGGTTGGTCGCCACCCCCGTGACACAGGTGATCCGCATCGTAGAGCCGCCCAAGACAGTCGTTCCTGCACCGGGCGCCGGACACGGAATACAAGGGTTGTTTGCGCAAGACGGCTTTACC
>JBLHUT010000276.1:0-4438 GCA_047629975.1 Paracoccaceae bacterium
CCATTCCCGCTTTTGATACCACCAACTCACGCGTGATCCGGATGCGCACCTTTTCAAAGGCGCATGGGCTGGCGGCAATGCGTGTCGGCTATGCCATTGGAGCACCGGATGTAATCAACGGCTTTAACAAGGTGCGCAACCACTTCGGCGTTGGCCGCCTTGCACAGGCGGCGGCATTGGCCGCCCTGCACGATCAGGCGTATTTGCAGACCATCGTCGCCAAGGTCGCAGCCGCCCGCAAAAGGATCGCCCGCATCGGTCAGCAAAACGGGCTTGTGGCTCTGCCGTCCGCCGCAAATTTTGTGGCGCTTGACTGTGGGCAGGATGGTAATTTTGCGCGGCAACTGGTGCGTGAGCTGATTGCCCGCCGGGTTTTTGTCAGAATGCCCTTTGTCGCGCCGCAAGACCGGTGCATTCGGGTCTCTGTCGGCCCTGATGCGGCACTGGATATTTTCGAAGCCGTGTTACCCGAAGCCTTGCAGGCAGCCCACGAGGCGGTTGGAGCCTTTGCGCCGCCAGCCTGACTTTACTCCGCTGCACGACCCGTCATCACCGCTCGCCTCTACTCGTCGGCACACCGCAATGCGCGTGCGAAGCTTTGTCGATCCCGATGCGCACCCACGGGCCGTGTTTCAAGGGCACCATCACGCAGCCGCGTCGCCATAATCACACTCCAGTCGGCAGACGCTGTGATCATTTCGGGGCCCGAACCACAGACACGGATACCACCGGCAATATCGCGCTCCCCGATCCGGTGGTTGGTCAACCCGCCGAGGTCAGCCACAGGCGTCAGCCCTCCTTCCCCGAACCGCCAGACACGCAAGGTTTTGGCCAGATGCGGACGGTCGATATAGGCGATTTCGATGGTGCCATCGCCGTCAAGGTCGGCCACCCCGATAGGGGCCAGCCACCGGAATCGTGTCCCGATGTAAGGAGTTGCGGCAATTTTACCCGTTTCGTCATAAATCGCAAGTTGCGCGCCACGGGCCATGTCTGTCTCGACGACGATCACTTCCATGTCACCGTCGTTGTCCACATCGGCAAGTCTGGGGGCGGTATCTTCGAAAACGCGGTTTTCGGGAAGTGTGACCTTCAGGGTCGTTCGACCGGCCAAACCACGGGACACCACAATCACAAGCGCCCCGTGTTCGATCGCATCGCCTAGAATGCCGTGCGTGTAACGCGCTGTCGGTTCTGCGTAGCGCGCGTCGATGATATCGGCATGAAGTGGCGCGCCCAAAGCAAGCAAAAAAGCTATACCCGCTGCAGGCAACGCCCGCATCAGATCTGCTTTTCAGGCATCTGAACGACCAACCCGTCCAGCGCGTCGCTGACTTTCAACTGGCACGTCAGACGGCTTTGACCCGGCTTTGGCTGATAGGCGAAATCGAGCATATCCTCTTCCATCGAATCGATTGCCGGCAGCTTTTCGGCCCAATCGGGATGGATATAGACATGACACGTAGAGCAGGCACATGCGCCGCCACAATCCGCTTCGATCCCGGGAATGCCGTTGTCACGGGCCCCCTCCATAACGGTAAGCCCCGTCGCGACCTCGACCACATGTTCTTTGCCGCCGTGTTCGATGTAAGTGATCTTCGCCATAACCAGTTCCTTTGGCCTATATTCTATTTGCCATGCACATAGGACAATTCAGGACACTTTGCCAGTGCTGCCAACAGACTTGCTTTTCAATCCGTATGTTCTATCTTTGTTCACATGCATTCCATCGATTCCCTTTTCCGGGCCGACCATGCGCGCGCCCCGCAATGGCCCCGTCCGCCCTCGTGCATTCGCGCACAGGATCTGAACCTGCCTCCGGGGGGGGCGCGGGTCTGTGTGGCGGGGCTTGTTCTGGTGCGACAGCGCCCGGGCACAGCAAAGGGCGTGATTTTCATCACGCTCGAAGATGAAACCGGCACCTGTAACGTCGTCGTTTGGGCCAAGATTTATGAACAATTCCGGCGTGCTGTGATTGCAGGGCGTCTTTTGCGGGTCACCGGACGGGTGCAGCGCGCACAAAGCGTGGTCCATGTGATTGCAGAGCATATCGAGGATATATCCCCGATGCTCGACCGGCTTCTGGACCCCGGATTTTGCCCGGATCCGGCGCGGGCCGCCGATCAGCCGTAGCGTTGATCAAAAACCCGCCTCTGCCAGTCGGCAGTTTAAAAGAAAGAATGTCACACAGACAAGTCGCCAGCCGGCCACTTTCCCTGCGCACGCAATTGTGACGACGACAAATGCATTAACGGAGCCGTAACAAAAGCCCACGCCGGTGCTTTTTTCTGCGCCAGAACAGCCGCCGGAACACGGTAGCGGGCAAACCGGCGCGCCGCCACAGAACGAAGTGCCGCCAGCCGGTATCCGGGGCGGGCAATTACACCAATGGGGACAGACGCAAAAATCTCTTCCCAATGGGCCCAATGATGGAACTGGACCAGATTATCCGCCCCCATCAACCACACGAACCGCTGCCCCGGATACCGCCGTTTCAAAGCGGCAATCGTGTGTGCGGTAAACTGCGTGCCAAGTCGCAACTCGATATCACTGATGCGCACCAAAGGATGCTGCACCAGATCCTGTGCCGCAGCCATCCGGCGCGCCATGGGCGCAGGCCCGCGCGCCTTCAACGGGTTTCCCGGAGACACAAGCCACCACACCCTGTCCAGACCCAAATGACTGAACGCGGCCCGCGTGACCTGCACATGCCCCGCGTGGGGCGGATCGAACGAACCGCCCAGTAGTCCGATCGTCTGACCACTACCGGCAAGAGGAAAACCAGATTTAACCATTGTACTTGATTGCGGCAATCACACGCCACGTGCAAGCTGTGAACGCACGCGTGAATTATCACTCATCCCGATACGCTTGCTCTCTCGACATGGCTCTGCCGGAGTTCTACCGTGCACCCATGATACATCATCTCGCGGCCCTTTTCTTTTTGAGTGTGCTTTCGGCAGCCCCTGTCGCGGCCTCTTTTTTCGACACATTTTCGCTGAAGCCAAGCACAACTGCCGACCGCTCGTCACAAGCACGAAACGGCGTTGTTCTGGTAGCGGGCGGCTGCACCGGAACACTGATCAGTCCCAATGTGATCCTGACCGTTGCCCATTGTGTCGGGCTCGAAGCGCGCGTTCCGCGCCCCGTTGTGGCGCGCGCCCCGGACTGCACCGGTCTGGACGACCAAGTCGCCTTGCAACGCAACGCATGGGAATATCCACAGGTTTGGTATGACACAAGCTGGCGCGTGCCCGTAAGCTTTGGACCGGTACGCGATATGCCAGAAAAGGTGCTTTTCGCCAGCCATTACAGCCTGCCCCGTTGTGCTGATCTGATATTGCTTTTACTCGCAGAGCCCGCACCACGAGCGATCGCCACACCGATACCCGTGCTGCGCGTGACCTCGCCAGAAAAAGTAGACGCACTGCTAAGGTATCTTCCAACGGCCATGCTGCGATATTCAGGTTGGGGCAAGTTGGGCAACGGCCTGCACACCCCGACCCGCAAGACAGGCTCCCTTGGTTACTGGAGCGAGAACAGGTGCTCGATCTTTGCGCTTCCGCCCAGTCGTGGCAACGGCCGTCGCATCATGAGCGGCGATAGTGGCAGCCCCTTGCTCGTACGACAGCCCGACGGCACCGAGGCGGTCGTGGGGGTTCTGTTCGGCAGCAGCGTCGTGGATGAGGAAACCTGTGGCACCCCTGCCCCGCTTCCCCCCCGCGCGCACGGGACCTATACCATTGTCTGGCGTCAGGGGATTGACGGAACCGACGCCACAGATATCGGCGCCTGGCTGGAACAGATGGTCAGCGATGCGCGCGGCGCGATGATAAAGGCCGCGCCAGAGGCCGCCCTGAAAAAATTTCTGTCCCACCGCATCACTTTGAGAGCTGAACGCTAAAACCAGCATCCAACGCCCCCCCTGCCGCTGCACCACGCGCCGCAAGCCGGTTCGCTTCCCGCCTGTTTCCGACAGACTCTTCGAGTGACACGTTGCTCTTGGGCTCAGGCTCGGATAAGGACCGTTGCAAATCAGCACATTTGCGGAGGTTCCAATGGCGGCCTATAAATATGTCTACCACATGGACGGCGTGTCCAAAACTTATCCCGGCGGTAAGAAATGTTTTGAAAACGTGCGCTTGTCGTTCCTTCCGGGCGTCAAGATCGGCGTTGTCGGGGCAAACGGTTCGGGTAAGTCCACCCTGATGAAGATCATGGCCGGTCTGGACAAGGATTACATCGGCGAAGCATGGGCCGCCGAAGGCGCGCGCGTGGGGTATCTTCCACAGGAACCGTCCCTCGAAGAAAACATGACCGTGCGTGAAAATGTCATGCTGGGCGTGAAGCCCAAAAAAGACATCCTTGATCGCTATAACGATCTTGCCATGAACTATTCCGAGGAAACCGCCGACGAGATGGCGGCCCTTCAGGATGA
>JBLHUT010000277.1:0-4379 GCA_047629975.1 Paracoccaceae bacterium
GTTTTCTTACTCCCCAGAAATAGCGAGGGAGGTCTGAATAAAGTGTTGATCCGATTGTGTTGATTTTTTGGGCGATTCCGTTTGTGGGCAAAACCACCCTCAAACGGGTGAGCAGGGCCGTCCGAATCAGGGACACAACAGGTGCACCCATCGGGTTTGATGCCAAAATTTGAAGGTCTGGTTAAAACTGCCGATACCCGCCTGTCGCAGCAGGGTCGTGGCGTGTCAGGTGCGGGGCATGCCGGCATTGAAAAACAAAAGCCCGGAACCGTTAAACCGGTTTCGGGCATTTGTGGTTCGTGCGACCTCTGGCAACATTGTGCAAAAGGCCGCAGTGCAACAAATCGCTTGGTCCAGGGGGCGCTTAGGTGCGGCCCGCTTCCACGACGTCCTCGATCGTGCGCAGGCCGGTGCGGGGGGCCTGAACAAGCACCGACATGTTGCCGGGTTTGTGTTCGTTGCGCAGCATTTTCATGTGGGCCGCGGGGATATCCTCCCAAGGAAAGACCTCGGACATGCTCGGGTCCAGACGTCGCTCGACCATAAGGTTGTTTGCTGCGGATGCCTGCTTGAGATGCGCAAAGTGGCTGCCCTGAATCCGCTTTTGGTGCATCCAGACATAGCGTGCGTCCATTGTCAGGTTATAGCCGGTGGTGCCGGCACAAATAACGATCATGCCGCCCTTTTTGCACACGAATGTCGATACCGGGAACGTGGCTTCGCCGGGGTGTTCGAACACCATATCGACGTTGTTTCCCTTACCGGTAATATCCCAGATCGCTTTGCCGAATTTGCGCACTTCGCCGAACCACGTTTTATACGCATCGGTATTGACGGTGGGCAATTGGCCCCAGCAGTTGAAATCCTTGCGGTTCAAAACGCCCTTGGCCCCTAGGCTCATGACATAATCGCGCTTGTCCTCGTCCGAGATCACGCCGATCGCGTTGCCACCGGCCGTATTGATCAACTGGATCGCAAACGATCCGAGCCCGCCGGATGCGCCCCAGACAAGCACATTCTGGCCCGGCTTCAACTCATGCGGATGATGCCCGAACAGCATCCGGTACGCTGTGGCCAGCGTCAGCGTATAGCAGGCACTTTCCTCCCACGTCAGATGCTTGGGGCGGGGCATCAATTGCTGGGCCTGAACGTTGGTGAATTGCGCGAACGAGCCATTCGGCGTCTCGTAGCCCCAAATCCGCTGTGAGGGCGACAACATCGGGTCGCCGCCGTTGCATTCCTCGTCGTCGCCATCGTCCTGATTGCAATGGATCACGACCTCGTCGCCGACCTTCCACCGCTTGACCTTGTCGCCAACAGCCCAGACCACCCCCGAGGCATCGGAGCCCGCGATGTGGTACTCGGCATTGTGCACGTCAAACGGGCTGAGTGGCACGCCAAGGCCCGCCCAGACGCCGTTATAGTTCACGCCCGCCGCCATCACCAGCACGAGCACATCGTGACTGTCCAGAGTGGCCACATCGACAACTTCCATCTCGAAGCTCTTGTCCGGCTCTCCGTGGCGTTCGCGGCGGATGGTCCAAGCGTACATCTTTTTGGGAACATAGCCCAAAGGAGGCATCTCACCGATTTCATAAAGGTCCTTTTCGGGGGCCTCGTAAGTTGCGGGCGGATTGGAATCCAAAGCCATTGCTGCCTCCACTCGGTTTAACAAAGTTGCGCCGCGCTGCAGAATCAATGCGGCGGTGCAGAATGGTTATGAGCGTTTGCGCAACATTGCAACCTGTTCGGGGGCGTGTTTGAAACTTTATGTCGCAAAGTGAGGGTCCGCAGCGGGGCTAACCCTGACTTTCGGACAGGATCGACAGGTCAGCCGCTATGCCGGGACCCTGCTGGTCGACACTCTCAAGCGCTAGAGCCTTGAGGGTGTCGCGGATCCCTGCTGCATAATAACTGGCAACGGCGTGTTGACCGGGCGCAAGGCACAGGCCGTCGGGTGTTTGCACGGCAATCCGGCGCGACAGCAGAATGCGGGTGCCAAAGGCAAGCGTATAATCAAGATCCTCGCGGGCAAGATGCACATAGCCGCCCGCCAGCTCGATACGCTGGATCAAGGCGTGCGCAGCTGCCTTGAGCTGTGGCTGTGCGACAGGTTCCGGGCCTTTGTTCATCGAGCTTTCCAGCAGCAGATACGCCACCATCGGCACCGGCAATACCGGCATGACGGCAGCGACGCGCGTCATCAACTCGATCCCCAGGGCTTCGGGGTGCATCGGGGTGTGTCGCAGGGAAAGAGGGGTGCCGAAACTGACGGCGGCATAGCCGTATCGATAAAAGCGTCCGCGAATCTTGTTCCAGATCTGCCGTCCCAGATAGCGCACCACATTAGAGATCTTTGCCTTGAACCGGCGTTCGCCCATGGCGCCTGCGGCCATCAGGATACGGTCTTCGAGCACACGGTCATAAGATAAGGCGACAGGCACGAACACAACATCGCGCGCCTCAAGATCGACGCCCTCCACCACATAACTGAGCAGGCCCAGTTTGGGGGGGGCGATATGCCCGTCAAGGGTCAGTCCGCCTTCGGGGAAAATCGCCTGTGCGACTCCGCCGGCCGTGGCCATCTGGACATAACGGGCCAGAACCTTGCGATACAGCAGGTTGCGCGACTTGCGACGGATGAAATATGCCCCCATCGACCGGATCAGCGCCCGCAATGGCCACGTCCGCGCCCATTCGCCAACCGCATAAGACAGCGCGGAACGGTCTGCCACAAGATACGTCACCAACACGTAATCCATGTTCGAACGGTGGTTCATGACAAAAATAACGGTGGCATCAGGATCAATCCCTGCAAGCGCCGGTTCGTCCTGATACCCCACGCGCACCCGGAAAAGGCTGGTCGCCAGCCACCGCGATATCCGTATCGCGAACCCGAAATAGGCCGCCGCCGAAAAAGCAGGCACGATTTCGCGGGCATATCGGCGGGCGGTTTCAAATGCGACCTCTTCAGGCACGCCCTCGGCGCTTGCATGGGCGATGATGGCGCTGTGCACTTGCGTGTCATACACCAACCGCTGGATCATGTCGTGGCGACGGGCCAGTTTGAATGGCTGGATCGGCCGCTCCAGCCGCGCGTTCAGGCGCATGACAGCCCGCTCGAGCCGTTTTCGGAAAAACCAGCGAACCGACGGGAGCAAAACTGAATTCAGGACGCTGACGAACGTCGTCGCGACCAGAATAACAATAAGCCAAAGCGGCAATTCAATACTCTGCGCCATACCCCATCAATGGCAGCAAAGCTCCGGCGGGTAAAGCAAAGGTCGCCTGTTGTAGATAACTGTAGGTTGCTGCGGTGCAGCGCGTTGACACTTGTCGAAAGTTTCGTCTATCTCGGTTTTTGTGAATGAATGTTTCAAGTTTTTCAGGAGCCGCCTCTATGACCGCCCATTCCAAAGACGCCCCTTGGCTCTTTCGCACCTATGCCGGCCATTCGACCGCCGCGGCGTCCAATGCGCTTTTTCGTGGCAACCTTGCCAAAGGCCAGACCGGGCTTTCGGTGGCTTTTGATTTACCGACACAGACCGGCTATGACAGTGACCACATCCTTGCGCGGGGCGAGGTCGGCAAGGTCGGCGTGCCGGTTGGGCATCTGGGGGACATGCGCGCCCTTTTTGCCGATATCCCGTTGGAAAAGATGAACACGTCGATGACGATCAATGCGACGGCGCCGTGGCTTTTGGCCCTTTATATCGCCGTGGCCGAAGAGCAGGGCGCCGATGTGGCGGGGCTTCAGGGCACGGTCCAGAACGATCTGATCAAAGAGTATCTTTCGCGCGGGACTTATATTTGTCCGCCTGCACCGTCGCTTGGCATGATCGCGGACGTTGCGGAATATTGCTATGCGCATGTGCCCAAATGGAACCCGATGAACGTGTGCTCGTACCACTTGCAAGAAGCAGGGGCCACGCCCGAACAAGAGCTTGCCTTTGCGCTGGCAACAGCGGTGGCGGTGCTTGATGCGTTGCGCCCACGGGTGGATCCGGCCGATTTTCCGGCCTTGGTGGGGCGGATCAGCTTTTTCGTGAATGCCGGTATCCGGTTTGTGACCGAGATGTGCAAAATGCGGGCCTTTGTCGATCTGTGGGACGAGATTTGCCTGACGCGCTACGGGGTGCAGGACGCCAAATTCCGCCGCTTTCGCTACGGGGTGCAGGTCAATTCGCTGGGTCTGACGGAGCAGCAACCCGAAAACAATGTCTACCGGATTTTGATCGAAATGCTGGCTGTGACCTTGTCAAAAAAGGCCCGTGCCCGCGCGGTGCAACTTCCTGCATGGAACGAGGCGCTGGGCTTGCCGCGCCCGTGGGACCAGCAATGGTCGCTCCGGATGCAGCAGATCATGGCATTCGAGACCG
>JBLHUT010000278.1:0-4370 GCA_047629975.1 Paracoccaceae bacterium
GTTCCTGTGCAAGGCTGCGCGTCAGCCCGATAACTGCATGTTTCGAGGCGCAATAGGCAGAAAACTCGGCAACGGCTGTTTTGCCCCACATTGAGGCCGTATTCACGATCCGCGCCCCGTCCTTCAACTTTGGCAATAGGGCGCGGGTCACGCTGAACGTGCCGATGATGTTGATTTCGGTGATGCGGCGGAAAACGGCGTCGATATCGGGCGAGGGGTCGGTGATCGGGGTGATCAGTTCCAGCCCGGCATTATTGATCAATCCGTCAAGTGTCACGTCAAGACCGGCCAAAAGAGCGATGCCTTGGGGGGTGGCGATATCGCAGCTCAGGCCGGTGATGTCGCGACCGAACTCTGCCGACCACGCCGCCGCAACCTCGGGGACATCCGGTTCAAGTCCGACAAGTGTCAGCTCGGCCCCTGCTGCAAGCAAGCCCCGAGCGACACCCGCACCCAACCCCATATTTCCGCCCGTTATCAAAATATGCTGTCCCGAGAAATCAAACTGCATTTGCGGCGGCCTCTTCTTCGGCGCGATTTTGCTCGGCGCGCAAGCTGTTCTGAATTCTACGTCGCAACGCCAGAAACTCCGGTAGGTCGCGGACCTGTTGATCGCGCCCCTGCACGGGCAGGATTTTCGTGACGTCGATGTCTTCGAGAATGCGTGCCGGCCTCGCGGAAAATACGATGATCCGATGCGCCAGCAAGATGGCTTCCTCGACATCATGGGTCACGAAAATCGTTGTCTTCTTTTCGGCGCGGTTGATCTGCATCAGCTGGTTTTGCAGGTGCTCGCGGGTCAACGCATCAAGCGCGCCGAACGGCTCGTCCATCAAAAGGATCTCCGGATCGGCTGCGAGTGTTCGGGCAATCGCCACACGCTGGCGCATCCCGCCCGAGATGCGGTTGGTGTAACTGTCTTCGAACCCGTCCAGCCCGACAAGCTCGATCAACCGGCGCACAGCCTCCTCGCGTTGCTTGGAGGAAATACCGGTGCGGTATTTCAGCCCCAGACGGATGTTTCCGGCAACCGTAAGCCATGGAAAGGCGGCGTAGGATTGAAAGACCATGCCGCGCCTGCGATCCGGCCCGCCCAGCACATCGTCGCGCAGCACAACATGGCCGGTTGTTGGTGTTTCAAGCCCGCCGACCATTCGCATGAGCGTTGTCTTTCCGCACCCCGAAGGCCCCAGAAAGGTAACGATCTCGCCTTGTGCGATTTCCAGATCGATCGGGGTCACCGCCAGGACGCTTGCGGGACCGGTGTCGAAGGTCTTGGAGACGCCTTTGATGGTCAGGTATGTCATCGCTTAACGCTCCAGATACTTGAAGGCGCGCCGGTGGATGAAGCGAAACGCCTGATCCGTCAGCAGCCCGATAATGCCGATCGCGATAATCCCCGCCATCACCTCGGGAGTTTTGACAAACCGGCGCAGTGACCAGATGACGTGGCCCACACCTGAAGACGCCGCCACGATTTCGGCGATAATCAGATAGGTCCAGCACCAGCCAAGCGTGATCCGCAGGTTGTCGACCATGTTCGGCAAGGCTGCCGGAAAAATCACGTCGCGGATGATTTGTCGCTGGTTTGCCCCCAACGTAAAGCCGGATTCGACATATTCGGCAGGAACACGTTTTGTGTCATCGGTGATCAACAACACCAGTTGGAAAAACGTGCCCATCCACAGCACCGCTATTTTAGAGGCTTCACCAACGCCGAACCAGATAATCAAAAGCGGCACCAGAGCGGGAACAGGCAGATAACGGACAAAGTCGACAAATGGCTCCACAAAGGCCCCGACAGAGCGATAGCACGACATCATCAAACCAAGCGGCACCGCAATGATGACCGACAAAAAGAATGCGAACCAGACCCGCCCGACAGAGATCGCAATGTCACTGGCAAAATCCGCCTCCGTAAACAGCCGCCAGAACGCCGAAAGGACCTCTGGTGGGGCAGGCAGGAATTGTGGCTTCACCCAACCGGACATGGCAATGGCCTGCCAGACCAGCAGAAACGTCACGAGCCCCGCCACACCAAGAATAATCTCGTTACGACGGGGAATTGATTTTCGAAACAACAGCATAACGGTGACTAGCGCGTCTTTCCGTCAAAAAGGCCCGGCAGCAAAGAGCCATCGATATACGGGCTGTACGCAAGAGCGGCATCCTGCAGGTCGAGGGATATATTGATCTCGTTGAAGGCGTCGAACACCTCACGCAACTTTCCGTCTTGTGACATCGGCATATAGGCCATGGCCTCTTCGTAGGTTGTGTATTTCACACCTTCCAGAGCCTCTTTCATTTCTGCGGCAGGGACGCCGAATTCAGGTGCCGACAAGGCGATGAAATCGTCTGCGTCAGCCATGTAATCGTCGATCGCCCGGAAGATACCGCGCAAGAATTTGGCATACTTTTCAGGGTTTTCCTGATAATCGTCTGTGCGCGCAAGAATGACATCCGTGATCAAGCCTTCGTAATCTGCCGAAGACAACAAGACCTTTGATCCGTCGCGCGAGGTGTTCTTTACGATCTGGCTCAGCATCGGCTCCCATGTGGCAACGGCGGCGATGCTGTCATCCTCGAACACGGCGATGGAATCGTCTGTGTTGATGAGCCTGATGTCCAGATCGTCGAGTGACTTGCCTATTTCCTTGAGGGCGAATTGTGTCATCACGGTGCCGGGGTGGTTGATTTCACCTGCGAACGTCTTGCCGATCAGGTCCGCGACACTGTTGATGCCTGGTCCTGCGACAACCCCGTCTGCACCAATAGAGATGTCGATGGTGCCGATGATTGTACCGGATGTTTCGGACGTCCGCGGGCGGGCCATGCTTTCGCCGATTGTGCGCATTGTGCAATCAATCGCGCCAGTCTCCAGCGCAGGCAACACGTTGGCCCGGTCGTTATCGAAGGCCCAGGTCACAGTCAGGTCTTCTTCGGCAAAGTATCCTTTTTTGTCGGCAACAAAGACCGGTGCAAATCCGAACCAGAACGGAAACACACAGTTGATTGTGTCGGCGGCCCGTGCGGTGCCTGCCGACAAGGCAACAGTTGTAGCCACAGCGCCGGCGGCCAAAGTGAGATGTCTTGCAAGCTTAACAATCATTGTCTTTCCCCTTGAGTTGAAGAAATCCTACTGACGGATGTGCAGTCGGCCATTCTTTGCGTGGGTTCATCGGGGTAAAAGCAAGCTTGCGCCCGAAACTTGAGCGTTTTCGAGTGTTTTGGTATATTTTTTTGCGACCTAAGCGCCTCTTGGCCCTGTTTTGAGGGCGTGCAAGTGGATCACAAGCTTTGACCTTGGAGGGGGTGGGCCGGCTGAGTTGGGTGGCGCGGTTGGGCGGCAAAAGCAGCGGCCACAGCTATTTTGGTGCGGTGTTGAGCAAATCTTCCAGCGTTTTGTTGAAAGTGGCAAGGTCGAGCGTGAGGTCAAGCGGCGCAATCAACCGGATGTCGACACTGACATGGCGACGCCCTTTCGCGATCCCCAGAAAGCTCCAGAAATGATCGTATTTTGCCGGTTGGTATGTCCCCAGCCCGTCTATCCGCAGCAGGACCACCGGTGTTGTGGGTTCGGCGCGCAGAACTTCGTAGGTGCCGGTCAGGTACGGCTCCACGATCTCTTTGGCCTGCCGGCGGATGCGCCCTGCTGGAAACAGTAGTATCGAACTTCCGTTCGCAAGCACCTTGTGCATCACGCCAAGAATGTGCTGCTTGCGCGCAAGGCGCCTTTCGTCGGGCCAGTCTTTGGGCGAACTCATCGGAATTGCGGCGGTCACAAACATCGCAAACCATTGGGTCCAGTGATAGTATTCGTTGTAGTGGACAGTCGGCCTGATGCGTGTTGTCGTATAAAGTATCGAGGCGATGAGTGGTCCGTCATGGCGGCTGACATGCGTCGCCAGAACAAGCGATCCCGGCTGATCCTGTAAAAGGTGCTTGTTCGAACAGCTGACATTATAAAAAAGCGCATAATAGGTGCGGGTCAGAACAAACAGGAGATGGCGCAGCCATCGACCCACAGTCGCGTCAAAAAACCGCTTCATCTGCCAACGACGCGCAACACTTTTTCCATCTGTCATGGCCTTTCATCTGGCACGCGAGTGCGCGAAAAATTTGTCCTCTAACCAGTAAAGCAGTGCAAGCATCAAGCAAGAGCATATCCGCAGACAAGAAGGTATGGTTGTCTCGCGTCTTTTCTGAAGGGGGCTGCACCAACCTTGCGGCCTTAAAGGTAGGCGGTGTTCCCCGAAACCGAGACCGAATTGCCATAAAACTCCCTGATTTCGGGGGACGGGTTATTTAGCGTATGTAGAAATGCTCCCGTGATCGCATCATGCACGTAAGTCGTGCCCGCATCCGTGGCG
>JBLHUT010000279.1:0-4285 GCA_047629975.1 Paracoccaceae bacterium
GGGCGGCGCCGCAATGATGGCCGAGGCCTTTGGCAAAATGACCGGCACGCCCGGCGTTTTGTTTGTCACCCGCGGCCCGGGCGCCACCAACGCAAGTGCCGGCCTGCATATTGCCCGACAGGACAGCACCCCGATGGTCGTTTTTATCGGGCAAATCGCCCGTGCGCACCGCGACCGCGACGCCTTTCAGGAGGTCGATTACCGCGCCTTTTTCGGGCCGTTGGTCAAATGGGTGGCAGAGGTGGATGACACCGCGCGGCTACCTGAGTATATCGACCGGGCCTTTCGCGTGGCGCAATCGGGACGCCCCGGACCCGTTGTGCTGTCGCTCCCCGAAGACATGCTGTCGGCGCTTGCAGATGTGCCCGACCGCCCCGCGCGCCCGGCCCCGATGGTGCCGGATCTGAGCCATTTTGCCGCCGCCGCAATGGAACACATCAGCAAGGCCGAACGCCCGCTGGTCATCGTCGGCGGGCCGCATTGGTCGCCAGAGGCCGAAGCCTCTCTAGCTGCTTTTGCCGCCACGACCGGTCTGCCCGTTGCTGTCCCGTTCCGGCGACAGGACCTGCTGGACAACGCCAATCCCGCCTATGTGGGTGACCTGGGCGTCGGCATGAACCCTGCGTTGGGCGCCGCCCTCAAAGAGGCCGACTGCGTGCTGGCCATCGGCACACGGCTGGGCGACACACTCACCGACGGCTACACCCTGCTCGACCCGCACGATCACGGCAAGCTGCTGCTCCACGTCCATGCCGATACCGCCGAGTTGGGTCGGGTTTACGCCCCCGACCTGTGCGCAGTCGCAACGGCCCCCGACGCCCTCGCCGCGTTGAACAAGATCGCCGCGCCCTGTCAGGCCACGTGGCGCAGCCGCTTGCGCACGCATTACGACGCATGGCAGATACCAAGGGAAACGCCAGGAGACCTGAAGCTTGAAAACATCATCAGCTGGCTCTCCGACACTTTGCCTGTTGATGCGATCGTGACAAACGGCGCGGGCAACTATGCCGCCTTCCTGCACCGCTATTTCCGCTACAAGGGGTTCGGCACCCAACTTGCCCCCACCTCAGGGTCGATGGGCTATGGTTTTCCGGCCGCTATCTCGGCTGCAATCGAATATCCGGCCCGCACCGTGGTCTGTCTTGCCGGTGACGGATGTTTCCAGATGACCCTGAACGAGATGTCGACCGCCGCACAATACGGCGCCAAACCGGTTGTGATCGTTGTGAACAACGGTCGCTATGGCACAATACGGATGCATCAGGAAAAGACCTATCCCGGCCGGGTCAGCGGGACAGAATTATTCAATCCGGATTTTGCCGCCCTTGTGCAGGCCTATGGCGGGCATGGCGAACGGGTGTCGCGCACGCAGGATTTTGCCGCCGCCTTCGCGCGGGCCACCGCGTCAGGCAAGATGTCTGTCATCGAACTGGACGTAGACCCCGAGGCCCTGTCCACCGGGATGACATTGTCACAAACCCGTGCCGCCGGACAAAAAGCTCAATCCGGCAACACTCAAACCTGAACCGTACCGCGTTACCCGAAAATGCCACAAAAGGATCACAGGCCGACATAGGGTCTGTGACCTGCAACCTCACAACGCATCCGACCGCCTGCAAGCGCGCGCAAGCCTGCCGGTGCACCCCTTGCGCCCGTTGGCGCGCGCCTTCTTTACCTCCGCCACAGGGCGCGACGTCATTTCAGCCGGTATTTACCTGTCATTACTGGCAAAAATGCCTCAATAGCCGCAGAGGCGATCACAGTTACATCGCCAGTATCGGGGTTGGTCACATCAAGGCCGCCTTTGACCGCGCGAACCTCGGCCCGCCCCCTTGGCAGGCCTTTGGCCAAGCGCGCGAGATCGACCAGTTCCGGCGCCTGCACCCCCACCGTGACCTGCACCCGCATCGCGTCATGCGACAGCCCAAGCGCACCGAACAACGGCAAGGACGAATGCCGGATCGCATCCTCGATCGCGCGGGCGGCGGCCTTGGTGTAATCCTTGCCATGCAGGTCATTGCCGCTGCCCATCTCGATGATGATCCTTTGCTCGGTCATGTCACAGGCTCCATTTCAAAAGACACCGAGATAGCCGCATTTGCAATGACGGTCGGCTTGCCACCATCCGTGCGCGGCACGTCCAGCCCGCCCTCCACAACGGTTACGGTCACATGGCCATAGGGAAACACCGCCGCAAGCACCTTGACATCGACTGCTCCGGGCTGCTGGACACCTATTTCAAGAGTGATCTGCATCGCCTCTTTGGGAAACCCGAACAACTCTGCCAGATTGATGGAATTGTGCCACAAAGCATCCTCGACCGCGCGGCGTGCCGCTTGGGTATAATCCTGCCGCCGCAGCGACGTTCCCATCCCGAATTCCGTCAGCAATCGCTTTTGTGCCATCTCTTTCCCTTTCAGGCTCACAACCATTTTGTCCAACGGAACACCACAAACAGGACAATGCCCACCGCCACCGACCCGCCGCACAGAGCCCCGAATGCCCAAACACTTTGGGCCCCTGGCATTCCTGCCAGATTAACACCGAACAGCCCCGTCAGAAACCCGAGCGGAAGAAAGATCGCAGCCACAATCGACAAGACGTAACTGTTGCGCCCCAAAAGCATCGCCGTTTGCGCATCCCGATGCTCTTGCACAACAGCAAGCCGGTCCCTGTTGGCGTCCAGTTCCTCGACTGTTCGGGTCGCACGGTTGGTCGTTTCACGCAGCAACATCCGCGTGCGCGCATCGACAAAAGGCGCATCAAACGCGGCAAGCCGCGCCAGCGCCTCTCGTTGTGGCCCGACAAAGCGGCGCAGTTTGATGATCCGCTGCCTGATGTTCGCCCGGGCTTTGTCATCCACGGTTTCCCGGTCGGAAGCGTCCGAAAACAGGGCATCCTCGGCCATGTCCACCTGCTCTTCCAGACCAAGCGACACAGTTTCGATCCTGTCCGTCAAATCCCTTACCAGATCGCACAAAAGCACGATCGGTGTCGCGGGCGGCGTACCTGACTCCATTCGGTGACGCAGTGTCGTAACGGCCATCAAGCGGCGCGCCCGCACGGTGACAATGCGGTCTTCCCTGACCCAAAGCCGCAGCGAAACCATATCTTCGGCCTGCGCGCCGGGGTTGGTATTCACCCCCCGCAGCGTCAGGATCATGCCGCCTTCCATGGCATCACAGCGCGGGCGGGTCTGCGGCTCTGTCAGGGCATCGAACACGGCTTTGGGCAGGTGCGCATGCCCCCAGGCCTCGAGGTCTGCGTCCTTCATATCAAGGTGCAGCCACCTGTAGCCGCCAGCAGTTGAAGGCTCTGTCGCGGGCCACAGGTCGCTCACGCGGTGCACCGTCCCGCCCGCATCGACATCGAACGCACAGATTGCGGATAGAACCTGCCGGGTCATGGCCATAAGGTCCCTGCAGCCATTTTTAGTACTCTACGCCAATCTGCGCCTTGATCCCCGCACGGAACGGGTGCTTGACCAGTTCCATTTCCGTCACCAGATCAGCAACCTCGATCAACTCTGCCTTGGCATTGCGCCCGGTCAGCACGACATGCGTCATCGGCGGTTTTTCAGCCTGCAAAAATGCCACGACTTCGTTCACATCCAGATAATCGTAACGCAGCGCGATATTGATCTCGTCCAGAAGCACCATCGTGTTGGCCTCATCGCGAATCAGTTCCTTGGCTTTTTCCCATGCGGCCGCCGCCATTTCCATATCGCGGGTCTTGTCTTGCGTTTCCCACGTAAAGCCCTCGCCCATCGTGTGGAAGGCACAGATATCGTTGAACTTCGCAAGGATCAGATCCCGCTCGCCAGTGCTCATCCCCCCTTTGATAAACTGTACGACGGCGCATTGCATGTCATGCGCGATACAGCGAAAGATCATCCCGAAGGCCGCCGATGATTTACCTTTACCCTTGCCGGTATGAACGATCACCAGACCTTTTTGATCGGTCTTTGTTGCCATAATTTTATCGCGCGCGGCCTTCTTTTTGGCCATCTTCATCGCGTGTCGATCTGTATCTTCGGTCATGGCGCGTGCTCCCTTTTTGCTGATGTTCGGCTTATCGCATTCCGGAGCCCGCGGAAAGCGGCTGACACTGTTAGCTATTCATTAACCTTTTTTGCGCAAGCTCCGCCTCATGTATCGTGCCCTTTTCACCCTTCCTCTACTCGCCAGCTTGCTGATGGCCGCCTGCGGCACCGCAACACCGGGGTTTCGCGGTGCCGATGTATCGCGGCATGTTGTGGGCGCCATGACCTTTGATGTGCGCCTGC
>JBLHUT010000280.1:0-4273 GCA_047629975.1 Paracoccaceae bacterium
TGAACGCCGATATGGGCGAAAGCTTTGGTCCGTGGAAAATGGGCGCTGATGCGGCGCTTCTTGATGTTGTGACGTCGGCCAACATTGCCTGCGGGTTTCATGCCGGTGATCCGGATGTGATGGCCGAGACGATGCGTATCGCAGTTGAAAAAGGGGTTGGCATTGGTGCGCACCCCGGATTTGCCGACCTTCAGGGGTTCGGGCGGCGGCGCATGAACCTGCCGTCACAAACGCTACAGAACATGATCCGGTACCAACTGGGGGCGGCGCAGGCGATGGCACGCGCGGCTGGCGGGCAGGTGCGCCATTTCAAACTGCACGGCGCGTTGAGCAACATGGCCTCTGAAGACGCGGACCTCGCGCGTGCTTGTTTTCAGGCGGCGCTTGATATCGATCCCGATATTATCATCATGGTGCTTGCTGCCACGCAAATGGAGCGTGTGGTGCGTGATCTTGGCTGTAACTGGGCCGGAGAGATCTTTGCCGACAGAGCGTATAACGATGATGCGACCCTTGTGGACCGGAGCCTTGAAGGGGCAATGATCCATGACGCGGAATTCGCAGGACAGCGCATTGCACAGATGGTCCGCTCGGGGGCGATTATTGCGCAAAGCGGTCTGCATATTCCGACACGGATCGACACGATTTGCCTGCACGGTGACACAGCCGAGGCTTTGGATATCGCAAAATCATGTCGTGCTGCGCTGAAGGCTGCGGATATCAGGGTCGCCCGATTCTAGTCAGGCGCCAGGGCGATATTTTAAAGAGAAGCGTATATTCCAATGACACGGTCGGGAACGGCTGTGATGCCTTGATTTTAGGCACCCGCCTTGCTCTTATTCCAGGTCGGCTGTCGGGTGCCGCATGAACATCGCCTGTACTGTTCCATTCGTTTCCCGAAAGTTACTATTTATCTAATTGATGAAATTATCTTCCACGAAGGTTGACTGCTTGCATTTGCTCTGGGCTTTGTGGCGGGATAGAAAACTTTCAAGAATGCGTCGCGCTTTAACGCGGTTGCAAAATGTTCAAGATGCAGGGTAACCATGATGTCCAAATCAGCTCCGTCAGCGGCTTTGAAACGTAGTGCGCGCGGCAAAGATGTCTATTTGCGGCGTTTTGGTCATCTTTTTACGGAGACGGCACCCGAGGGTATTGCGGCTGGGGTGCGCGGTATTTTCGTGTGGGTGCTATTGGTTGTTTCATTGGTGATTGGCGCAGGGGCTGCGACAGCACAGGATATCGACCGGAACGTCGAGCTGTCAGAGGATGCAGACCCGATACCGGCGGGTGGTACGATCAATTACGATGTGGCTGTTTTTAATAGCGGTATTGCTTCGGCACCTGCCACGACGCTGGAAATCCAATTGCCTGAATTTGCGCAATACACCGGATCGACGGGGGCTATCACCGGATGTACGCCGTTGTCGGCAATCGGGCCTACGGTTGTGACGTGTAATGTTCCGGCGCTTGCGTCGGGTGGCAATGCGGGCGCAAGCGTTGCGATGGTTTTTTCTGTTGTGGCAAGCCGGCAAGGCTCGATCACAGTTGTTGCCAGTTTGCCGGCCACCGATCTGGATAACAGCAACAACACCGCGGACGAGACAACAACCATTACCCAAGGCGCTGATCTGGAGCTGTTTGTTTCGGGTCCAGCCGCGGCAGCCTCGGGCGAGGTGGTCTCGTTTGTCTACACCGCAACGAACAATGGCCCGAATGATGTGGCGTCTGCGACGCTCCAGTTTCCGGTGCCGACCGGGCTTGGCAACGTTGTCGCCCCTGCGGGATGCGTGGAAACGGCAGGACGCTTCGATTGTGCAATCACGGGACCTTTGGCGGTTGGTGCTTCGGTGACACGGACTTTTACGGCGCAAATATCGGCGGCCAGCGGATCGGACGTGACAACCCTTGCAAGTCTTACAAACGTCAGCCCCGAGGACCCTGTTGTTGCAAACAACAACAAGTCCATTACCACCCCTGTGTCGGCGGGAAGTGACCTGACGCTGAGCAAACTGCGCAGCCCCGGGGGGGATATTTTTGTTGGCGATACCGTGACCTTTACGTTGTCGCCCAGTTTTACCGGCAGCACGCCAAATGATATCACCGTGAGCGACTCGATCCCGGCCAATTACACGATTGTTTCCGCCGGGCCTGCGGCTGGCAGCGCGTTTGGTTGTAGCGTCACGGGGCAGGATGTGACCTGTACCCTGACCTCTGGCGGGGCGGCGGGGGTGAATGTTCCGTTGGGGGACATTGAAATCGTAACGACAGTGGCTTCGGTTGGTACGCCTACGAATTCCGCGGCGATCACGGCTCTTGGTCCGTTGGACCCTGATCCTGCAAACAATGTTGCAAATGATGGTGGTGCCACGATTCTGGAACCGTCGATCGACCTGAGTGCGATCAAGGACGGATCGCCGCTGCTCAGTGACGGGGGGACAGCCGTTTACCGGATTGGTGTCACGAATGTCGGTACCATCGGATTTTTCGGAACCGCCCGTATGGTCGATAGCATTCCCGCAGGCCTGACGGTGACTTCAATAAACAGGCAGGGATGGACTTGTCCTGTCACCCTGCCGCTTGTCGGGCCGGCTGACATCACATGCGAGTTGGTTTACACATCCGCATCGCCGCTTGTCCCGGGTGCAAGGACCAATCTGGTTGCCTTGCGCGGGGATGTTTCTGGTGTTGGTGCGCTGTCGAATTCACTGACGGTGAGTACGCCAGATGGCAATACCGCAGATACAAATGCTGCAAATGACACAATTACTGTCGGGTCCGTTGTAGGTTCTGCTGCGGACTCTGCAGAGTTGGGGGTTATCAAGCGCGCTCTTTTGCCCACATTGCCGGTGGGGGACGAGCAGACATTCGAAATCGAGGTCACAAACTCGGGGCCGCAGCCGTCGCTTGACGTGACGTTGACGGATAATATCAGGAATTTGCTCAATGATGCCGTGGGCGCGACGAATGCAGGTTTTATCAGTGCCGTTTTCGATCCGCTGTCAGCCGGCAGTTGCAGCACGCAAAGCAGTGGTGCCACCAGCCGTCGTTTGACCTGTATATTGCCAAGTGTGGCTGTGTGTACCACCGGTGTCGATTGCCCGGTTCTTACGGTCAAGGTGGTTCCGGGCGGAAATGCAGGCAGCCGTAACAACGATGTCAACGTGACAAGCGCGACCACGCCTGACCCGACCCAGGTTTCAAACAATCAATTTTCGGTGCCTTACGCTGTTACCGCGCGCGCCGATGTGACGCTGAGCAAGGTCGGCTCTCCCGATCCGGCGACCGCGGGTCAGGAAATTACCTATGTGCTGACGGCAACCAATCTTGCCAATGCCTTGAGCGCGGCGGAAAATGTCACGGTGACGGACACTTTGCCGGATAACCTGACCTTTGTGTCGGCGACACCGTCTTCGGGCACATGTGGCACGATCCCTGCTGCGGGCGGTGTGACCGGCTCGACGACCACAAACGACGTGATCTGTAATCTTGGCACGGTCAACAACGGCGCACAGCGCACTGTAACAATCGTGGCGCGTGCCAATACGTTGACCTCGCAGGGGGCGGCCTCGATCACCAATGTTGCCTCGGTTTCCACGACAACCAGCGAGACGGACACGACAAACAACGCGGCGACCCTGACAACCGCAATCCAGCCTCCGTCGCTGGATCTGTTGGTCAACAAGACCGACAGTGTTGATCCGGTCGAAGTCGGTGAAGACACCGTTTATACGATTTCGGTAACAAACGTCGGCCCGTCTGCTGCGGAGGATGTGGTTTTGACCGATACGATGCCGCCGCTGCGTCTGAGCTTTCAGTCTTTTACTGTCGATGCGGGGGGGGCTTGTGGCACGGTGCCGGCTGTCGGGTCCACGGGTGGGACGCTGATCTGAGAGTTCGACACGATCCTTTCGGGCGCAACAAAAGTTGTCACGGTGACGGCGCGCGGCGAGATCAAAGGCACCGGCGAGAACGTGGCCACGGTGTCTTCGGCGGAAACCGCCCTCGGGTTTGACAGCAATGTCGGCAATGAAACCGAGCGTGAGAATACGAATGTCGTCAGCCGCGCCGATGTGGAGGTTGTCAGCAAGACCCCGGGCGCCACGCCGGTCGACTTGCGAGAGGCTTTCGATTTCACGATTGTTGTGCGCAATAACACAGGCGCGTTGTTGGCAGAGGCCGACGGGGTTGTGTTGGCCGATGCCTTGCCTGCGGGGATGATCCTGAACGGGGTGCCGTCGGCAGTTGTCACCACCGGAACCGCGAGCGTGAA
>JBLHUT010000281.1:0-4246 GCA_047629975.1 Paracoccaceae bacterium
CACAGGCCCGGTTACGCTCGATGACCTTGGCCCGCACCCGCACCGCTCGACCTTCAAGGGCCTTGGCCACGGCAAGCCCGACATTTCCACCACCGATGATGACCACGCGTTCCTGCTTGCGGGTCGTTTTTCCGAAAATCTCCAACGTGCGGTCAACGTCGGAGCTGTGGGAAATGACATATATCTGATCCCCCGCAAACAATTGGTCACGTGCCGCGGGCGCAAAAAGCGTCCCCTCGCGCCGCACCCCCACAACCACAGCCCGCAGGGTGGAAAACAGATCGGTCAACTGCCGCAAAGGCGTATCAAGAACAGGGCAATCCCCCTCAAGGCTGATGCCAAGCAATTGCACCTTTCCCCCCAGAAAGCTCTCGGTATCAAAAGCCGCAGGTGCCGCCAGCCGTTGCAGAGCCGCCTCGGCGACCTCCCGCTCGGGGCTGATCACCACATCGATAGGCATGTGATCGCGCCGGTAAAGATCAGAATAAATCGCCGTCAGATACGACTGGCTGCGCAGTCGCGCGATCTTGCGCGGAACAGCAAAAACAGAATGCGCCACCTGGCAGGTCACCATATTGACCTCGTCGGAATAGGTCGCGGCGATAATCATATCGGCATCGCGCGCCCCTGCCCGCTCCAGCACGTCCGGATAGCTGGCGAAACCGGCAATTCCCTGAACATCAAGCGTATCCGTGGCGCGACGCACCAGATCGGCATTGTTGTCCACCACCGTGACATCGTTCTGCTCGCCCGACAGATGCCGCGCGATTTGCCAACCGACCTGCCCTGCACCGCAAATAATAACCTTCATGCGCCGTCCTTGGGATGTTCACTTAACGCTACGCATGACACGGCCACACAGCAGCGTCAATTCCCACGCCTCCGCGCACAAAAGCACCACTCGCAAAGCAGCCACAGGTGGACATGTCCACCTGCCACCCCCAACATTTTCTTGGTCCGCAGGGCCGATAAAATGGCGGGAGGGCCCCGTTGCCCCGATCGCCCACCGCTCCGTCAACGCCCTTCTCTAACAAGCATCCGCTTCAACCGGCTATAAACGCATCAGAATTCTCTGCATCATCGGAAAGGTCTTCGATATGCGCCACACGGCCCCCGGCCTTACTTGAGGTCACAACCCCAAGAGACTTCAACTTGCGGTGCAACGCCGAACGCTCCATCCCGACAAAGGTCGCCGTTCGGCTGATATTTCCTCCGAACCGGTTGATCTGGGTCAACAGATATTCGCGTTCGAAAAGCTCTCGTGCCTCTCTCAACGGTAAGGTCGCAAGAGCACCCGACAACACAACCCGCCCGTCATCCGGTTCTGCGGTTTCCAACCCCTGAAGCTCCTTGGCCATGATCGGCCCCGTTGAATCGCCCAGGATCAACACACGTTCGATAACATTTCTAAGCTGGCTCACATTGCCCGGCATGTGCATCGTCTGAAGCAATGTGACCGCCTCGTCGGTGAGCGTCCTGAGCGGCAAGCCTTGTGTCTCGTTCAACGACTTCAGGAAATATCCGGCAAGCTCGGGGATATCCTCACGCCGCTCCTCCAGCCCGGGCACCCGTATCGGCACAACATTGAGCCTGTGGAACAGTTCCTGCCGGAAACGTCCCTGCGCAATTTCGACGTCCAGGTCCTTGTTCGTGCTCGAAATCACCCGCAAATCTACCCGCACACGCTCAGAGCCGCCGACCCTTTGGAACTGTTGCTCAACGAGAACGCGCAGAATTTTCGACTGGGTGCCAAGCGGCATCTCGGCCACCTCGTCGAAATACAGCAACCCGCCGCTGGCTTCTTCGAGCAATCCTTGTGCGATCCCCTCCTCGCGGCTTTCGCGTCCGAACAGAACCTCTTCCATCCGTTCCGGCGCGATTGACGCCGAATTCACACTGACAAAAGGGCCCGATGCCCGATTTGATTGCGCATGGATATACCGTGCTGCGACCTCTTTTCCCGCCCCTGACGGGCCTGTCAGCATGACCCTGCCATTCGATTTGGTGACCTTATCCAGATTTATCTTCAATGCCTTGAACGCCGGACTTGATCCGATAAAGTCAGCCGTAGAGATGTCCTTGCGGCGCAGCTTTACGTTTTCGCGCCGCAACCGCGCCGTCTCCATCGCTCTCCGGACAACAACCAGCAATTGGTCAATGTTAAAAGGCTTCTCGATGAAGTCATAGGCCCCCTGCCGGATTGCGGCGACGGCGATTTCGATATTTCCGTGCCCTGAAATGATGACCACAGGTATATCGGGATTGTTGCGCTTGACCGTTTTGAGGATATCAATCCCGTCCATATGGCTGTCCTTGAGCCAGATATCGAGGATCATCAAAGCCGGCGGGACCACATCAATTGCATCCATACATTCCGTGGCATTTGCAGCCATGCGTGTCTGAAAACCCTCGTCACGAAGAATATCGCTGATCAGTTCACGAATATCGCGTTCATCATCGGTGATAAGAATGTCGCTCATGGCATTGCTCTCCTTCGTTTATTCTGCGGCTTGCGGCAACCGGACCGCCTGCGGGAGCACGATACGTGCCAACGCGCCCCGGTGTGAATTTCCATCAAAAACCGGCGCATCTTTCAACTCCAAGGTGCCGCCGTGTTCCTCGATGATCTTTTTGACAATCGCAAGACCAAGGCCGGTGCCTTTGGCGCGTGTCGTCACGTAGGGTTCGAACAAGCGGGACTTGTCCGCCGGAAGGCCGATCCCGTTGTCCGAAATCGTAATTATGGCGTGACCGTCGTCGCATGTCAGGGTTACATCAACCCTCGGAAGGTACCCTTCGGGAGTCTTGCCACTTTCTTCCAAGGATTCAATTGCTTCGCCTGCGTTCTTAATCAAGTTGGTCAAGGCCTGACCAATCATCGTACTGTCCAGTTCGATCAGCACCGGATGATCGGGTAAATCCGCCTTGAGCGCCTTCCCGAGCGTTTGTGACTGCAACACAACGGCATCGCGTACCAAACGGGTCAGGTCGCACTCACGCCGCTCGGGCTCCGGCATGCGGGCAAACTTGGAAAACTCATCAACAATCCGTCGCAAGTCATTGGTTTGCCGGATAATAACATCTGTCATCTGAATAAGGGCTGCACCATCATCCCCCAACTTTGACGCAAATTTCCGCTGCAGGCGCTCTGCGGACAAGCGTATCGGGGTCAGCGGGTTCTTGATCTCGTGGGCAATCCGGCGCGCGACATCACCCCATGCCGCCATCCTCTGGGCACTGACCAGTTCGGTGACGTCATCAAAGGCAACAACATATCCCTCAAGGCCGCCCTCTTCGGTCTGACGTCGCGCCATGCGGACCAGCAGGCTTTCAAGGGTGCCATCACGGGTCAGGCGGACCTCTTCTTGCGCCACATCGCGTTCACCGCTGCGCATCCGCTCCAGCAGGCCGGCAAACTCTGGCACCACATGACCAAGGGCATGGTCGGCATTGTTGACTGCGCGCGTGTCAGGGTTTGACCGGACAAAGCCCGACTGGATATCCACACCCTCCTCAATGCCCAGCAAACGCAAGGCAGACCTGTTCATGAACGTCACATGCCCGTCAGGATCCAGCCCGATAACACCGGCAGTCACCGAGGACAGGACACTGTCAAACAACCGCCGCCGCGCGTCGATCTGGGCGTTTGTTTCCAGCAAGTCGTCGCGCTGTCCCTTCAACTGCCGGGTCATTTTGTTGAAAATCCGGCCAAGGGTGGCAATTTCGTCATCGCCCTCTTCCTCGACCACCCGCACCGACAGATCCCCCGACCCCACGCGCTGCGCCGCACCCGCAAGCCGGCCCACGGGGCGCGACAACCGTTCTGCAAACAACAGTCCAACCCAGATGGATCCCAGCAAGAGGATCACGGCAAACCCCAGATACAAAAGGCCGAATTCAAACACGAGGCGCCCGCGGTCATTTTCAAGTTGTTGATACAAGCCGACAGTTTCACGGGTTTCATCAAGCAGTTTAAGGATTTCACCATCCACAATCCGGCTGACATAAAGGTAATGATCCGGATAGGCTTCAAGCTTGATCAATGCGCGAAATTCGTTGTTGTCCCAGTCCTCGATGATGATGGGAGCCGTGCTGCCTGCGGTGATAATCAGCTCCGGGTCGGGGCGCTCGAAGTCGAACAGATAAGAACGCTCGCCGCGCACGCGGATGTCGCCATCACTGTTGATCACATAGGCTTCGTGCAGGCCGCGTTGTATCTGGGTCTGCCCCTGTGTCAGAATCTGGC
>JBLHUT010000282.1:0-4245 GCA_047629975.1 Paracoccaceae bacterium
ATGGCAATCTCGTAAAGGGCTCTGAGGGCATCGGGCGCATGCTCCCGTGCACGTTCAGCCATCGAGAGTTTGATCTGTGAGACGACGCCCCGCTTGCGGCCGGCCCCTTTACGCGCTCCGCCGTGCACGGGTTTGGGTTTACCGGATGCATCCTGATTTCGGTGTGTTTTTTTCAAGTCGGGCATGTCCTTTAATACCATATATTGTGTATATAGCGACTATATTTGAATATTAATACCATATATGGTCATCGCATGAAAGAGCTTACCTCTGAAAAAGCAACGCCAAGGCCAATGTGTCTGACTGCCCTTGCCAGACGTATTACCGAGGGCCGGCTTTTGGCCTTAGCGCCCGACGGCTTCCCAAGGCGATCTGTTTGAACGGGGCCGACACGTTGATCCCGAAGCGGTGAATAACGCTGACCCAAAAGTATAGAACGGCTTTATGATGGCCGCCCAAAGATGCTCAGGGTTGACGATGAGGGCAGCAACCCGCCGCGAAAATGAACGCCCCCTAGGGATTTATTGTGGGCGACAACAATCACGCACAAGCAACCTTCTAAGCGCGCTCAGCGTAGGCTTAAATGAGTGGGCTGACATACTTAAGTTAAGCGGCAGGGCTGGACCATTTTTGATCGACGCTTCTTCTAGACACGAGGGGTTATCATGATGCACCACGGAAATTCCTGCGTGATCCTCGATCCATGCCGCCAGTTTGTCCTCATGCTCCTTAGCCACGCGCACACGGTTTCGATCAGCGCGGTAAATCCGCCCCCACAGCCGATGCTCTAGGCCACGCGGTATTTGAGGCTAGGTCCGGTTGCAGCAGCTAACAGGGCCGACACTTCCTCGATGCTGAGAACGATGAGCAATTTGCGTGGCTCGGTGCGAAACTGCATGTACTTCTTCATCTTATCACGCCCGTAGATCATCGAGAAAAAGAGCCTAAGCGCAACTGTCCGAACCGCAGCGTCAAGCTGCCCTTCGTGACCGACGCAGCGAAGGTTGGGAATCCGCCCGCTATGTTGTTAACAGCCAAGCTGTCGTGGTCGGCCCTGCACTACGTGCATTGGCATTAGTCTCTACTCGGCATTCTAGAGCCAAATGCAAATTGGGTAATAATTGGGGAATACGGAGACACTATAAAAGTTAAGTAATTGTTTTATTGTGATTTTACAAATAAATCTGGTGCCCCCACACGGACTTGAACCGCGGACCTACTGATTACAAATCAGTTGCTCTACCAGCTGAGCTATAGGGGCTTCCGGCGCCTCTTTAAGCAAACCGTTCGGCAGGCGCAAGAGCCTACCTGTTGCTTTTTGCCAAAAGTGCAACTGCCGCCAATCCGACCAGACTGATCAACAATGCCGGCGGCGTTGCGTCGGTCAAGTTTTCCAGGCTGGCCTTCTCGTAGACCCGCGTGGCCAGCGTATCGAAGTTGAAGGGCCGCAACAACAATGTCGCAGGAAGCTCTTTGACGCAATCGACAAACACCAACAGCAAAGCCGTGCCAATGGATCCCTTGATCATCGGCAGGTACACCGCGCTTAATGTGCCACGTGCCGAGCGTCCCAACGACCGCGCAGCCATTGGCAACGACGGGGCGACGCGGGCCATCGCGGCATCGGCAGCCCCTTGTCCAATCGTAAAAAACCGCACCATGTAGGCATAGACCAGAGCAAAACCGGTGCCCGTCAACAGCAGCCCCGGATCGCTTCCCGTAACGGCAAGGATCCCGTCGGCAAGCTGATGATCAAGCACGCCCAGCGGGATCAGAACCCCGATCCCCAGCACAGCACCGGGAGCCGCATAACCAATCGATGTCACAGGAAGCAAGCGACGGCCAAGACGCCCCCTGCCAAGCCGCACACCGTACACAAGCATGACCGCACCACCAACCGTCACCAAGGACGCAATCGCTCCGATCCGGACTGTATTCCAGGTCGCCTTGAGCAGACGCGGATCGGACCACGCCTCGGGCGAGGCGGATGATATCGACACCAGAACGGCAATCGGCAGCACAAAACCAACCAGAAACGGAACCAGACAAAACAGCGTTGCCATCCACCGCCGACGTCCCAGCATGAGGGTTCTTTCAACAGGCCGGTCCATCCGCGACTGGCGAAAGGTGCGCGCCTTGCTGCGCCCGCTACGCTCCAGCCCGACCAGCACAAGGATCAGCGTCAGCACAACAATCGCGATCTGGGCCGCCCCGCCTGCATTGTTCTGCTCAAGCCAGACGGTAAAAATGCCTGTCGTCAGGGTTTGCACGGCGTAAAAGTCTACTGTGCCGAAATCATTGACCGTCTCCATCATGCAGATCGCCGCCCCCGCAGCGATCGCCGGACGAGCAAGCGGCAGACCCACCTTGACAAAGCGTTGCAGCGGGCTTGCGCCTAGAGTTCGGGCAACCTCGAAACTGGCTCCTGATACTTCGCGAAAAGCCGCGCGTGCCAGCAAATAGACATAAGGAAACAGCGACGCCGTCAAAACAATGATCGCAGCACCGCGCGAGCGGATTTCAGGGAACCAATAATCCTGTGCGCTGCTCCAGCCAAAGACCGCCCTCAACCCTTGCTGGACCGGACCCGCATATTCCAGAAAATCTACCAGCGCGAACGCACCGACATAAGCCGGCACAGCCAGGGGAAGAAACAGCGCCCATTGCAACACGCGCCGCAGCGGAAATTCGTACATCGTGACAAGCCACGCGGCAACCGTACCGATAACCGCACTCAACAGCCCGACACTCAGCATCATGATCAAAGTGTTGGCCAAATACCGGGGCAAGGTCGTCGCCACAAGATGCGGCCAGATATTCTCCGACGGCGTCAACGCGATCCAGACCACAGCAAGAAGCGGCATAATCACAATCAGCGCCAGGAAAACCGACCAAGCAGACCACAACGATTCTCCACGAAAAAAGATCGGCAACCAAGGGCGCTTGTTCTTTGGGGTCATGGATTTTTCATACACTGAAATGCTGCCTGCCAATCATACCCGCACGTACCGCCCGCACATAGGCCATGACACACGCACTGTCCAGATTTCCACAGGCGCACCGGCCACGCATTTGGAGTTTGCCCGCATCACACTTTGTCACAGGCGGGCAAGGCAGCGCAGGCTCGTGAGCACCGCGTTGCGCTTTGTCGTCATCCGCGCGGCGTGCACCGCCGTGCCATCCGCGACAGGCTTTCGGTGATGCCCTGAACGGTAAACTGATGCCGGCGCCCTTTTGGATCGACAACAAAAAACTTTCCCGAACGGTCCCGCGCTTCTAGCGCGCGCAGCCCGTCAACGATCTGATCGGCATCGCCGCTGTTTCTGACCTGCATATAAAATTGCGGCGATTGAAACCGGTTTTGCAGCGCAAAGGTCTTTCCGTTCAGCTCCAGCATCGCCACGTCGCTGGACGCCGCGCGGCTCGGTGCGATGAATTCCGGGCGGATGCCACGCCCGTCGCGGGCATTGTAAAGCGAAAACTGGGTTCTGCTGCTGGCACCGGTATCACACAATCCCCGGACACAACTCACCAGTTGACACGCGGCGTTACGCTGTCCCACGCCGCGCTGGGTATAGAAAAACCATGCGTCCGCCCGGTCAATCAACGTAAACTCGGCGCGCACCGACGACGGCGTTGCCAGCATCGACATCGCCAGCAAAGACACCAGCCCCCAAAGACGCACACGCCTCACAATGACCATCCACTGCTCCTCATGTTTGACCGCCCCTGACACCGCACCGCCAATTCTCCTCATGTTTCCGGACGCCAGCCGTCGTACTTTCCGGGCCAGACCCGGACCCGGACCATGCGCCACCCGTCAGGTTATAGGAGCGTCACCGCCTCAAGGCAAACGCCTGTATCGGCAAGTATTTGCCACCTCAGGCGTCGCCTCGCCAACACGCACAGACCAAAAAACTGCCCAAAGAGCCGAACAACATTGCCAACAATGGCGTTTCGCCCTTTCCCTTGGACGCTCGCACGATATGTTGGAGGTCAAAGCCGCGCACAACGCCGCAGGAATGAAATAGTTACAAGAGTGGATGGCATGACCGACAGCAAAGCAAAACCGACCGAAGAAATCTCTGTTCGCGAGGTCTTTGGCATTGATACCGACATGATCGTAAAAGGCTTTGCCGAAACCTCCGAGCGGGTGCCCGAAAACGATCCGACGTATAAATTCGACCCCGACACGACGTTGGCAATCCTTGCAGGCTTCAGCCACAATCGCCGCGTCATGATCCA
>JBLHUT010000283.1:0-4208 GCA_047629975.1 Paracoccaceae bacterium
CGTGTTGATCCTGTTCCCCGAGCTGGCGACATGGCTGCCCGATAACCTGCGCACGTCGCCGGGCGGTTAGGGCACGGCGATGCTGGCGCGCATCGCGGGCCTGGGTCCTTGGGTTTTGGTGGCGGGGCTGGTGGTTGGTCTGACGCTGCCGGGGTTGGCGCATATCGTGCGTGGTTGGTTGCCCGGGCTTGTTGTCGTGTTGCTGTTTCTTGCGTCGTTGCGGATTGCGCCGGCGCAGGTTGCCGGCTCTCTTTCTGACATGCGGCGGGCCTTCGGAGTTGTGGGTGTTTTACAGCTTGGCGTGCCGTTGGCTATTTTGGCGGTGGCGCATTTGTTCGGGATCGAGCAGACGGATATGGTGCTTGCGCTGGTGGTGATGGCAGCCGCGCCCTCGATCTCGGGAAGCCCGAACATGAGTCTGATGCTGGGGCATTCACCCGAACAGGCCATGCGGCTTTTGGTTTTGGGTACGGCGTGCCTGTCATTTACAGTTGTGCCGGTGTTTTTGTTGATGCCGCAGCTCGGCACGGTTGAAACCATAATCTGGACTGCGTTCAAGCTTTTTGTCACCATCGGGGCCAGCACGCTTGCGGCGATGGTTGTCAGACGGTTCCTGCTGCCCGATCTGAGCGCAAACGCCCGCCAGAGCCTTGACGGGGTGTCGGCCACCGTTCTGGCTGTTTTTGTGGTAGGTCTGATGGAGGCGGCTGCGCGGGTGCTCTTCTCTGATCCACTTGCGATGCTTGGCTGGCTTGTCTTTGCCTGTGCGGCGAATTTCGGGATGCAGCTGGCAGCCTATTTTGCGCTGGGCAGGTCGATGCTGCCCGAGGCGCGCACTGCGGTGTCGCTTGTGGCTGGCAACCGCAACATTGCCTTGTTTCTGGTGTCGCTCCCGCCTGATGTAACAGCCCCGTTGCTGGTCTTTATCGGGTGCTATCAAATTCCGATGTATCTGACGCCCTTGGTGATGCGCCCGCTCTATCGGGGGCCGCATTAGGTCCATGCAATGTCGCAACACCTGTTTCCGATTTCGGGCTGTGCCTTGTTCTGGCTGTAGGTGCAGACTACATGCCAAAGTATGAAACGATTTATTCCATTTATGAAATCCGACCCCGTTGTTGCTGTTGTGCAGTTGAGCGGGATGATTGCGGCCGGGCCGCGTGGGCTGAATGATGCGGGCATTGCCGGATCTCTTGAAAAGGCGTTCTCCAAGGGGAAACCGAAGGCCGTCGCGCTGGTGATCAATTCACCGGGGGGCAGTCCGGTTCAATCGTCGTTGATCGGCAGCCGGATACGCCGCCTTGCTGACGAAAAAAAAGTACCTGTCGTGGCCTTTGTCGAGGATGTTGCCGCATCGGGCGGCTATTGGCTTGCGGCGGCAGCAGACGAGATTTTTGTCGACGAAAGCTCGATCACCGGCTCCATTGGCGTGATATCCTCGTCTTTCGGTTTTCACGAGCTTTTGTCGCGCTACGGGGTTGAGCGGCGGGTGCACACGGCGGGCAATTCGAAAAGCTTCCTTGACCCTTTCCAACCTGAAAACCCCGAAGACGTGGTGCGGCTCAAGGATCTTCAGGAAAAGATCCATCAGAATTTCATCGCCCATGTTAGCAAGCGTCGCGGGAGCAAAATCCCCGAAGGGCGCGATCTGTTTACGGGCGAGATCTGGGTCGGGGCCTCGGCTATTGATGTCGGGCTTGTGGATGGTGTCGGACATCTGAAACCGGTGATGAAACAGCGCTTTGGCGACAAGGTCCGCTTTGAAGTCTTTGGCCCGCGCCGGTCTTTGCTGCAACGGTTCGGATCGCAGGTGATCGGCGACGTGGTCGGCACCGCGCAGGAACGGGCGCTTTTTGCGAGGTTTGGATTGTGAAATGATCCTGAAAATTGTCAGTCTGTTCTTGATCGGCATGGGTGTGCTTGCCATGTTCGGCAAATTGCGGCTTCCGAAACTTCCGGGGCGTGATTTGCAGGCGCGTTTGAAGACACCCAAAAAATGCGCCCGCTGCGGGGCCTATAAAATTGGCAAGAGCCCGTGCGCCTGCGAACAAGGATAAATTGCGATGCTCTTTGACATCGCGTTTGCGGCCCTTGGGCTGGTCATTTTGCTTTTCGCCGGCGATGCGTTGGTCAAGGGGGCGGTTAATCTGGCGTTGCGCGCCGGTATTCCGGCGTTACTGGTTTCCTTGACGATCGTTGCCTTCGGGACTTCGGCACCGGAATTGCTGATTTCGATCTCGGCTGTGCTTGATGGTGCCGCAGGGATCGCAATGGGCAATGTTGTTGGGTCGAATATTGTAAACGTGTTGTTGGTGTTGGGTATTCCGGCAATCATGACAGGTCTTGATACAAGCAATATCGACACGCGTAAGACTTACTCGGTCATGCTGGTGTCGACGGCCCTGTTCATTGTGGTGTGCTTTTTCGGTCCGATCACGTGGATTCATGGCTTGATCCTTATGGGCGCGATGCTTCTGGTTCTGGGCGAGAATTGTTTCGAGGCGCTGTCGCATCGGCGCAAGGGCAAGGCTGCGGCAGAGAAAGAAGAGGTCGAAGGAGCGGATCGTTCGATGCCATCGTGGAAGATCGGCATGTTTCTTTTGGTGGGGCTGGTCGGTTTGCCGCTGGGTGCGGATGTGCTGGTCGAAAGTGCAACAAGTATTGCGCGCGCGTTGAATGTTTCCGATACAGTCATCGGGCTGACCCTTATTGCTATCGGAACGTCCCTGCCCGAACTGGCAACGACCGTCATGGCGGCCTTGCGGCGACAGGCGGATGTGGCCATTGGAAACGTGATCGGCTCGAATATTTTCAATCTTCTCGCGATCATCGGTCTGGCGTCGTTTGTCGGCGACATCCCGGTTCCTGCATCCCTGTTGTCGTTTGACCTTTGGGTCATGCTGGCGGCTGTGTTGGTCCTTGTTCCGTTTGTCTTTTTCAGAAAGAGTATGAGCCGGCCTGTCGGCGTGGCCTTGACAGGGGCTTATGCGCTCTACCTCCTGATCGTGGTGATCTGAAGGACCAAAGAACATGGGCAAGGCACTGGTGACTGGGGCTGGCCGCCGGATAGGGCGTGCCATGGCGTTGTATTTGGCCGATCAAGGGCACGATGTTGTTGTGCACTATGCCAGCTCTGCCAAAGAGGCCAACGATGTCGTGGCACAGATCAGAGCCAAGGGGCGCATTGCCGAGGCGGTTCAGGCCGATCTGACGTCCGAGGACGCGACCCAGCAGCTTGTGGCGCAATCCGTGGCAGCGATCGGTGGTCCGCTCACGGTTCTGGTGAACAATGCCTCGATTTTCGAATATGATGATATTTCAACGGCCACGCGCGTGCTTTGGGACCGCCACCTCGAAAGCAACCTGCGTGCGCCGTTTGTGCTGACCCAGCATTTTGCGGCTCAGGCGCCAGAAGCTGTGATCGACGCCCTCGGAGAGCCACAGGCGCAGGCGCTGGTTGTCAACATGATTGACCAGAGGGTCCGCAACCTGACGCCTGACTTCATGACCTATACGATTGCCAAGATGGGGCTTTGGGCCTTTACGCAGACAGCGGCGCAGGGGTTGGCGCCCAAGGTGCGGGTCAACGCCATTGGTCCGGGTCCGACGCTTCAGGGCGCGCATCAGACGGTTCAGGATTTCGCCGCCGAGCGCCAAAAAACACTTTTGAAAAGAGGGGCGAGTCTTGCGGATATTAATGCGGCGTTAGGATATTTCCTTCATGCGCCAAGCGTTACGGGCCAGCTGCTGTGTGTCGATGCGGGGCAGCATCTGGCGTGGTAGGAGGCCGGGTGATTTGGGGTGGAATAGTCTAAAATTACCGATATCGCGTCTTGACTTATGCACTTGGGCAAATCGGCACCTGCTACCGTTAAGAATCTCTTAATCTTTTCAGTCATTTGCTTGGGTGTAAAATTATATCATTTAAAAGCAGTGACTTAACTTGTCGCCTAAAAATGATGCAAACCGATGAACACTCATATAAACAAAAGAAAATCTCGGCTGACGGAAACTTCCCCCCAAGGTTATCCACAGTTTCGGTGGACATGTTTTCTCTTGTGCCGAGTGGCGCTAGGGTGCAGCGAAAGCAGGGAATCGCAGGATCATGACCACACACGAGACTTCACCCCTGACGGACATCGATCCGGACGCACCCGTTAACGAAATACCTTCGGTAACCGGCCATGCGTGCATCCAGTCATATTTGA
>JBLHUT010000284.1:0-4055 GCA_047629975.1 Paracoccaceae bacterium
GTCATCGTTCGATGGCTGCGATGAAGCGCAAGCAGGATCGTGCCCGTCAAAAAGCGATGGGCGGCATGGAAACCCGTGAAAAAATCGTCCGTGACGTGCAGGTCCCTGAAACGATCGTGGTTCAGGAACTTGCCAACCGGATGGCCGAACGGGTCTCTGATGTGGTCAAGGCTCTGATGCAAAGTGGCCTGATGGTCACTCAGAATCAGGCTATTGATGCCGATACTGCGGAATTGATTGTGGAAGAATTCGGGCACAAGGTTGTGCGCGTCTCGGATGCCGATGTCGAAGATGTAATAACAGGTGTTGCCGACGAAGATACCGATCTGGTGTCGCGTCCGGCGGTCATCACGATCATGGGCCACGTCGACCACGGTAAAACGTCGCTGCTGGATGCGATCAGAAACGCAAAGGTTGTTGCCGGCGAAGCCGGTGGTATCACCCAGCATATCGGGGCCTATCAGGTCAAAACCGAGAGTGGCTCATTGCTCACGTTCCTCGACACACCCGGCCACGCGGCCTTTACGTCGATGCGGGCACGTGGCGCACAAGTGACTGACATTGTTGTGCTTGTGGTCGCCGCTGATGATGCGGTGATGCCACAGACCATCGAAGCGATCCACCACGCCAAGGCCGCAAATGTTCCAATGATCGTGGCGATCAACAAAATCGACAAGTACGAGGCAAACCCGACAAAGGTGCGCACCGATCTGTTGCAGCACTCTGTTGTCGTCGAGGCGATGTCGGGCGATGTGCAGGACGTCGAAGTTTCTGCCCACACCGGTCAGGGTCTTGATCAACTGCTCGAAGCCATTGCTTTGCAGGCCGAGATTCTGGAGCTGAAGGCAAACCCTGCCCGCGCAGCGTCCGGTGCAGTCATCGAGGCGCAACTTGATGTTGGCCGTGGCCCTGTTGCGACGGTTCTTATTCAAAATGGCACGTTGCGGCGCGGCGACATCTTTGTTGTCGGCGAGCAATATGGGCGGGTGCGTGCATTGATCAACGATCAAGGCAACCGCATCGAAGAAGCTGGCCCTTCTGTTCCGGTAGAGGTTCTTGGTCTGAACGGTACTCCGGCTGCTGGTGACGTTCTGAACGTTGTCGAAACTGAGGCACAGGCCCGTGAAATCGCGGAATATCGCCAAAAAGCCGCCAAAGACCGTCGTGCCGCTGCCGGTGCTGCCACAACTCTTGAACAGCTTATGGCGAATGCCAAGGCCAGCAAGAGCGTTTCAGAACTTGCCGTGGTGGTCAAAGCAGACGTCCAAGGTTCCGCAGAGGCCATTTCACAGGCGATGGAGAAAATCGGAAACGACGAAGTACGTGTTCGGGTGTTGCACTCCGGTGTTGGCGCCATCACCGAGAGCGACATCGGCTTGGCCGAGGCATCAGGTGCTCCGGTTATCGGATTTAACGTCCGGGCAAATGCCCCTGCGCGTGCGTCGGCGAACCAAAAGGGTGTCGAGATACGTTACTACTCGGTCATTTATGATCTTGTGGACGACATCAAGGCAGCAGCGTCCGGGCTTTTGACGGCCGAAATTCGCGAAAACTTCATCGGTTATGCAAAGATCAAAGAGGTCTTTAAGGTTACCGGCGTTGGCAAAGTTGCAGGTTGTATTGTGACCGAAGGCGTTGCGCGTCGCTCGGCTGGTGTACGCCTGCTGCGTGAGGATATCGTCATTCATGAAGGTACGCTCAAGACTTTGAAACGCTTCAAGGACGAAGTTCCCGAAGTTATTTCGGGTCAGGAATGTGGTATGGCGTTCGAACGCTATGATGACATTCGCCCTGGCGACGTGATCGAAATATTCGAGCGCGAAGAGATAGAACGCACGCTGACTTAAGCGCTCGTTTTTCGCAGCCTCATACTTGCTGCGACGTTATAGAATACAAAGCGGGCCGCCTCATTGATGTTGGGCGGCCCGCTTATGTTTAATACCAGTGCTGCCTTGATGCGTAACTTCGAGCAACACAGCTGCTGGAAACCACGTGTTCTACAAACGAAAAAGGCTGTACCTGCGCACAACCTTTTAAGTTCTCAATCAACTAACAGAGCAGGCCTGATTGAACGCGGTAGCAGCCAAACTCTGCTTTGCTATCAGACGGGATCACCCGGAAGAATGGGAAAGCCTTCAAACATTTTTTGACCCACACGGATCAAAATTTTGCCATTTTCGAGGCTACGCACAAACACGCCCTGCACAGAAACACAGCTTCCCAAAGTGATCGTTTTCAGCATGTCATACTCCTCCCTTGGACATTCTTTTTTCAATGTAGACAATTAACCATCACTGAAAAGCCCAAATCAGCTCATAAGGAAATGATTGTTGCGCAAATTATACGCACAACGGAAATTTATTGCTAAATCCTAAACAAATGGTAAATAAAATGAAAAGCGGCTAGAGCCAGTCTCGTAAAATCGGAATGAGCGGCAAGTCTGCGGCGGGCATCGGATAGTCTCTGAGCTGGGCGGGGCGGACCCATTTCAGCGCCTGCCCCTCACGGGACATTGGCGTCCCATTCCATTTTCGGCACGCAAAAAGCGGCATCAGCAAATGAAAATCATCATAACTATGACTGGCAAACGTCAGCGGAGCCAGACAACTTTCCCATGTGTCGATCCCTAATTCTTCTTCAAGCTCGCGCACCAAAGCAGCCTCTGGCGTCTCTCCCGGCTCGACTTTGCCACCGGGAAACTCCCAAAGACCTGCAAGCGACTTTCCCTCGGGTCGCTGCGCCAGCAACACCCGACCATCCACATCAATCAACGCAACGGCTGAAACCAAAAGAACTTTCATTCCAGAGACATCACGACCGGTAGTCCGCATTGATGCTGATATATCCATGGGTCAGATCACAGGTCCACGCCGTAAAATCAGCCCCCCCAACCCCAAGATCCACTCGAATCTTAAGATCGGCTTGTTTCATATAGCTGGCGCCGTCTTGTTCGGAATAGCCTTCATACACCCAGCCCTTGTCTGCGACCAGAATATCACCAAACCAGATCGACAGCAGATCGCGATCGGCGACAGCACCGGACTTGCCAACAGCCATCACCACGCGTCCCCAATTCGGATCCTCGCCGGCAATAGCGGTTTTGACCAACGGCGAATTGGCAATCGACATCGCCGCACGTTTGGCATCTGCGGTATCCACAGCCCCCGTGACGACGATCTCGACGAACTTGGTCGCTCCCTCCCCGTCGCGCACGACCTGATGCGCCAGATCGGTCATGACCGTGCTCAGGCCCTCACGAAAAGCCGCAAGATCACCCGCCTCGGTCACAGCCGGTCCGGCCCCCGTGGCCCCGAGCAGCAGCGTGTCACTGGTCGATGTATCGCTATCGACCGTAATCGCATTGAAGGTCGTTTCTGTCAGCTCTGACAACACAGCCTGAAGCACAGGCTGCTCAATCTTTGCGTCGGTAAAGATATAAACCAGCATTGTCGCCATATCCGGCGCAATCATCCCCGAACCTTTGGCAATACCGGAAATGCTCACCTGACCGTTAGTGGTCTGAAGCATCACACTGGCCCCTTTGGCAAAGGTGTCCGTCGTTCTGATCGCCTCGGCGGCGTCGTTCATGCGGCCCTGAGGCAGTGCGGATACCAACGCGCCCAATTGTGCTGTGATCTTCCCAAAGGGGAGCTTTTCGCCAATAACGCCTGTGGACGCCGTAAAAACCCGCGACACCGGCACACCGGTAGCGTCGGCCGTCGCAGCACAGATCGCCGCAACAGACTCGCGCCCTGAAACACCGGTAAAAGCATTGGAATTGCCCGAATTCACCAAAATCGCAGCGCCACGCGATGCGTCACCCCCGATCTTGGCCTGACAATCCAGAACCGCCGCAGAGCGCGTGGCAGAGCGCGTAAACGTCCCCGCCACGGCCGAACCGGGCGCCAGAACAGCCATCATCACATCGCGGCGTCCGGCATAACGGACACCGGCTGCAACGGCCGAAAACTGCACGCCTGCAATCGGCGCAAGGTCAGGAAACATAGCCGGTGCAAGCGGAGAGACAGCGGTAGATTTTGCCATGATATTCTATT
>JBLHUT010000285.1:0-3966 GCA_047629975.1 Paracoccaceae bacterium
ATGCCCAACTTGGCACCGATTTCCTGAATGGGGCGCTTGCGGGCTTCGCGGGCGATCTCGATGTCTGATTTGAAACTCATGCGACGTCTCCTGTTGCGCGCAACACCCGTCCGGCAGCGCTTGTTACATTTTCTTGCTCGTTGTGGGCTTCCACAGATACGGCCATGGGCTCCCGCGACGTGATTTCAGGTATGAAACCGCTAAAAAACAGCAATTTCAGAGCAGGGCCACAGCCATCAAAGCTCCATATTCCAGATCGCTCAGCATAGAATCTTATGCACGGCAACTTTCCCCATGGTCATAAATTTTTCCCCGTAGTCAACTATAAACGTGCTGGAAAATGCACAACAGCACAATCAGGGCTCATGATAGAAAAGCCTGACGACCCGGCTCTGGTCCGGGCTGCACCGCAGGCGCCGCACTTTTGCCGATCCGCATCACGCCAAACGGTCACGTTGAAAACCAGTCATGGGAAGGTTCAAACACCAAGTGCGACCACAGCCTGCCCCCCGGGTGCCGGAGTTGCGGCAGCTATTGTTGTCGGACAGGAAGGACAGGTTGCGGCTGTGCCGCCGCTTTGCGCCGAAGTTTCCGGTAATGTGCATTGCCCCAAAACGGTGTCAAAATGCCGCCTGCACTCCCCGCAACAGCCCCCAAGCGGTCGAATGCCGACTTCAAAATTTGAAAAACACTCTGAAACCGCCTTGTAAAGTCGAGCGTTCCAGATAGCATCGTCCCCTTGGGAGGATGTTTAAATGAAAATTATGAATTCACTTTTGTCCGGTGTGGCGGTTGCGTTTGCTCTGTCACTTGCCGGGCCCGCTGCTGCACAGGATTGCCCGCGCGGCGATCTGGACAAACGCTACTGCGATGTAAATGGCGATCTGATTGCCGACACACCAACCGATCCTGCGGATCTGGTTGACCCTGATACGCTGATTTTTGCCTATACGCCGGTTGAAGATCCCGCCGTTTACAAAACAGCTTGGTCGGACTTTCTGACGCATCTTGAAGCCGAAACAGGCAAGTCGGTTGTGTTTTTCCCCGTCCAGAGCAACGCCGCACAGATCGAGGCAATGCGTTCTGGTCGTTTGCATATTGCGGGCTTCAACACCGGCTCCAATCCGCTCGCCGTGAATTGCGCGGGCTTCAACCCGTTCACGATCATGGCGTCCAAGGATGGCAATTTCGGGTACGAGATGGAAATCATCACCTATCCAGGCTCGGGCATCGAAAAGGTCGAGGACATCAGAGGCAAGCAACTGGCCTTTACGTCACCCACTTCGAATTCGGGCTTCAAGGCGCCAAGCGCGATCTTGAAGGGTGACTTCGACATGCTTCCTGATCGCGACTTCGAGCCGGTCTATTCAGGCAAGCACGACAACTCGATCCTTGGCGTGGCCAACAAAGACTACATGGCGGCCTCTATCGCCAACTCGGTCAAGGCACGCATGATCAGCCGCGAAGTCATCACCGAAGATCAGGTTGTGACAATCTACAAGTCGCAGACCTTTCCGACCACGGGTTTTGGCACCGCGCACAACCTGACACCCGAGTTGAAGAACAATATCCGCAACGCATTCCTGAACTTCGAGTGGGCGGGTACGTCGCTTGAGGCCGAATTCGAAAAGTCGAACGAGGGCCAGTTCCTCGAGATGACCTATCAGGAATTCTGGGAAGTGATCCGTAAGATCGACACCGCGAATGGCGTCAGCTATTCCTGCGAATAATAACTGAAGGGGCGGGTCTTTGGACCCGCCTTTTCCAATAAAAACACCAGGGGCGGGGAGGCTTTCATGCTGAGGCTCAAGAAGCTTGTGAAGACATACAAGACTGGCGATCAGGCCTTGAAGGCAGTTGACCTGCAAGTGCCGGAGGGTCAGGTTCTGGCCCTTATCGGCCCGTCAGGTGCAGGTAAATCAACGCTCATCCGCTGTATCAACCGACTGGTCGAACCGACCTCGGGCGAGGTTTATCTGGGCGATGTGGAATTGACCGGATTGTCCTCGGGTGCCTTGCGGCGCGAACGCCGCAGGATGGGAATGATCTTTCAGGAATACGCGCTGGTAGAGCGCCTGACCGTAATGGAAAACGTCCTGTCGGGCCGTTTGGGGTATGTCGGTTTCTGGCGCAGCTTCTTGCGACGGTTCCCGCAATCGGATGTGGACGAAGCGTTTCGCCTGCTTGACCGGGTCGGGCTGGCGCATATGGCCGACAAACGGGCCGACGAACTTTCGGGCGGACAACGCCAAAGGGTCGGCATCTGCCGCGCCCTGATCCAGAATCCCGCGTTGTTGCTGGTAGACGAGCCGACCGCGTCGCTTGACCCCAAAACATCCCGCCAAATCATGCGCCTGATTTGCGAACTGTGCAAAGAACGCGGGCTGGCCGCAATCATTAACATCCATGACGTCGCATTGGCGCAGATGTTCGTTCAGCGGGTCATCGGATTACGGTTCGGTGCTGTTGAATTCGACGGCCCGCCCGATGGGCTGACACCGGACGTGTTGACCACGATTTACGGAGAGGAAGACTGGGAAGCGACGATCGAGGCTGTCGATGAAGACGACGCCGAGGATGCCGCATGAGCGATGTGTCTGCACTGATCGGTAAACCGTGGAAAAAGCCACCGTTTATCCAGCGACCATGGCTAAGACGGGCCTTGTTGCTCGGATTTGTCGCGTATCTGATCGCCGCGTTTCTGACAATCGACGTGAACTGGTCCCGCGTCTATGACGGTCTGGAACGTGGTCAGAAATTTGTGCTGGCTTTTACCAACCCTGATTTCACATCCCGCTCCAGCGACATCTGGGAAGGGATGATAGAGAGTATCATCATGACCGTGGCTGCATCGGTGGTGGGCATTACCATTTCCATCCCGATCGCCTTGGGTGCCGCGCGTAACGTGGCGCCGCTTCCGGTCTATCTGATCTGTCGCTCGATCATTGCCATCAGCCGCGCCTTGCAAGAGATTATCGTCGCAATCCTGCTGGTCGCCATTTTCGGCTTCGGGCCACTTGCCGGGTTCCTGACGCTGAGTTTTGCCACCATCGGGTTTCTGTCCAAATTGCTGGCCGAAGATATCGAAAGCATGGACAAAGTGCAGGCCGAAGCGATCAAAGCATCCGGAGCGCGCTGGACGCAATGGATCAATTACGGGGTGCAACCGCAGGTCATGCCGCGCCTGATCGGGTTGTCGATATACCGCGTTGATATCAACTTCCGCGAAAGCGCGATACTCGGGCTTGTTGGCGCGGGGGGCATCGGAGCCACGCTGAACACCGCGTTCGACCGTTACGAATACGACACGGCCGCGGCCATCCTTTTGATCATCATCGTGATCGTCATGATGCTGGAATATCTGTCGGGCGTGATCCGGGCGAGGGTGCAATAATGCCGGTACAGGATTTGAAAGGCCAGAAAATCTGGCAACGTCGCTCAGGCCGCGAAAGTCTGTCCCATTGGGTCATGTGGCTGACAGGGGTCGCAATCTTTGCCTATTGCTGGCAGATGATTTCAGCCTCGACCACGTGGTTCTTTGTCTGGGATGCACCGCGCATCGCGGATGATATCTGGACGCGGGCGACGCCGCCACGCTGGGCATACATCGCACAATTGGGCAAACCCATCTGGGACACGCTCAACATTGCAACTCTGGGCACGATCATCTCGCTGATCCTTGCGATCCCGGTGGCATTTCTGGCGGCGCGCAACACGACACCGTCGCGTTTTTTCATCCGGCCCATCGCGTTGTTGATCATTGTGTCAACGCGGTCGATCAACTCGCTGATCTGGGCGTTGCTGCTGATCGCCATTATCGGGCCGGGTGTGCTTGCGGGTGTAATCGCCATTGCGATCCGGTCTATCGGGTTCTGCGCCAAGTTGCTTTACGAGGCTATTGAAGAGATCGACGAAACCCAAGTCGAGGCGATCACCGCAACCGGCGCGTCGCGCTGGCAGATCATG
>JBLHUT010000286.1:0-3954 GCA_047629975.1 Paracoccaceae bacterium
CGCAGGAATGAAAACCTGGATCGAGGTCACCTGAGCCTCGCAGAGCACACCTGTTTCGGGTTAGGGTCGCACAAAGAAACGCGCGATCGGAGACGGAACAGGCATGCAGCTCGGAATTGATCTTGGCACTTCGGCGGTAAAGCTGTTGGTGCGCAACGGAAACAACATCGTGTCGGTGTCAGCCCCGTTGAGCGTGCAATCACCACATAATTACTGGTCGGAGCAGGACCCCGAAGACTGGTGGCAGGCGTTGCTGGAGGGCCTGCGCAAACTGGCCCGTGACGTCCCCCTCGCGCAGATTTCTGCAATCGGGTTATCGGGGCAAATGCACGGGCTTGTCGTGCTGGACGATGCGCACCGGGTCATTCGCCCTGCCATATTGTGGAACGACGGACGCAGTTTCATGCAGGCCGCGGCCATGGCCAAGGCCCTTCCCGATGTCGGAACACTGGCCGGTGTGCCACCTTTGCCGGGGTTCACCGCGCCTAAAGTCTTGTGGATGAAGGAGCATGAGCCTGCGCAATATGCCCGTATCCGCCACATCCTTTTGCCAAAAGATTACATCGGGTTGCGTCTTCACGGAGCGCTTGCGACCGACCCGTCAGACGCGGCAGGGTCGTTATGGCTGGATCAGGCCGCCCGGGCTTGGTCAGACAGGCTTTGCGCGGCCTCCGCCACCGATATTGCTTGGCTGCCCCGCTTGCATGACGGCTCCGAAGTGGCAGGGCGCGTCACACCGCACGCCGCGACGCAAACCGGCTTGCCCGCAGGCCTGCCGGTTGTTGCGGGGGGCGGTGATGCCGCGACCGGTGCGGTTGCGATGGGCGCCACACAGGAGGGCGGTCGGTTTATTTCACTGGGCACCTCGGGGCAGGTCTTTGTGGCGCGCGACCGGCACTTGCCCAACCCCGGGAAAATGGTGCACGCCTTTGCCCACTGCGTCCCGGACCACTGGTTCCAGATGGCGGCGATGCTGAACGGTGCGCGCCCCATGAGCTGGTTCGCCAACGTGGCCCAAGCCGGCATCCCGACGCTGCTGCACGAAGCCCAAGCCGGCGAAAGTGGCCGAACGCCCCTGTTCCTGCCCTATTTGACGGGGGAGCGCAGCCCGCATGGCGATCCGCATATCCGCGGCGGATTCTACGGGCTGGAGGACCAAACCGCGCGCGGGGACATGATGCGTGCCGTCGTGGACTCGGTCGCCTTTTGCTTTGCCGACGCCTTTGACAGCATCGGCAATGACGCCACCAGCCAGCCGGCACTTGCCATCGGTGGCGGCGCACAAAGCGATTATGTCTTGCAGCGCATCGCCGATGCCAGCGGTCAACATCTGGAGCGTGCCGCAGGCGCGGATGCAGGCCCTGCCATGGGTGCGGCGAAACTGGCGGCCGTGGCAGTGGGCGATTTGTCCATCAGTGATCTGTCCCTGCGCCCCGACGCCGAGGCCCATTTTGCACCGCGCCCCGACACGACAGGCCTGCTTGACCGGCTGGCGCGTTATCGCCAGCTATACGAAGCGCTCAAACCCATGCGCGAGGTTTAAACCGGTTCCCTGTCTCAAAGTCGGCAATTCACCCCCCCGTAAAAGTCTGGCACCGGTCAAATGCGATGGCTTTTGCCAAACGGTTGTGTTGCTGTTAGCTCATTAACCAAGCTCCTTTTTGCCCTGTCACCTTTCAGAACGGCACACCGCACAAATGTCATCGTCTTCCGCCCCGCCCGAGACCCTCAGCCTGCAAGACCTCGGCTGGCGCACGTTCTTTGTTCAACAACTGGAGGACGAGGAGTTCCAGACCCTTGTGCCGGTGCGCGTGCTGGCCGTGCATCGCAACAGCCTTCAGGTCGCGGGCGAGACGATCGACGACAGCATCCCGCCACTGTTCATCGAGGACGCACGACAGATCGACAAGGCGACCGTTGGCGACTGGCTGCTGATCGACCCCGAAACGCGCCTGCCACAGCGCCTGTTGGAGCGGTTCAGCCTGTTCAAACGCGGCGCCGCCGGAGAGCAGCGCAAAAACCAGTTGATCGCGGCCAATGTCGATACGCTGTTTGTGGTGACCTCGTGCAATCAGGATTTTAACGTCGCGCGGCTTGAACGCTACCTTGCCCTTGCGCGCGACGCCGGGATCACACCGGTTATCGTGCTGACCAAAGCCGATCTGACCGACGACGCCGATCGCTTTATGAAGGATGCTTTGGGGTTGATGCCCGGCCTTCAGGTCGAGTTGGTCAATGCAAAAGACCCCGCACAAGTTGCCCGTCTGCTGGATTGGTGCGGGCGCGGGCAGACCGTGGGCTTTGTGGGCTCGTCAGGCGTTGGAAAATCGACCCTGATCAACACGCTGTTGGCAAACGAGCATATCGCGACACAGGCCATTCGCGAAATCGACGCAAAAGGCCGCCACACCACCACCCACCGCCAGATGCACCGTCTGGAGGCGGGAGGCTGGCTGCTTGATACCCCCGGGATGCGCGAATTGCAGCTTGCCGATATGGGCGACGGCATCGACGAGGTGTTCTCGGATCTTGTGGCGCTGTCGCATCAGTGCAAATTCAACGATTGCCAGCACGGTCCCGAACCGGGATGCGCCATCCAAACCGCCATCGCCGCCGGACAGATCGACGGTGCGCGGCTGACACGCTGGCAAAAACTGAGCAAGGAAGAGGCCCATAATTCGGCCAGCCCGTTTCAGAAACGATCAAAAGACCGCATTCTTGGCCGCATGATCAAAGACGCCACAAAGGGCAAGCGCCCATGATCCCTCCCGTATGGGCCGCAGCGATGCGGGAAATAGCGGCAGACACTGAAATTACAACCGACTAACGTCCAATTGGTAATTTTTTTTGGCCACAGACCGTCAAAAGTGTCGACAAATGCCTGCAGATGTGGCCCATATTAAGCGGGTTGCATAAAAAGTCTACAAAACTGCAACCTTGATTGAACAGCCAACGCAAGTATGGCGCGCTTGAAACCGGAGCTTACCGGTAGCGATCTTGTGTGGTTGAAGGGTCTGTCGCATTCGTACGCAGGGGCGCTCACAGACTTTACAAGAATACCACCCTGCAGACTTCATAGGGAGGAAAACTATGAGACATCTTCTATCCTCGATCGCCGTTCTGGCGTTGACTGCCGGTTTGGGCCATGCCCAGTCCAATCTGGAAAAACTGGGTGCGATGAAAGTCACCGGCACCAAGGAATACACCTATATCGATCAGAACGGCCCGGCCGCAGATTCGATTCGCAGTGTTCTGGAAGGCATCACACTTCCCGAAGGCTTCAAGATCGAGCTTTACGCCCTTGTTCCGGATGCCCGCCACATGGCGATGGCGCCTCAGGGTACCGTGCTGTTTGTCGGCACAAAAAAGACCAAAGTCTGGGCCGTAATGGACCGTGACCGCAATCGGGTTGCCGACGAGGTCAAGGACTTCGCACCTTCGCTTGAATTCGATGTGCCAAACGGCGTGGCCTTCTCGAAGGACGGTTTCTTGTTCATCGCAGAGCGTAACCGCGTGATGATGTACCCTGCTGCCGAGTTCTTCCACGAAAGCCCCGATGTCGTGGCCGTGCCGATCGTGCCACAAGGCACGCTCATTCCTGTCGAGGAAGAAAGCTATAACCACACTGCGCGCGTCGTAAAAGTCGGGCCGGACGACAAGCTTTATATCTCGCTCGGGCAACCCTATAATGTTGCACCGCCTGAAAAGCTTGACCTGTATACCGAAACCGGCATCGGCGGCATCATCCGCATGAACCGCGACGGGTCCGATCGCGAAGTCTATACCTACGGCGTTCGTAACTCGGTCGGTCATGATTTCCACCCCGTAACAGGCGAACTCTGGTGGACAGACAATCAGGTTGACGGCATGGGCGATGATATCCCCAACGGCGAGATCAACCATCAAACCGAAATGGGTCAGCACTTCGGTCACCCGTGGTTCGGTGGCGGATCG
>JBLHUT010000287.1:0-3954 GCA_047629975.1 Paracoccaceae bacterium
GGCCGCGTGTATCGTTGTGACTATGACCAGACACACACGCCGATGTTCCATCAGGTCGAAGGGCTTGCTATCGACAAGCATATCTCGATGGCCAATCTGAAATGGGTGCTGGAAGAGTTCTGTCGCAGCTTTTTTGAAGTTGACGATGTCGAGCTGCGCTTTCGCGCCTCGCATTTTCCGTTCACCGAACCCTCGGCAGAAGTCGATATCCGCTGTTCGTGGGCGGGTGGCACGCTGAAGCTGGGCGAAGGGGACGACTGGCTCGAGATATTGGGCAGTGGCATGGTTCACCCCAAAGTGCTTGAGGCGGGTGGGATTGATCCGGCGGAGTGGCAGGGGTTTGCCTTTGGTATGGGGATCGACCGGATCGCGATGCTGAAATACGGCATTCCTGACCTCCGCGCGTTTTTCGACAGCGATCTTAGATGGTTGCGGCATTACGGGTTTTCAGGGCTTGATGTGCCGACGCTTCATGCCGGTTTGAGCCGTTAGGCAGGATGGCAAGGCGGATGCTTTTGTGTCCGTTGCCACGCACAGAGTAATCGGGGGCGGGGAGACGCGGCAAAACAGCGCCGAGGCCTTTTAGCCCCTGAATCAACAGAACGAGATCAGTACGCAACTGCTGACACTCTTTACGGAGGATATGGCTGTGAAATTCACGCTTTCCTGGCTCAAGGATCACCTTGAGACCGACGCCACACTGGATGAGATCCTGTATGCCCTGACCGATCTCGGGCTCGAGGTCGAAGGTGTCGCCAACCCTGCTGAACGGCTTGCGGCCTTTAGCATCGGCAAAGTGAGCACGGCAGAAAAGCATCCTGATGCCGACAAGCTGCGTGTGTGTCAGGTTGAAACCGGTGATGGCCCGCTACAGATCATTTGCGGGGCTCCGAATGCGCGCGCCGGCATTACCGTCGTGGTGGCCAAGCCGGGGACGTATGTACCGGGTATCGACACCACCATCAGTGTCGGAAAGATCCGTGGTGTCGAAAGCCACGGTATGATGTGTTCCGAGCGGGAAATGGAATTGAGCGAAGAGCACGACGGCATTATTGAATTGCCCTCTGGCGAGGTCGGTCAAAGCTTTGTCGATTGGCTTGCCAAAAACGATCCCGCCAAAGTCGATACGGTGATCGAGATTGCGATCACTCCCAATCGCCCCGATGCCTTGGGGGTCTACGGGATTGCGCGCGATCTTGCGGCACGCGGTTTGGGGAAGTTGAAGCCGTATAACGCCGATCCGGTTCAGGGTGAGTTTCCGTGCCCGATCCGTGTCACAATCGACGAGGATGCCCGCGACGGATGTCCGGTGTTTCTGGGGCGGGTTATCCGCGGGGTCAAGAATGGCCCGTCGCCCGACTGGCTTCAGGATCGTTTGAGGGCAATCGGTCTGCGCCCGATATCTGTGCTGGTCGATATCACCAACTTTTTCACTTACGACAACAATCGCCCGCTGCATGTCTTTGATGCGGATAAGGTTTCGGGAAACTTGCGGGTGCACCGTGCCCTTGGTGGCGAAACGCTGCTCGGGCTTGATGACAAAGAATACACCTTTGAACCGGGCATGATCGTGATCTCGGATGACGAGGCGGTAGAGAGTATTGGCGGCGTCATGGGCGGGCTGGCAACCGGCTGCACTGACGAGACGGTGAACGTGTTTCTTGAGGGGGCTTATTTTGACACGGTGCGCACGGCGCTGACGGGGCGGGCGCTCAAGATCAATTCGGATGCCCGTTACCGGTTCGAGCGGGGGATCGACCCCTACTGGACGCCGATGGGCATCGAGGCTGCGACCCGCATGATCCTTGATCTGTGCGGCGGAGAGGCCTCCGAGGTTATGGTTGCGGGGGCTTTGCCGAACGTCGATCGCGCCTTCCGGCTTGATACGGCCCGTGTCGAGAGCCTTGTGGGGATGTCGATTTCCGAGAGTGAGCAGCGACAGACCTTGACGGCGCTTGGTTTCCGGCTGGAAGGGGACATGGCCCATGTCCCTAGCTGGCGTCCTGATGTCCTCGGAGAGGCTGATCTGGTAGAAGAAGTCGCACGGATAGCCTCGCTGACTAAACTTAAAGGAGTGCCTCTGCCGCGCGCCACAAGTGGCGTCCCCAAGGCGATCCTTACGCCGATGCAAAAACGCGAAACAGGGGCGCGCCGCCAACTTGCGGCTCTGGGTTACAATGAATGTGTGACCTATTCGTTTATTGACCGTGCTGCTGCGACCCTGTTCGGGGGGGGCACCGACGCGATGATGCTTGAAAATCCGATCTCTTCGGAAATGAGCCATCTGCGACCCGATCTGTTGCCGGGGCTGCTTCAGGCCGCCGCCCGCAATCAGGCGCGTGGTTTTATGGATCTGGCTCTATTCGAGGTTGGCGCGGCCTTTTCGGGTGGCGAACCCGAAGAGCAATGCCGCATGGCGAGCGGTATTCTGGTGGGCCACACCGGACCGCGTGATGTTCACGGTGCGCGCCGCCCTGTGGATGTGTTTGACGCAAAAGCCGATGCCGAAGCCATCATGGCGGCGGTTGGGGCACCTGCGAAGTTGCAAATTTTGCGCGGAGTTCCGGGCTGGTGGCATCCGGGGCGGTCGGGCAAGTTATGCTTGGGGCCGAAGGTGGTGTTAGGTGTGTTCGGGGAGCTACACCCGAAGGTCCTTCAAGCGCTGGATGTCAAAGGACCTGCCGTCGCGTTTTGCATCATGCTCGAGGCCATCCCGATGCCACGTGCAAAAGGCAACAGCAGGGGGGCATTGTTGTTGAACGATCTACAGGCCGTGGAGCGCGACTTTGCCTTTGTTGTGGATGCAAAGGTTGAGTCGCTGACATTGGTGAATGCGGCAGCGGGTGCAGACAAGGCGTTGATCGAAGATGTTCGGGTGTTTGACGAGTTTACCGGCGAAAAGGCCGAGGCACAGATGGGCGCATGCAACCGACCAAAAAGACGATGACCGAGGAAGAGATCGAGGCCGTCGGGGCCAAGATCATTGCGAAGGTTGGAAAAGCAACGGGGGGTGTGCTGCGCGGATAGCCGCAGCCGCTTCTCGGAGTTGTTAAAAGAGGAAAGGGATCAGAAATGACACTGAATGTATATCTTTCAGGCGAGATTCATACGGATTGGCGCGAGCAGATCACCAACGGGGCAGACGGGTTGGATGTGACGTTTCACGGTCCAGTGACCGATCATGCGGCGTCTGATGATTGTGGTGTGACGATACTCGGAGAGGAGCCGAACAAGTATTGGCACGACCACAAGGGCGCGATGGTCAATGCGATCCGTACACGCAAAGGCATTGCCGACGCGGATATTGTCGTCGTGCGGTTTGGTGAGAAGTACAAACAGTGGAACGCAGCGTTTGACGCGGGTTATGCCGCAGCCCTTGGTAAATCGCTTATTATCTTGCACGGAGCCGATCATCAGCACGCGTTGAAAGAGGTCGATGCGGCGGCACTGGCTGTTGCCGACGATCCGGCGCAGGTGGTGGAGATTCTGAAGTATGTTTTGACAGGATCCCTCTCGAAGTGATGCCTGACGTGACGCTGTGATGTGACGTTTGAAAATGCGCCCGGACATTTTTTCGGGCGCATTTTTTATGCACGCTACTCTAGATGGCAACAGGCCCGAGCCGATTCCGTATTTCCCGCAAAAGACTATAAACCGTCGCAACTGAGGTCTTGGGGTTCTCCTTTGAGGACTTGCCGGTGATATCGACCGTATAATTGGCGCCGCCTGCAAACACACTATAGCTGTGTGTGTTGCCCGTGGCGGCAGGGTCCGCGATCAACTGGACCTGCGTGGCATCCATGCCAACACCGGCAAGGGCAAGGGTCGCGGCGACATTTGCATTCTGGGGATAGGCGGCTGCGGCCTCGCGGGCCGTTCCGCTAAAAAAGGTCGTGCGTTGGGTCAGGGTTGTCAAATCTACAACCTTTTCGACGGGGGATCCGGCCCACGCCA
>JBLHUT010000288.1:0-3931 GCA_047629975.1 Paracoccaceae bacterium
CAAGCTCTGTCGGGGTACGCTTGGCAATGGCCGCCTCCAGATCAAGAAGCGGCCGCAGCCCCAAACCAACACCGAACCACACCACCAACGCAACACACAACACCAACACCGCGATCACGGCAAAAGACCGCGACACCACATGCCGCACAAAATTTCTGCGGACTTCGGCGTTCTGCCACACCGTAATATTGAACACGCCCGACACCCCGCTTATGGTCGTGACGTCCTGAAACCGCAAAACACGCACGTCACGGTTTTGATAGCGAGCGTTGTAATAAAGCGGCTCGGGCAAATCCGACGTAACAGATCGAGGCAGGACCGGCGGGGTGGCATAGCCGGTGACAAACACCCCGTCAGGAGCAAAAACATGGTAAAACAACTCGCCCCCCGAGGTGTCGTTGATCAACCCGCGCGTGGCCGGGCTCAACGCATCGCCGTCCGACACCGCAATGTCGCGCGAAATCGCCAGCGCCGCCGACAGCAAGCCGCGGTCGAAAATATCCTCTGCCCGGTCGGTCGTGTTTTGAAACTGCCACGCCCCCGCCACCAACGAGATTGCCAGCAACGGCGACAGAATAATCAGGATCAGGCGAGAGCGAAGCGACTGGGGCTTCATCCAACCGGACCAAGCAACAGCTGATAGCCCAATCCACGCTGGGTTTTGATCTGAATGCCAAAGGGGCTGAGCCTCCGGCGCAAACGAGAGATATAGACCTCGACCACCGTATCCTCGACATCCGCGCCAACACCGTAAGCGTGATCCAGCATCGTGTTTTTCGAAACAAGCCGGCCATCGGCCGACAACAGGCATTCGAAGACCGACATCTCACGGCGCGGCAAATCAATCTCTGTGTCATCGGCAAACAACTGCCGCGCGCCCGCATCATAAGTCAGCACTCCGAACACCTGAAGCTGTTTGCGCGGGATAGCCCGCCGGCGGAGCAACGCCCTGACGCGCGCCTCCAGCTCGGCCATTTCAAACGGCTTGATCAGATAATCGTCGGCACCTGCATCCAACCCGACCACCCGGTCCTCTGTCTGCGCCCGCGCAGACAAAAGGATCACAGGGCGCGCATCCCCCCGCGCCCTGAGCCCCCTCAAAAGCGTCAAACCATCCGTGCCGGGCAAATTGATATCCAGAATGACCAGATCCGCCCCGTCATCGCGCAAATACCGCTCCGCTTGCGTCCCGTCATGCAGCACATCTACTGCATGGCCGGCATCCTCCAACCGGTAGCTGATGCCCTTGGCAAGGCTGACATTGTCTTCGACCAGAATAATCCGCATGGTACAAACTCTCGGATATGCAAGTTTCGTGCAAGGTTCGCAGATGACACAGGCTACATCAACAGGGCGGACACCCTGTGCGATTATTACTTTTGCCCCCTTTGGGAGAAGGGGTCTTGTTCATGGGAGGAACATAATGTCCACTTTCAAAACCACGCGTCGCGTGGCGACCGGCCTTGTGGCCGCTGCTGCTGCTACATTCGCACTGCAAGCCAACGCTGGCGGCCACGGCATTGATCTGGCGGGTAAGACCGTTGAATGGATCATTCCGTTCTCTGAAACAGGTGGCTCTGCCAAATGGGCGAACTTCTATGCACCACTGCTGTCCGAGGCCCTGCCGGGCGAACCGACAGTTGTGGTCAAGTTCATGCCCGGTGCAGGCTCCACCAAAGGCGCGAACTACTTTCAGGACCAGACTTATGATGACGGCACGCTGATCTTCGGGTCTTCGGGGTCGACACAATTCCCGTTCCTGCTGGGCGATCCGCGGGTCAAATATAACTACGCCGACTGGAACGTGGTGCTTGCGTCCGGTACGGGCGGCGTTGCGTATCTGCCGCCAGAGCTGGCTGCAAAAATGGATGGCCTGAACGCGGCACCATTGCAGGGCGAAGACTTCATCTATGGCAATCAGGGCGCAACCCGTCTTGATCTTGTACCGACACTGGCATGGGAAATGCTTGGCCTGAACGTCGAAAGCGTTATGGGCATCAAAGGCCGCGGTGACGGTCGCCTGATGTTCGAGCGCGGCGAAGCCAACATCGACTACCAGACATCCTCGTCCTACCTGTCGGGCGTGACCCCGCTTGTCGAGGCTGGCACGGCTGTTCCGATGATGAGCTGGGGCGCGCTGGATGACGCGGGCAACATTGTCCGCGACCCCACGTTCCCCGACATGCCAACCTTCAAAGAGGTTTGCGAGGCAACCGAAGGCTGTGAGACATCAGGCGAGAAGTGGGACGCATGGAAAGCCTTCTTTATTGCCGGCTTCCCCGCACAGAAAATGGTCTTTCTTCCCGCAGGTGCGTCCAACGATGCGATCGTGACCTACACGGCTGCCTTCGAGGCTGTCAAAGCGCGCCCGGATTTTGCTGAAATCTCCGGCAAGCGTCTGGGAGAGTACCCGCAGATGACAGGTGCGGCCGCACAAGGTGCCCTGAAAAGCGGTACCGAAGTGTCCGAAGATGCAAAAATGTTCATCGTGAACTGGCTGCAAGAGAAATACGGCGTTTCTCTTAACTAGGCATAGCCTTCAGAACGCCCCGCCCGAACCGGCGGGGCGTTTTTTTTACATGTAGACCTGGGGAGGGATTTCATGGACGTCATCATGGAGGCACTGCCAGCGCTTGGCAGCGCATGGACATTGATATTACAGCCGATCGTTTTGGGATATCTGGTGATGGGGGTCCTGATGGGCCTTTGTATCGGGGTTTTTCCGGGGCTGGGCGGCATCGCAGGTCTGTCACTCCTGTTGCCGTTCATGTTCGGCATGGACCCGATCCTTGGTCTGGCGTTGATGGTCGGCATGGTCGCCGTGGTTCCGACATCGGATACGTTTGCGTCGGTGCTGATGGGTATTCCGGGGTCTTCGGCCTCTCAGGCGACGGTACTTGACGGATTTCCAATGGCAAAACGCGGTCAGGCCGCGCGCGCGCTGTCGGCCGCATTTGCCTCTTCGTTGTTTGGCGGATTGGTCGGGGCGAGTTTCCTGACGGTGTTTATCCTGATCGCACGGCCGATTGTTCTTGAGTTCCGCACGCCGGAATTGTTGATGATCACGATCTTCGGCCTGTCCATGGTCGGCATCCTTGCGGGTCGTGTCGCAATAAAGGGCATTGTCGCGGCAGGGCTTGGGATGTTGATCGGTACGATTGGCGAGGGGGCCTCTTCGGGCGATCTGCGCATGTCGTCTTATGATTTTCCCTACCTTACGGATGGTCTAAAACTGGTGATTGTGGGCTTGGGCATCTTTGCGATCCCCGAGATCATCTCGCTTTTGCGTCAGGACCGCGCCATTTCCCGCGAGCCGCAGCTTGGCGGAGGATGGATCGACGGGGTCAAGGACTGGTACAAAAATATCTGGCTTTCGGTCCGCTGCTCGATCATCGGGGTCATCGTCGGCGTCATTCCGGGCCTTGGCGGTTCTGTTGTCGACTGGATCGCCTACGGCCACGCGGTACAGACAACCAAGGACAAGTCGAACTTCGGCAAGGGCGAAGTGCGCGGCGTCATCGGGCCGGAAAGCTCAAATAACGCCAAAGAGGGCGGCGGGCTGGTGCCGACACTGCTGTTCGGTATTCCCGGCTCCGGCTCCATGGCGATTTTCATCGGGGCGATTGCCTTGCTCGGGTCAGGCCAAATCGAAGTCGGCCCGGCGATGTTGAAAAACAACCTCGACATCACCTATTCCATTGTCTGGTTGCTGGCCCTTGCCAATGTCGTCGGCACCGTGATCTGTATCGCCGCGTCAGGCGGCATTGCCAAGCTGACAACCATTCGGTTTGCCCTGTTGGCACCGTTCCTGTTCATGATTATCAGTTTTGCCGCCTTCCAGTCGGGTCAGAACCTGATGGATCTTGTGGCCCTTCTGGCCATCGGATTTCTAGGCATCATGATGCGCAGGTTCGACTGGTCGCGCCCTGCG
>JBLHUT010000289.1:0-3892 GCA_047629975.1 Paracoccaceae bacterium
TGTCAGCCAGATGTCCACATACCACTCGGGTTCTGCGTATTCCTTGGATTGGGTCGCCCCCAAAAGATACCCCGTCGCCGCCAGAACGATAAACAGGTTGTATCCCCAGAACACGAACCACGCCGTGTTTCCGCCCCAAAGTCGCGCCGCACAGGTCCGCTGGACGATATAGAACGACGTCGCGATCAGCGCATTTCCGCCAAAGGCGAAAATCACCGCCGATGTGTGCAGCGGTCGCAAGCGGCCAAAATTGCCAAACGGCTGCGCCCACTCGAAGTTGAGCACCGGAAACGCCAGTTGCAGCGCAATAAAGGTTCCGACCAGAAATCCGGTTACCCCCCAGAACGCCGTCGCAACCACGCCGTAGCGGATAACGCCGTCCATATAGCTTGTCTCGACACGCTGCACCGGCGCAGGCTCGTCGGCGTGACGCAGAACCCACAGGAACGCGCCCCCGGCCAACGCCATTATCATCAAGGCATGCAACAAATACGCAGCATCGCGGGCAAAGTTCGCCGCCATAGCCGCCAGAATCGCAACAAGCGCGAGCGATCCCAGTTTTAGAAAATCCGTCATTCTATGTCCCTTCCTCTGCCCTGTGCATTTCACAGCACGTCTGGGGCAGGCTTGACCCTAAGGGCCTTAGTGCCGAAGCCGGGGCCACGCGTCTTTGACCCATGTCAAAGAACGGATTTCCAAAAACTGATCTGAATCAATGCACCCGGGGCGCCTTATTTTTAGGCTCACAGAACCACAGCAAAGGAGCGGCTCATGGCGTATCAAAGCATAGCAACCATAGTGACCAAGGCCACGGACGGTGCGCCCCATCTTGAGGCCGCAGCAACGCTGGCCACGCGGCTGAATGCGCATCTTGATGTCGTATGCGTCGGAATTGATCGCAGTCGGCCCGATGTACTCTATTCCGAGATGCCCCAATCACTGGACGTACAAGGGCTCAAGACTGCCCGCACAGAGGCCGACACGCTGGCTGACCATGCCGAGCAACACCTGAAAGGTGCCGATGCGCGGTGGGAAACACGCACCTTGGTGGTCCAACCCAGCGGGCTGTCCCAAGCGGCCAGCTCTGCGACACAGCTTGCCGATCTGACTGTTCTGCCCCGCCCTTACGGCAACACCGCAGAGTGGGAATGCGAGGCAATTGCAGAGGCGGCCCTGTTCAACGGGCCAAACCCCGTGCTGTTCACGAACGACGGCGACAGTTCGCAAATCGGTGTGGGGCCGGTCATTCTGGGCTGGAACGAAAGTGCCGAGGCATTGGGCGCGGTGCGCGGTGCGCTGCCGTTCCTCAAAACAGCCAGTATCGTTTACATCACGATCGTCGCCCCGTCGGTACATTCACAAGAACGCTCGGACCCCGGCGGCGGACTGGCACGGATGCTGGCACGGCACGGCGTAAAGGTCGAAGTGTCGATACTGGCACAGACCCTGCCGCGCGCGTCGGACGAATTGTTACGCCACGCGCGCGAAAAAGGTGCCGGGCTGATCGTTGTCGGCGCCTATAGCCATTCGCGCCTGCGCGAGGCGATCTTTGGCGGGGCAACACGGTCTTTGCTCACGAAATCAGACATTCCGCTGCTGATGGCACACTAACCATGGCACGATCAGCGCGAAACGGGCTCCTCCCCCGTTTCGTGCAGCAATCTGGCGTAATCGGGAACCCGAAGGCCGCGCCGCCCCTCAAGGATGATTACCCCGTCTTTTTTGAGCAGCGTCAGTTGACGGCTGACTGTCTCGAGTGTGATCCCGAGAAAATCGGCGATGTTTTCGCGCGAGAGCGGCAACTCGACATCCAACTGGGTGCCGGCAACCGTCGCATGAAGCGCCGCATCCCGTTGGAACACCATGACAAGCAAGCTCGCAATCCGCTCACGCGCAGTTTTGCGCCCCAGCAAAAGCATCCATTCACGGGCCGCATCCAGATCGTCCAGCGACATATCCAAAAGGCGCCTGCCGATCGAAGGCGTCTGCTCGACAAGGTTCTCGAAGGGTTTGCGCCGGAAGCAGCACAAGACGACGTCGGTCATTGCCACAACATCATAACGGACCTTGTTGCGTCCCGGCCGGCCAATGAAGTCAGACGCCATCAACAGGCCCATGATCTGCCTGCGGCCATCCTCCATCGTCCGGCTAAGCGTCGCCAGACCGTCCACAACAGAGGCCACGAAATCCATCTCGTCGCCCGCCCAGACAATCGGTTGTCCGGCTTCGAAGCTGCGATAATATTTGATGTCTTCGAGCGTCTCAAGCTCGTCAGGTTCGCACAAGGCACAAACCGCCCTGTGCCGGATCGGACAATTCGAGCAAGACGCCAGTTTTGGCGGAGCGCCGGAGCGAACGGCCATGGGCAAAGACCTCCATAGATTTCCAATACCTATGACCGACCCTAGGCCGTTCTCGGGGATGCCTCAACTCTTTGCGGGCAAAAATTATCTTTTTTTGCCACAGATTTGCATGATTTCATGCCAGAAGCGTCATTCACAACGCGCCAAACTCATGCCTGTGGGCACGCGCGATTGCATCGTTCCGGACCAAGCAGCCCCTGCTTTGGTGCCCCTGCGGGTGTTGTCATATTGAAAAACCGGCCTCAAAGATTATCTTTAGTTTTATTAAACAAAACAGGGTGGGCAAGATGCAGCGACGTGATTTTGTGAAGCTGGCCGGTGCCGCCAGCCTGATGCCTTCTGTCTCTTTTGCATCCTCGCTGCCGACGGTTCTGCGTGCCGAACCGGTCCGCGCACAGATCCTGCCCGAAGGGGACGGGCTGACCGATCTTTGGGGGTATAACGGGGGCTCTCCGGGGCCAGAGATACGCATTCCGAAGGGGGGGCGGGTCAAGGTCGATTTCCGCAACCGGATCGAACAGGCAACCGCCGTGCACTGGCACGGTATCCGCATCGAGAACCGCATGGACGGCGTGCCCGGCATGACGCAACCTCTGGTCATACCCGGCGCCTCCTTTGGCTATGATTTCGTCGCCCCCGATGCAGGAACCTACTGGTATCATTCGCACAACAGATCGTGGGAGCAGGTCGCAAAGGGCCTGTACGGACCACTGATCATCGAAGAGACCACTCCCCCCGATGTGGACCACGACATCACGGTCGTGATCGATGACTGGCGTGTCACGGAAACAGGCGCGCTGCTGGACGGGTTCGGCACGATGCATGATCAGGCCCACGGCGGGCGGCTGGGTAATTTTGCGCGTGCCCTGTTTGCACCCGACCTGACAGTAAAATCCGGTGCGCGTGTGCGCCTGCGGCTGATCAACGTGGCTACTGCGCGGGTTTTTCCACTACAGATCGACGGGATCGAAGGGGCCGTTGTTGCTCTTGACGGCATGCCGCTTGACCGTCCCGAACCACTCCGCGATCTGGTCATCGCTCCGGCACAGCGTATCGACATCATCGCCGACGTCACCGCGCAAGACGCAGATGACATCAAAGTCATCTTTACCACCCGTCAGGACCCCTACGAGATGGGCCGAATTCCGGTGCGCGGTACCGCGGCACGCGTCCCACGCGGTCCTGTCCCCCCGCTTGAGCCCAACGCCCTTCCGGTGCCTGACATGGCCGCAGCCACCCCTCTGACGCTTGAAATGCAGGGCGGTGCAATGGGGCGGATGCGGATGCCCGATGGTATCTGGGCATTCAACGGGAAGTCGGTCATGGACGATATCCCGCTGCACCGGTTCTCTCGCGGGGAAACCGCGCGGATATCGCTGATCAACGACACCGCCTTTGCGCATGGCATCCACCTGCATGGCCACCATTTTCATGAATTGCGCAGCGACGGCACGCTTGGAGCCTTGCGCGATACGTCGCTTGTGGCCCGCGCAGAACAGCGCGACATCGTGTGTGTTTTCGACAATCCC
>JBLHUT010000290.1:0-3880 GCA_047629975.1 Paracoccaceae bacterium
GCTCAGGCCCGTGACCACCACCTCGCCCCCCGAAACCGCCCCGTCCACAGACAGTGTATCATTCACAACCGGCATCGCACCGGTGCCGACGGCCCCGAAATACAGGCTGTCGAACTGGGTGGCCGCAAACGTGCCCTGCCCTGAAATATCATGCGCCACGCCGCGCTCGAACAAAAACCGCGCCCTGCGCCGCCCTGCCCCGATCGCATGCGCTTTGGCCGAGGACAGCGTTGGATGGGTCAGCGCGCCTGCTGGCGCGTCCTCCACAGAGCCTCCGCCCGGAGCAATGACATAGCTCGCCGCCCCTGCGTAAACCTCATCAGGGTCAGTCACCGTGACAATCACGGACCCGACCTCGATATCCACGCCGTCCCCGACCTGCACCAGCACCGTATAGGTGCCCGGTGTCTCGAATGTGTGGGCGGCCATGGGGCCATAGGCAATGTTGCGGTCGGTGCCTTGGGGATGATCGGCACGCAGCGCGCTGTACTCCCCTGCATCCCCGAACCGCCAACGATAGCGCAGGTCGTGATCCGGGCGGGTTTCGGCAAATCCTGCCGTGCCTGCCTCAAAAAACATACCCGCCGGGGCCGTACCGGTTATCCGGTTCGCCACAATCGTCGCTGTCTTGCCCGAGGGCGCGGTGACCGCGGCCTTCAGGTTCAACCCACCTTGCCAAAAATCGCCCGTGCCACCCACAAAATTCATTTATATGACCTCCCGCACGATGACCGCAGCAGTCGAACCTTCCTTGCGATACCGCAATTCCGTTCCCGCAGTCAGCCGCAGCCCGTCGCGCAACGCCAGCGCAATGCCGTCGGTGGCCACCGGCCCGTCGGTCGTGGTCAAAAACACGCTGCCCTGGCGCGCTTGCCAGATCTCGTCTTCTGCCAGCGTCACCGGATCGGACCACACAGTGGTCGCATTCGTAATCAAAGCCATGGTTCTGTTCTCCTTGCACACATCCCGTGCACCGGCATGACTCCGACGTTCCCATCGGAAAACACATGCGGCACGGGTGCAAAACTCGCAGACCAAGGTGGTAAAAAACCTACCTCGCCGCGCGTCACTGCAAGACTTTATTAACCGGCTTTGCGCAGGAGATCATGCGTGCAGGTCTGCTCGCGATCAGACCTGCCTTTCTGTGGCATCAGCGGCGGCCCGCTTGGCGATCCAGCCCAGAAAGGCGCGGTCTGGCGCATGCAACACCGGTTGCCCGCTTTTGGCCCAGACCCCGCGCCATTCGGCCTCCAGCGCATAAACATCCGCACCGGGGACCTGCCGGCGCGCCGCCTCAAGCGCGTCGGGCGAGATTTGCGGAGGAAAGACCAGTACGTCCGACACATCCACCACCCCCTCGCGCGGGGTCACACGAATGATATCACCACCCGCCTCGAGCATCAGATAATCAGGCAGCGTATCGGCGCGGATAATCTCGCGCAGCATCGCGCGAAACACCCGCCGCGGACTGGCCGAGCCGGACTTCTTGCACAAGGTCTCGACCGAGACCCGCCATTCGGGCTGGCGGCCGCAATGCTTGCGCGCCAATTCGTACAGCCGCCGCTCAAGCGGTTTGCGCAGCCCGAAATAGGCGCGGTTCAACGTCAGGACAGATTTCGACAACACCGCCTGATACAGCCAGTCCGACAGCGTCACACGCACGCTCACCATCCGCCCGCGGCGGGTGTGGCGCACAATCTCCCAGCTTTCGATCAAGCCGAAACCGCGCGTCACATCCTGCCCGCCGGTGGCAATGTTGGTGGTGATACGCGTACCCGCCAGCCGCTCGAACGCATCGCGCAACCGCCGGTAGGCATCGCCGCTGGTGTCGCGCCCGGTGGCCAGCAACAGGTCATGCGCCGTCAGTGTCAGTGCCCGCGCCGTCGGACGCCCGGCATTGATCGCCGCCATTAACTGGCTGATACAAAAGATCAGAATATCGGCGTCAAAGATCGTCGCCCGCCCCTTGACCGAGGGCGTCACTGTGATCTCGCTGCCATTATGCTCGTACGACAGGATACGCCGGTCCGGTCGCGTCGCCAGCGAGAACAACGGATGCTCCATGCTCGCCAGATCATGCTTGGGCATCGCCGCCAGAATATCGCAAACAAAGAATTCTCCGACAGGCAGCGTTTTTGCACCGTTGTCCCCGGATGCACGAGCATCCCCGGCAACGGACCTTGAAAAAGCCCCCGCGCGCCCTGTCTGCCGCCCTGTGATACCGCCTGTCATGCGTGCTCCAGCCCCGTTTCAGGCTTCGTCGTTTCAATGACACCACGCTATGCGGACCCGCCCTGTGGGTAAAGTCTCTCCAACGGTGTATCAGAGTCACCTCAACGTGGGATCAGAGTCATTCCAACGTAGTATCAGAGTCACCCCACAGTCTCAAAAAGACTCTTTCACACAACAGAACCAAAGACTTATCAAATCCCCAAAAGTCGTGTAACGTCTATTAACAGATTCATAACTAAAAAAAAGATTTTGCCACCTGCAACCAGCACACAGCCCCCCTTCCTGTGCCGGTTTTTACAAATCTCCTCCGTAAAATTGCTTTAGAATCAATCCCGGATCAAACCGCACTTCCCATGTTCCACGTTTCGTGTAACATGGGCTGAAACGCGTAACATCAGATCCGAGGCCTCATGTCATCCAACAGCAGCCTGCCCCCCTATTTCAACATCTCACCCGACGCGGCCCTTGATCAGCTCGGGCAACCTGAATCCACCAAAGGCTTTTCGGATATCGCACGCGCCTGTGAACAGGGCCGCAACGATCTTGCCAGCCGCGGGCTTGATGAAACGGGCAGCCGGACCTTGCGACTGTTTTCAACTTGGGAAATCACCAAATATCTGATCCCCGTCGCCCCGCAACATTTCCGCCGTGTTCTGCGTCTGAACACCGCCCTGCCCCAAGGGCGCAGCGAAACCGAGGGCGGGGCCAAATGGTTTACCCTGGACGAGGTTCTTACCCTCAAAGCCCATTTCGGGGCCGAAGGCTCCAAAGCCAAAGAATACATGCCTTACCGACCCAAAGGGCTGCCTGCTAAAATCGTGGCTGTAGCCAATTTCAAAGGTGGCGTCGGCAAGACGTCAACCGCAGCACATCTGGCCATGTCGGCAGCCCTTGACGGCTACAAGGTTCTGGTAATCGACCTCGACAGTCAGGGCTCCATGACCTCCATATTCGGCGGCAAGGTCGCAGATGAATGGTCCACAGTCTTTCCCTTACTCGCCCGTCATTACGCCACCCATCTGCGCGCCAATAACCAGCGCCGGATGGACCGCGGAGAAAACCCGCAGGCGATGGACGAAACCCTGACCGAAGCGCTGAAGATGCAGGCAAGCGACGTGATCGCCAAAACCCACTGGCCCAACATCGACCTGATCGGCGCGCAGCTCAACCTTTACTGGACCGAGTTTCAGATCCCTGTCTGGCGCATGGCCGCGCGCGGCTGGAAACTCTGGGAGGCCCTTAGCGATGTTCTGGCCCAAGACGGCGTTCTGGATGATTATGATCTGGTGTTTCTTGATACCCCGCCGGCCCTTGGCTATCTGACCATCAACGGATTGTCGGCGGCCGATATCCTGCTTGTGCCGCTGGGGGCCTCGTTTCTGGAGTTTGATTCAACGGGGCGGTTTTTCGATATGCTCCACTCGACATTTGCCAGTATCGAGGACGGCGAAAATATCGCCGCGCGCGCTCTTGGCACTGACGAGCTGGCCTTTGAATGGGATGCGGTGCGCTGTGTAATCACCCGCTATGACGGGGCGCAGCAGGCCGAGATGGCCGCCCTGATGCAGGCTTATCTTGGTGCCACGCTCAGCCCCTACCGACAGGATTTCACCGCCCTGATCGGACAGGCCGGTGAAACGGTTAATGG
>JBLHUT010000291.1:0-3829 GCA_047629975.1 Paracoccaceae bacterium
AGCGCGAAATGGGGCTGTCGGACGCCTATGCCTACGCGTCGGGCGTGATGGTCGAGAACATGCTGGCTCGGGATGCCGAAGAAGGCATCGGTGCCTTCATCCAGAAACGTGCGCCCCAGTGGCAGGATACCTGAGCCCATGAAGCCGAACCCCTATAATACCGGTCTGGATCGTAATCCCGCGAATTTTCAGCCTTTGACACCGCTGACCTTTCTGGATCGCGCCGCAAGCGTTTTTCCCGAGCATACGGCGATTGTGCACGGCACACTGCGCCGCAGTTATTCTGCGTTCTATGCCCGCTCGCGGCAACTCGCCTCGGCTTTGTCGCAGGCGGGTATCGGTCGGGGGGACACGGTGTCGGCCCTTCTGGCGAACACTCCTGCCATGTTGGAGTGTCACTACGGTGTGCCGATGTGCGGTGGTGTCCTGCATTCGGTAAACACCCGTCTAGATGCGGCAATGATCGCTTTTCAACTCGATCACGCCATGTCCGGACTCGTGATCGTCGATCGTGAATTCATGCCGTTGATGCAAGAAGCGCTTGCGCTGGCCACAGTCAGACCCGTCTTGATCCAATATGATGATCCGGAATTTGATGGGCCGGAGTTTGATGGGCCGCAAACGCCCGGTGAAACAATAGATTACGAGGCATTCCTGACTAAAGGCGACCCAGATTTCGCATGGTTGATGCCTGAGGATGAGTGGGACGCGATCTCGATCAACTACACCTCCGGCACAACAGGTGACCCCAAAGGCGTGGTGTCGCATCACCGGGGTGCCTATCTGCTGGCACAGGGTAATGCGTTGACCTCCTCGATGCAAAAACACGCGGTCTATCTGTGGACCCTGCCGATGTTCCACTGCAATGGCTGGTGCTTCCCGTGGACGCTGTCTGCGATTGTCGGCACTCATGTTTGCCTGCGCCAAGTCCGCGCCGAACCGATCTGGAAGGCGCTTGCGTGTGAACATGTAACCCATCTTTGCGGGGCTCCGATTGTCATGTCGCTGATCATCTCGGCGGCTGATGCGGTCAAACGTGACCTCGCGCACACGGTGCAGTTCTTTACGGCCGCGGCCCCACCCCCCGAAAAGCTGCTGGCGGATATGAAAACCGCAGGCTTTGACGTGACCCACCTTTATGGTTTGACCGAAACTTATGGTCCGGCGGTGGTCAATGATTGGCACGAGGCGTGGTCAGAATTGCCTCCGGGCCAGCAAGCCGCTCTCAAGTCCCGTCAGGGTGTGCGCTATCTGCCGCTGGAGCAGCTGGATGTCCTGAACCCCGAAACGATGCTGCCTGTCCCCCGTGACGGCAAGACGATGGGCGAGGTCATGTTTCGCGGAAACGTCGTCATGAAGGGATATTTCCGCAATCCCGAAGCCACGAGAAAGACCTTTGCGGGGGGGTGGTTCCATTCCGGCGATTTGGGTGTTTTGCATCCCGACGGCTATATCCAGCTCAAGGACCGTTCCAAGGATGTTATTATCTCGGGGGGGGAAAACATCTCTTCTATCGAGGTAGAGGAGGCGCTTTATCGTCATCCTGCCGTCGCTGTGGTGGCGGTCGTTGCTATGCCCCACGAGAAATGGGGGGAGACGCCTTGCGCCTTTATCGAACTTGCTCCGGACCAATCGGCCGATGCAGCAATGATGAAAGACTGGTGCCGACGGGAGCTTGCGGCCTACAAGGTTCCGGGGTGCTTTGTGTTTACGGCCATTCCCAGAACCTCCACCGGAAAGATCCAGAAGTTTGTCCTGCGAGAGCAGGCAAAGACTATCCAGACCGCTCAGCAGCGTACCAGCTAACGCAAGGGGTGTAAATTCAAGGTGCGCTAGATGTTCTGGAACGGCTGCGCCACCAGTGGCTGAATTGGAGGTGGCAATAGTGCATCGTCCCGAGTTTGCCGTAGACCTATTGAGCTGTCCCCCGAAAATCGGACACTGACGTAAGCTGCGATTTGTAGTTTTCTGTTCTTCAAAACGAAGGAGATCAGATATATCGAAACGGAAGCAACACCACCCGGAGTTCAAGGCGAAGGTGGCGTTGAAAGGCGAAGAGACGGTGAGCAGGTTCGGGGTTCACCCGACGATGATCCATCAATGGAAGCGGGCTTTGCTTGAGCGCGCGTCGGGTGTGTTCGAACGCAGCAGCCGTAAGGCACGTGATGTCTACGACGAGCAGGTAAAAGACCTGCACGCCAAGATCGGGGAGTTGGCTGTCGCCAATGATTTTTTGTCACGAAAGCTCAAGCCGTGGACCGGAAAGTGAGGCGCAAAATGGTTGAGCCGAACATCCGGGGCCTGTCTGTTGGCAGGCAATGCGCCTTGCTGTCGATCTCGCGGTCGTCATTTTACTATGAACCGTAACCGAGTCATTGATACCGCGGCTTATGCGGCTTGACTGCCGTTGACCGAGGCTTGCGGTGCCCAATTCCACGGCAGCAATTCATCAAGGCGGTTGATCTTGTGATCATGGATGCGGTCGAGGATATCAGCGAGGTAAGCCTGCGGGTCGAGGCCGTTCAGCTTGGCGGTTTCGATGACCGTCACGGCACGCGCGAGAGTCTCTGCGCCAGTGTTCGCCCCTGTAAATAGACAATTCTTCTGCCCTATCATTGCCTGACAGGCGATTGCGCAGCAATCTGCCGAGAGGAGCCAGTCGGGCGCAGGGCCCGCTCAGCGGTATTGTTGTCGATGGCCACACGACCGTCAGTCAGGAACAGGCTGAAGGCCTCCTGCCGACTGAGGCAATAGCGGAACGCTTTCGCCAGATCGCTCTTGCCCGGAATGCGCAGGAGTTGTTGTTCGGACCAGGTAAAGAAGGCTTCGACCTTTGGCTGGCTCAGCTTTTGCCGCGCGGCATGGCGGACGTAAGCGGGTTGACCGCTCGCCATCGTGCTTGAACCAATGGCACACATCGGCTCGCTGTCGCGCTCAATGTCGTAGAGTTTGCCGATCCGGTCGAGCGCCTCGCGGGCGATCCCGGATTTGGTCGAGGTCCAGAAATCGTGGAAGTCGCCCCGCAGATGGGCCCAACAGGCCGCCTCCCGAAAGCGGGGCACACCACCCGGTTCAGCCGCGTAGAGTTTGGCATGTCCCTTGTAGCCGTCCGCTTGAAGGATGCCGCGGACGTTGGCCAGATGGCCGAGAACGTGCTCTTTCTTCCAATTCGGCGCGAACCGATAGACAGCACCAAGTGGTGCACTCCCCGCCCAAGGACGTTGATCGCACACACAGGCCCGAATCCGGCCTTGCTTGACCTCTTTGCCAAGCCCCTTGTCGCGCCTTGAGCGGTCCAGCACACGGATTGGGGTATCGTCCGCACGGAGCAAATCGCTGGCCATGATGTCCGCCTCGATCCTCTCGATCAGCGGCGACAGGGTTTTCATGGCCCGACCGCCCCAACCGACGAGCGTGCTTTCGGGAATGGTCGTCATTGATGGGCCATTGGTCCGAGTGACAATGGCTGCGCCCCATGCGTTCAAATATCTCTTGCTGGCGATAGAGGGGAAGGTGATCGTCGAACTTCGAGACCAAAACATGGACCAACAAGTTTGGCCCTGCCATGCTGCCCGGGATCGGACGGCTTGGCGCGGGTTCCTGCACTATCTTTTCACAACGGCGGCAGGACTTCTTGATGCGGGCGATCTGGGTCACCTTCATCTGCGCGGCGATCATATCGAAAAGTTCGTTGACATTTTCGCCCGTCGCACCAAAGGCGCGCATAGGATCGCACGCCTTTGGCGTGACGCGCAGCTCGCCGCCACAGTCAAGGCAGCAGGTGCCGGGATCAAGTTCGTGACGCTCGCGCAAAGTTTCATCAGAGACG
>JBLHUT010000292.1:0-3759 GCA_047629975.1 Paracoccaceae bacterium
GCGGAGGTATCGAACGGGGTGAGGTCCATCATTGGAGTAACCTTTCAGTAACATTGTTTAACTCTTGATGAATAAATAACGCATTGTTTTATTTAATTCTTCTGTGAGAACGGATAGCCAGCCGCGCAATTGGCACCTTGGGCTACCCAAAAGTATAGGACGCCCTGTGCAGACGTATTTCATCGTGAAAGGTCGCCCTGTTAGCCTTCCGAACTCCCACCCCCCCGACAACGAAAAAGGCCCGCGACGTCCCCTGAAACTAGGAGATGTCGCGGGCCAGAGAGCCGCAAGATTATTGCACAGAATCCGTGCTAGGCGATTTTTGCCGCAGCAGGTTCCACCCGCGCATAAACATCCTCGTAGCGGACAATATCGTCCTCGCCCAGATACGCGCCCGACTGTACTTCGATCAGGTGCAGCGGCACCTTGCCCCGGTTTTCAAGCCGGTGCACAGCACCAAGCGGAATGTAGACAGACTGGTTCTCGGAGACCATCGTGACATCGGCATCAACTGTAACCTGTGCCGTGCCCTCGACCACGACCCAATGTTCGGCGCGGTGCACGTGGCTTTGCAAACTCAGCGCCGCACCCGGCGTCACCATGATCCGCTTGACCTGAAACCGGTTGCCCAATGACAGCGTCTCGTAATATCCCCATGGCCGGTGACACCGCGCAAAGGTTTCGGCCTGCACCGCCTTTTGGATCTTCAGCTCGGCGACAACCTCTTTGACACGCTGTGCGTCGTCCATATTGGCCACCAGAACAGCATCACCCATGGCGATGGCCGCGATGTTTTTCAGCCCAAGGCCCACAAGCCGGATGCCGTCAGATTCAGAGCGCAACAGAGAATTGGTGCAATCCAGCTGCGTGCTGGAGCCGGTCAAAACGTTGCCTGCCTCATCAGACGCCCCCGCCTTCCAGACCGAATCCCACGACCCCAGATCGGACCAGCCGCACGTCATCGGAACCACATGCAACGCGTCGGCGCCTTCCATGATTGCGTAATCTATCGAGATATCCTCGCACCGGGCGTACGCCTCGGCACCAAGACGGAAGAAACACAGATCGTCGTGGCCTGTTGCCAGCGCGGCACGGCACGGCATGACCAGACGGGGGGCGAGAATCTCGAATGTCTCGATGATGGTGCCCACACGGAACATGAAAATGCCCGCATTCCACAAGTAACGACCTGTTTCGAGCATCTTTTTGGCATCTGCCAGATCGGGCTTTTCGACAAATGTCCGCAGCGGCTGGCTTTCAAGGGTGTTGGCCTGCGCGCTTAACTCAAGATATCCGTAACCCGTTTCGGCGTGCTCCGGTTTGACACCGAAAGTGACCAACTGTCCCTGACGGGCCAGCTTTTCGCCCTCGGCCAGAGCGGCACGAAACGCAGGCTCGTCCTTGATCAGGTGATCGGACGGCAGCACCAGCATTATCGCATCCGGTGTCGCCTCGAGCCGCAAGGCCGCCGCCAGAATCGCAGGCGCTGTGTTGCGGCCCTCGGCCTCGATCAGAATGTCGGCGCCGTCGATCCCGATGTCCGAAAGTTGCTCGGCGGTGATAAAGCGGAACTCGGAATTGGTGACAACCGTGGGGGCGGCAAAACCCTTACCCTGAACCCGCGACACCGTTTCCTGAAACAGGCTCTTGTCACCCATCAGTTCGGTAAACTGCTTGGGGTAGCTTTTGCGCGAAGCAGGCCAAAGGCGCGTTCCGGCACCGCCAGCAAGAATAACAGGATGGATCATCGAAGGCATCAGGGACAGCGTCATTTTGTAGGCTCCGGTAAGGAATGTGTTCAACTTCTGGAGCAAGGTTTACCGGTTTGCGCCGGACGTGTCTTCTGTGCGGCAGGGCAGTTGAAGGGCGCATTTGCCGCCCCGCGCTATCCTTTGGGATAGGCCGCACCGTGCGGAAATCAAAACAGAAACGGTACCTCGAACAAACCGATGTAGACGGCAAGACCCACGATGAATGTCGCCACCGCAGTGACAAGTTGCGCCTTTGCGGTCCAGTTCTGAAGCTCGGCAAACCATCCCTCGCCGCCACCCGAGCTTTGGTTGCCACGGTTCGACCAATTCTGCTTGGACAGGTGAAAGATCATGAAAATCTTGACCGAGGCGTTAATGACCTGATTGAGATACAGGATAAACGGCCAAGACAAATCCACCGTGCGACTGTAGCGGTACAGGAACAAACAAAGCACCAGCCGCGAAAAAACCACCCAGATCAAACAGGACCAAAGATACATCGGGTCAACAAAGGCCGCAAGAATCGCAAGTATGGGCGAAACCATCATCGTCCACATCGCGATCCGCTGATCGACGACACACCACCAGATAAACGGTTTGACCTTGCGCGGACCAAGCGCGATGGCACGCGATCCGTTGCGCAACATATTTCCCGACCAGCGGCGAAAGTTCTGGACCATGCGCTCCATGCCGTTCTCTTTGATCACCTCGATCGTGTAAACGGTCGCGTCGGGCACATAGGTCATTTTCGCATCACAGGTCAGCATATGATACCATGTACTTTTGTCGTCGCCCGACAAAAATCGGAACCGGCCCCACAGCCAATGGTCAAGGTGATCTGCCTCGATGGTGCGTATGAATCTCTCGTTTAGCATGTGTTGGGCACGAAACACGCTCATCCGTCCTGTCAGGGTCAGCACCTTGTCTGACATTGCGTGGCTTTGCATCGCGAGTCTTCGTTGGGCAAAGCGCATGTTCAACCAACTCTGGATCCAGCCGGGGCCGTAACAGATGACCTCTTCGTCGGTGGTCAAGGCCTGAAGCGCGGGGTCGGCCCCGAACATCGACAGGGTCTTTTCCATCACGTCGTGCCCAAAAAGCGCGTCGCCGTCCATAAAGATCACAAGGTCGTTCGGATCGACCCCGGCACGGTTGATCGCCCGCAAGATCAGCCCGATCGCCATCCGCTTGCCCGACTGGTTTTGCCGGATGAACACCAGCTCGGCGAGATCATCCGAGATATCCTGCGCGTGGGTTTCCACAAACGAGCGGATAATCAGCTCGTCATAGGACGAGCCGGTGCCAATATAAAGCGTCGTGGGGATGCGCTCGCGGCGGATTTGGGCCAGAATCGCGCCAATGACCCGCTTGGTGATGGCCGGTTCCTCGTAATAGGTCGTCATCTGGATATGGAGCCGCCGTGGTCGCCACCCCTCTTTCCACAGCTTGTCGGCCCGCGCGCGCATGCCGGGCCATTTGAACACGCGGTAAGCCTCGGCGCGTATGGCGTGGGTAAACCACCAGCTAAAACGCCATGCCCCCAAAGTGCCCAGAACAAGCGTCACATGGCGGGTATCAGGCTGGAAGAACCTGTTCGAAGTAAAGGTCAACAAGTACAAAAGGGTACTCATCAAACATCCCAGCAGAATCAACTGCCCGAAGCGCCACTTTCGCAAGCCCTTTCGCGGCCGCTTTGTTAGCTCCCGCAGTTTGACGGTCAGATCTTTGTCAAAAGCGTATTCCGTCTCGGGTGCGAACATTTTTTATTGCCCTTTCAACAGGGTTTCGAGAGACTTCTTGAGGTCGGCAAACATCTGTGCGCCCGGAAACGACCAACCGCGCAAGATCGACAATTGCACCGGCGCATCTGCCCGGAACTCGCGCCGCGACTGGTTGACTGAGGCCGCATCCGGCATCACGGTCACAACAAGGCCGAATTTACCGGGGCGCAACGGGTCGATTCCAGCGGTGATATCCGACACCTGTCCGGTCACGGTGCGCATCTCTC
>JBLHUT010000293.1:0-3696 GCA_047629975.1 Paracoccaceae bacterium
AATGGGAGGCGTCGCCTTTGTGTGGGCAGTGGGTTTTCATGCCGGTCGGGTCGAAAAACGCCATCGCGATGTCCTTTCGCGGAAAGTAGATAACCGGTTCCCTGTCTCCTTCGCACAGTTCCAATGCCTGACTGCTCTCGCCGATGACGGCGCCTGCGGCACGCACTACCCAAGTGCCTTGTGCGGCACGGATCTTGATATGGTCAGCCATTGTGGTTCCTCTTTGGGTCATTTTCCGTATTTGGCGTAAACTGGTGTACTGTGTCAAAGATGGTGTTGCTTGCTCAGATCGGGGATGTCGCCTGAACCAGCCAAGCTGCGACATCTGGGTCAAGGTGTGGCTCGAGGCGGGTGCGCACCTCTTGGTGATAGGTGTTGAGCCACGCTTTCTCGTCGGGGCCAAGCAGGCCCTTGTCAACCAGCCGAAGGTCCAGTGGCACCCAGGTCAACGTGCTGAAATCGAGCATCTCTCGCTGGTCCTGACCGGGCAGGTCCGGAGCCGATTGCACCACGATCAGGTTTTCGAGCCTGATCCCGAAAGCGCCTTCGCGGTAATAGCCCGGTTCGTTCGACAGGATCATGCCGGATGCCAGAGGTACGCCGGATTGACGCGAAAGCCGCTGTGGGCCTTCGTGTACGGATAAATAGGCACCGACCCCGTGGCCGGTCCCGTGGTCATAATCAAGCCCGTCCGCCCACAAAGGCGCGCGTGCCAGCGCATCAAGATCGCGCCCTGCAAGGCCTTTTGGCCAGCGCGCGCGCGAGATGGCGATCATACCCTGAAGCACGCGGGTGAAGCAGCGTTTCTCGAAGGCTGCCACGGGGCCTGTGGCGACCGTCCGGGTTATATCGGTGGTGCCGTCGATGTACTGCCCGCCACTGTCCACCAGAAGCAACTCTCCGGGGGCGATGGTCCGGTCCGTGTCGTCGGTGACGCGGTAGTGGACAATCGCACCGTTCGGCCCGCTACCGGCGATGGTTTCAAAGCTGATGTCGCGCAGGCTGTTGTCGGCGCGCCGCAGGGTCTCGAGCCGGGAAACCACTTGCGTCTCTGTCAGGGTTCCGGTCGGTGCGGCCTCGTCGAGCCACGCAAGAAACCGGATCATCGCGATGGCATCGCGCAGGTGTGCTTCTTGCATGCCTTTGATTTCAGGCGCGTTTTTGCAGGCCTTTGGCAGGATGCAGGGGTCGGCGACCCATTCGATGCTGGCGTTGGCCAGATGTGACTGGAGCCAGACCGGCCCCGTGTTGCGGTCAATCTGTACCGGCCCGTGCAACGCATCCAGTTGCGCGGCGAAACGGGATGGATCGTAAAGGCGCACCTGTGGCCCCAGATGGGCGGACACGGCCGGCGATATCTTTTCAGGCGCACAAAACAGATCAACGGTGCCTGATTTGTGCAGCAGCGCAAAGACATGCGGCACCGGATTGCGCACGATATCGCTGCCCCTGATGTTAAGCAGCCACGCAATGCTGTCAGGCAGCGTCAAAACCGCAGTTTCAGTGGTCATTCCGGAACACAGCCGCGCGATCTTGTCAGCCGCGCTTTCGCCGGCGAATTCGAGCGGATGTACAATAAGTTGGCCCATCGGCGGGTCGGGTTGATCAAGCCAAACCGTATCAACAGGGTTGGCTACGCTTTGGAATGTGATGCCGGCCGTGCCGCAGGTGGTGCGCAATTTGTCCATCTCGGCTTCGGTGTGCAGCCACGGATCAAAACCGATAACGCCCCCGTTGGGCAGCTGCGCAACCAACCAGTCGCCCAATTGCGTTGTGGGCCATGCCACGGGGGTAAAATGTGCGGTGTCCACTTGTGTGCGGACCTGCACGGTATAGCGCCCGTCGATGAACACGCCTGCGATCTGCGGCAGCACGGCACAAAAGCCTGCCGAACCCGTAAATCCCGTCAACCAGGACAGCCGTTCGTCACGGGGGGCGACATACTCGCCCTGATGCGCATCGGCACGCGGGATCAGAAAACCATCGAGCCCCAGTTTGCCCAGCGCTTCGCGAAGAGCCCGCAACCGTGGCGGACCATCGGCAGGACGCGTCGAGGCCGTAAAAGTTTGAAACATCACCGGCCCCTTTTCGAGCCGGACAACCGCGCGCGGATGCGCGGGTCGGTTTCGAACAATCCGGCAAGCTGTTCGGTCATCGCCCCGGCAAGTTGCTCGACATCGGTGATGGTCACGGCGCGGTTGTAATAACGGGTCACATCATGGCCGATGCCGATGGCCATCAACTCGACGGCGCGGCGCCGTTCGATCATGGCGATGACGTCGCGCAGGTGCTTTTCCAGATAGCTTGCGGGGTTCACAGACAGGGTTGAATCGTCCACCGGCGCACCGTCGCTGATGACCATGAGCAGTTTTCGGGCCTCGGGGCGGCCCAACATCCGGCGGTGGGCCCATTCAAGCGCCTCCCCGTCGATATTTTCCTTCAGCAGGCCCTCTTTCATCATCAGCCCAAGGTTGGGGCGCACCCGCCGCCACGGTGCGTCAGCAGATTTATAAATGATGTGGCGCAGATCGTTCAAGCGACCGGGTGCTTGCGCGCGCCCTTCGGCCAGCCACTTTTCGCGGGATTGGCCGCCTTTCCACGCACGGGTGGTAAAGCCCAGAATCTCGACCTTGACCTGACACCGCTCGAGTGTCCGGGCAAGCACATCGGCACAGATTGCCGCGATACTGATCGGGCGTCCACGCATGGAGCCGGAATTGTCCAGCAGCAAGGTCACAACCGTATCGCGGAATTCGGTGTCTTTTTCCCGTTTGAACGACAAAGGCATGGTCGGGTTGGCCACGACCCGCGCGAGCCGTCCGGCATCAAGCGTGCCCTCCTCGAGGTCGAATTCCCACGACCGGTTCTGCTGTGCCTGAAGCCTGCGCTGCAACTTGTTCGCAAGCCGGCTTACCGCCCCTTTGAGCGGTTCCAACTGTTGGTCAAGATAGGCGCGCAAGCGTTCCAGTTCGACCGGATCAGCAAGGTCTTCGGCGCGAATTTCCTCGTCGTACTCGTTTGTGAAGACGTCGTAATTCGGGTCGGCGTCGCTGAACGGATTTGGGGCAGGGGCCTCAAGAGGGCTTTCGCCTTCGGGCATTTCCGCCTCGTCGCCCATTTCGGCATCGGCCATGTCATCCATCGTAACCGACGCCTCGGAGGCATCATCGGTGGCGTCTTGCTCCTGTTCGGCGCTGGCGTCGTTCTCGTCTTCGGATTGCTCGGAGTCGTCACCGTCGCTGTCGACGTCGTCGGCATCTTCCTGGGCTTCTTGGGGGTTGTCATCCTCGTCGCTTGAATCAGGATCGTCGCCCAATTGATCGCCGTATCCGAGGTCGTCGATTATCTGACGCGCGAATTTCGCAAAAGCGGTCTGGTCGCTCAGGCAATCGGCCAGGTTTTCCAGCGTGTCGGCGGCGGAGCCTTCGAGGTGCTCGCGCCATAACTCCAGCACGTTCTGCGCCCCTTCGGGAAGCGGGCGCCCCGTTGCCAGATTGCGGATCAGGTAGCCCGCGGCGATGGCGAGCGGGGCTTCCGAGGCGGTTGTAATCTGGGAATAACCGCGCCGCTCGGCCTCGTTCGCAATCTTTGCGTCGATGTTTCCGGCGGTCCCGGGCATGGCGCGCGCGCCGACAGCTTCGCAGCGGGCAGTTTCCATAGCCTCGTAAAGGTCGCGTGCCATCTGTCCTTGCGGCT
>JBLHUT010000294.1:0-3677 GCA_047629975.1 Paracoccaceae bacterium
CGCTGTCGCGGCTGGCTGTGTTTCTGGCTGAGCCGCGCACGGCGCATGCGTGTTTTCCGTGCCTTTACAAACGCAAGATTGGACCGGGGGAATATGGTCTGGCGATGGTCGAGGCCGTGGCACACCTCAATCACCTGCTTGTTCTTGGAAAGGTACGCCGCAGTACCGGCCCCGATGGGGCTTATCTGTGGCAGGCTATTTGACCTGCGATGTTTTGTTCCGGACCAAGGTACTTAACATAGGCGATCTGTTCCGCTAGACCTCGATAAACACCCTAAGGAGAGACGCATCATGTCCGAAGAGAAACACGTTCACGGAAGCATGAATATCGATGTGCAGGAAAAGACATTTGTAACGTTTGCAAAGATGGCGACCTATTCGATTGTTGGCATCATTGGCTTTTTGATCTTCCTCTACATCGTTAACGGCTGAGGCCCGAAATGATCGGAACCGCGATTCGGGGTTGGGCGTTCAACGCCCGCAATGTGCTGTTTATCTCCCTTGCCCTGTTTGGTTTGGCCGGATGTACAGCCGAGCCTATCTGGGCACCCGAAGAGCAGGTGCAACGGGCGGCTTACGTCCATCCGGGACCTAAGACGATTACATTGGTGACGGTGATCAACAATCGAAGCCAGTCCGGCGCGCATTCTGGTTTGATGATAAACGGGTCACAAAGGGTGATTTTTGACCCTGCCGGTACGTTTCGCCACCCGTCCATCCCCGAGCGTAACGACGTGCAACTGGGAATAAGGCCACCGATCCTCAACCTTTATATCGACTACCACGCCCGTGATACGTTCCACGTCGTGCTGCAAGAAATAGAGGTCACCCCCGAGGTCGCAGAGCGCGCGTTGCAAACCGTACAGAATTACGGCGCAGTGCCCAAAGCCATGTGCAGCAACGCAATTTCGCGTGTTCTGGCGCAGATTCCGGGATTTGAAAGCGTCGGGCACAGCTTTTTTCCGGCTAAGACGATGAACAAGTTTGCCGAACTGCCGAATGTCAAAACGTCCCGCGTCTTTGATGATCGGCCCAAAGGCAGCACTGCATCGACAGCCGAGTTGGTGTACCAGTAGCTTTGTCTCTCAAAGCAACGCAAGAGCGCCATAAAGCACAATAAAGCCTGCGATAATTGCCCCCAGAACACTTTTTGTCAGATATCCGACCCCCAGTGTCGTAAAAGCCGCCGCGATACGCGGAATATCCGGGGTGCCGCCGGTGGCTTGTGGCCACAAAATCAGCGGAGCGATCAGGGCCGGCAAGACGGCCACGGCAGTGTAGCGCAGATGCCGAAGTATCCAGTCGGGCAATTTGCGGTCGCCGACCAGACCGAGAAACGAAAACCGGATCAGGAAAGTGCCAAGCCCGAGCGCCACGATTATGAACCAGATGTCGTAGTGTTCGGCGATCATGGCGCGGAGCCGTCGTGAGGGAGCGCACGATTGGTCCGGCGTTCGATCTCGGCGCCTGTGGCCATTGCCAGCGCGGTTGCGATCAAAAGACCGCCGTTGAACGGCAAACCGGCCAGAATCAGGGACATGATTACGGCAACCGTTGCAGCCGCGATATGGGCACCGGTGCGCAGGGCCGGAACCACCAAAGCAAGAAAGGCGATCGGCATGGCAAAATCCAACGCGTATTCTGGCGGAATACCCTGACCGATATGCGCCCCGATCAGGGTAAAGATATTCCAGAAGATGATCAGGGGCGTCGAGATTCCGATATAAAACGCAATTCTGTGACCAAGCGCCATGTCCGGTTTGTCTTCGTACCGCGCAAGCGACGCCGCATAGGTCTGATCCACCAGAAGATAGGCCAACCCGACCCGCATTTTCAAACTGGCCTTGCCCAACCACGGGGTAAGGGACGCCGAATACATCGCCATCCGCAGGTTTAGCGCCAGTCCGGTCAACAAGATGATCACCGTTGGTGCCTCATCGGTCATCAGTTGCACGGCGGTCAATTGTGCGGCTCCTGCAAAGACCAACAGCGAAAACCCTGCGACTTCGGCGATTGACAGTCCTGCTTCTGTACCGACAACTCCGAACAGCATCGAAAAGGGCGAGACGACAAACAGAAACGGCACCGCTGAAAGCAAGCCCGCCAGATACTCTGATTTGTGTGTGGTCTGTCGCATTGCGTCCCGCTAGGTTAGCATCCTGAAAGGGGCAGTTACCCCCAATAAAAGGAAGACACAATTGGCCCTGCATGAAGATGTCTCTGATTTCCTGATTGCGCCCAGCCCGTCACGCGCCGGATTGACGCGCGCGGTTACGGGTGTGGATCAGGACGGTGTTGCGCAATCGCTGTCTGTGGTCGAGGAGCGCCCGCTGACGATCTATCTCAACCGGCGCGAAATTGTTACTGCGATGACCATTGGCGACTACCCTGAATACCTTGCGCTGGGTTTCTTGCGCAATCAGGGGATGCTCAAGGATACCGACACAGTCACCGCCGTCGATTACGACGAAGAGGTCGAAACGGTCGTCGTACGCACGATCGAGCAGACGGATTACGAAGACAAACTCTCGCGTAAGACCCGCACTTCGGGGTGTGCGGTGGGCACGGTTTTCGGAGACATGATGGAGGGGCTTGAGGGGCTGCGCTTGCCTGATACGCCGGTGCGGACCTCTGATCTTTATGCGCTGGCAGACCGGATAAACCGCACGCCCAGCCTGTATCTGGAGGCGGGGGCGATACACGGAACAGTGCTGTGTCAGGGCGCGCGGCCTTTGGTTTACATGGAAGATGTCGGTCGGCACAATGCGGTTGACAAGATCGCGGGCTGGATGCGTGCAGAGCGCGTGACCGCCGAGGATAAAATCATGTACACGACAGGGCGTCTGACCTCGGAGATGGTGATCAAGACGGCGATGATGGGTATTCCTGTGCTGGCCTCGCGGTCGGGCTTTACGGCGTGGGGTGTTGAGATCGCCCAACAGGTCGGGCTGACGTTGATCGGGCGGATGCGGGGGCGGCGGTTTACCTGCCTTGCGGGGGATGATCGGTTGCTGCGCGACGCCGACCCTGCAACGATTGCCGACGAGCCGCGCAAAAGCAGCCGCAAGGGGGCGCGCACATGACCCGTGTGATCGGTGTCGTGCTGGCTGGTGGGCTGGCCCGCCGCATGGGCGGTGGCGACAAGGGTGCGTTGCTGCTTGGGGGCGAGACGATGCTTGCCCGGGTGATTGCGCGCCTTGCGCCGCAGGTCGAGAGTATCGTGCTGAATGCCAATGGCGATCCGGCGCGCTTTGCGGATTACGGCCTGCCGGTGGTGGCTGACAGCATCGCAGAGTATCCCGGCCCGTTGGCCGGTGTTCTGGCGGGGCTGGATCATGCCGCGACAGTGGGTGCCAGCCATGTGATTTCAGCGGCCGCCGACACGCCGTTTTTCCCGCGCGATCTGGCGGAGCGGCTGGCCGAAGGGGCCGCGACCCAAGCCCATCCGATTGCCCTTGCCGCAACCCACGAAGAGGGTCGCACGATGCGCCATCCAACGTTCGGGCTGTGGCCTGTTGCCTTGCGCGAAGACTTGCGCGCCGCACTGAACGACGGGTTGCGCAAGGTGGTTTTGTGGACAGACCGGCACGGCGCGGCGCAGGTGGTGTTCCCGGCGGGCACATTTTTCAACATCAACGCGCCAGAGGATCTGGCGGCGGCCCACGCGCGGCTTGAAG
>JBLHUT010000295.1:0-3655 GCA_047629975.1 Paracoccaceae bacterium
CCCTATTCCGCAGCCATTGTCGTGAACACACAGGCGGTGACAAACTATGAGCTGAGCCAACGCATCCGCTTGCTGGAACTGTTCCGGACCCCGGGAGACATCGACAAGACCGCCCGCGACGGGCTGGTCGACGACCGGTTGCGTCTGGCGGCAGCATCCGAGTTCGGGATACTTCCAGCTGAGGAGGACATTCTGGCGGGGATGGAAGAATTCGCCGCGCGGGCCAATCTGGGCCGTGATGAATTTGTGGCCATTCTGACAGGTGCGGGGGTTTCCGAAGAAAGCTTTCGTGACTTCATCCGCGCTGGTGTGGCCTGGCGAGGGCTCGTGCGAAGCCGTTTTGGCCCGCGCGCCCAAGTCACCGAGGCAGAGGTCGACCGCGCGGTCGCATTGTCCGAACAAGGCAGCACAGCCGTTGCCCTGATCTCGGAGATCGTCTTGCCCGCCGAGACACCGACCGCTGCCATTCGCGCCAACCGGCTGGCCGAGCAAATCCGCACCACGGTCACAAGTGTCGACGGGTTTTCATCCTTTGCGACGCGCTACTCCGTGGCTGCCAGCCGCAGTGTCGGCGGACGGCTTGCACAGCCAATCCCGATTGCCAGCCTGCCCCCCGCAGTCGCAGCACAAATCTCGACCCTGACGCCCGGTGGCATCAGCCAACCCGTGCCGGTGCCAAACGGGCTGGCAATTTATCAACTGCGAGAGATCCGCGAAGGGTCTGTTGCCAATGAAAACACCCAATCCGTCGAGTTTGCTCGATATGTCCTGACAGGCGGGGCCTCCGAGGCTGCAAAAGTTGCCGCAAAAGTCGACACCTGCGACGATCTTTATGGTGTCGCCCTCAAGCAACCACCCGAACGTCTGATCATCGAAAACCTGCCACTCAACGAGGTGCCGGCTGATATCGCAGTCATTCTGGCCAACCTTGATCCCGGCGAAAGCTCGGCGGCGTTGCGGCGCGGCGATCAGCAGGTTTTTGTGATGTTGTGTGGCCGGACGGCGGTGTTGTCGGATCAGGTCGACCGCGAAGGTATCCGTAACCGATTGATAAGCCAGCGTGTTTCGTCATTTGCCAACGGCTATCTTGCTGCGCTGCGCGCTGACGCGATCATCCGCGAGCCATGACCGCGTTTGACACCGCCGCTCCTTTGGTGATGACATGCGGCGAACCCGCGGGAATTGGTCCGGAAATTGCCGCGAAGGCATGGAAATCGCTTGGCGCCGGCCTGCCATTCGCGTGGATCGGAGACCCCGGACATCTTCCGGCAGGCACCGATTTCATCGAGATTACGTCGGTCGCACAGGCCCCTGCGGTTGCACATTCGGCGTTGCCGGTCTTGTGCCACCCGTTTGACGGGCCGAACAAAGCCGGCGTGCCGGACCCGCAAAACGCCGCCGGCGTCGTGTCAGCGATTGCCCGCGCGGTCGCACTTGCACAATCCGGCGAGGCCAGTGGCATTGTCACCTGCCCGATCCACAAAAAGGCCCTCAAGGACGGCGCCAACTTTGCCTATCCGGGTCATACCGAATACCTTGCCGCGCTTGCGGGGGTGGACCGGGTTGTGATGATGCTGGCCAGTGACGCTCTCAGGGTCGTGCCCGTGACAATCCACATTGCCCTGACCGAAGTCGCCACCGCGCTGACACCTGAAGTGCTGGAACAGACACTACGCATTACCCACGCCGCCTTGCAGCGGGATTTCGGCCTGCTGCGTCCGCGCCTTGCGGTGGCAGGACTGAACCCGCATGCAGGCGAAGGCGGCACGATGGGGCGCGAAGAGATCGAAGTGATCGCACCCGTCATTGCCGCGTTGCAGGCCGAGGGGTTCGAGATCACCGGCCCGATGTCCGCCGACACGATGTTTCACGCCGCAGCACGCGCACGGTACGACGCGGCTGTCTGCATGTACCACGATCAAGCCCTTATTCCGATCAAAACGCTGGATTTCGACCGCGGCGTCAATGTCACACTGGGGTTGCCCTTTATCCGGACATCTCCCGATCACGGCACGGCCTTCGATATTGCCGGCACAGGGGCTGCAAATCCGACAAGCCTGATCGAGGCGCTGCGCTTTGCGCAACGGATGGCGGCCTGTCGTGCTGCGGCGGGATAATCCTGTTCACCCCCCCCTTCCAGTTCCAACTCCCTTCCACAATGCAAAGGCCGGGCCTTTTTCCATGATTGACAGCTTACCCCCCCTGCGCGACGTGATCGAAACCCATGGGCTGGCCGCGCGAAAATCGCTGGGTCAGAACTTTATCCTTGATCTCAATCTTACCTCCCGTATCGCCCGGATACCGGGGGATCTTTCGGGGGCGGATGTGTTGGAGATCGGCCCCGGCCCGGGTGGATTGACCCGCGGTCTGCTGGCTCAGGGGGCCCGCCGTGTGCTGGCAATTGAGAAGGACGCCCGCTGCCTTCCTGCGCTTGCTGAAATCTCTGACGCCTATCCCGGCCGTCTGCAAGTGATCGAAGGCGATGCCCTGACCGTTGATCCGATGCAATATTTGCAAGGTCCGGTGCATGTGGTCGCCAACCTGCCTTACAACGTTGGCACAGAATTGCTGATCCGTTGGCTGACCCCCGCCGATTGGCCGCCGTTCTGGTCAAGTTTGACGTTGATGTTTCAACGCGAAGTCGCCGACCGTATCGTCGCACAACCGGGCAGCAAGGCCTATGGCCGGTTGGCATTGCTGGCGCAATGGAAGGCCAAGGCGCAGATTGCGCTGACGCTTCCGCCCGAGGCATTTACCCCGCCACCAAAGGTCCATTCGGCCGTTGTGCATCTGACGCCCATTGCCGAGCCACTTTACCCCGCTGACCCGAAAATCCTGTCGCAGGTGGTGGCCCAGGCGTTCGGTCAACGTCGCAAGATGCTGCGGGCCAGTCTGAAGGGGATTTGTCCACAGATCGAGGATGTTTTGCGCAGTGTTGATATCGCACCCACAGATCGGGCCGAACAAATTGACTTGCCAAGATTTGCCGCCCTCGCCCGTGCCATCGAGGCACAGCGCAAATTATGAAACCCCGTGGAGCCTTAAAAAAGGGGCGTGACTTTGATAAGTCACGCCCCTTTTTTAATGTCTAATCGGCGATTTCCGGCACGTCGGGTGCCGCAGGTGGCGGCGCCACAACGGCTACTTTTGGTTTACGCGTTCTGGGACGCGGTGTCTTGGCTACGGGTTGCGTCGCATCGGTCGGTGCGACCTGCACTGGTGTCTCACCGGCGCTTGCGTTGCTGACAGGCTGCTCTGTCATCGGGTGGGCAACTTCGCCGTCCTGATGTGCAGGTGCTTCTCTGCGCGCACCGGCCGGTTTGCGGCTGCGGGTGGAGCGCTTTGGCTTTGGCGCGCTTTCGGGCGTCTCGACAAGATTGTTGTCGCTTTCAGTCGACACATTCAGAACGTCTGCGCCGGATGCAAGGTCGGGCTGAGGCGCATTTTGAAGATCGTTCGAGTTCTCAGCACGCAGCGGCGGGGCTGCTGGTTCTGACTGCGGAGTGTCAGACCGGCGATCACGGTTCTGGGTGTCACGATTTTGGGTATCGCGGTTCTGGTTGTCGCGGTTCTGGTTGTTGTCGCGCCCCTGATGATCCCGGTTTTGATTATCACGCGCCTGATTGTCACGGCCTTGATTATCGCGGTTCTGGTT
>JBLHUT010000296.1:0-3632 GCA_047629975.1 Paracoccaceae bacterium
GTTGCCACGGGCATTCCTGCAAGAACCGGTAGGCCACATCGAACGTGGCCCCGCCCCAACATTCCATCGAAAACAGTTGCGGCAGGTTGGCGGCATAGGCCGGTGCGACGTTGATCATGTCGATCGAGCGCATGCGGGTTGCCAGCAGCGATTGATGGGCGTCGCGCATCGTGGTGTCGGTGATCAGCAATTGCTTTTGCGCCAGCATCCAGTCGGCCACGGCTTTTGGTCCTTGGGTGTCGAGCAGATGGCGGGAGCCTGCGGGCGGTGTCAGCGTGCGCACTTTGGGCGGCTTGGGTAGGCGCAGATCGGTCGCAGGCAGGGCGCGCCCGGCGACCTCGGGGTGGGCATTGACCGAAATGTCACCGATATAGCGCAAGATTTTCGTCGCGCGGTCGCGGCGGGGTGTGAATTCATACAGGTCCGGCGTCTGGTCAATGAACTTGGTGTGATATTCGTTGTTCAGAAACGACGGGTGCTTGAGCAGGTTCTCGACAAAGGCGATGTTCGTGCTGACGCCGCGGATGCGGAATTCGCGCAAGGCGCGGTCGATGCGCGCAATCGCGGCTTCGGGAGTGGGCGCCCACGCGGTTACCTTTTCAAGCAGGCTGTCGTAATAGCGTGTGATCACGGCTCCTGAATACGCGGTGCCCCCGTCAAGCCGGATGCCCATGCCCGTCGCCCCGCGGTAAGCGGTGATGCGGCCATAATCGGGGATAAAATTGTTCAAAGGGTCTTCGGTGGTGATCCGGCACTGGATCGCGTGACCGCGCAACTGCACGTCGTACTGGCTTGGGGTGCCGGTCGCCTCGACCAATGATTTTCCTTCGGCAATCAGGATCTGGGCCCGCACGATGTCGATGCCTGTGACTTCCTCGGTCACTGTGTGTTCGACCTGAACGCGGGGGTTTACCTCGATGAAATAGAACTCGCCGTCGTCCATATCCATCAGGAACTCGACCGTTCCGGCGCATTCATAATTCACGAATTCACAGATTTTCTTGCCCAGACCACAGAGCTTTTCCCGCTGTGCCTCGGACAGGTACGGGGCAGGGGCCCGCTCGACAACCTTTTGATTTCGCCGTTGGAGCGAGCAATCACGCTCCCAAAGATGATAGATCGCACCGTGCTGGTCGCCAAGGATCTGTACCTCGACGTGGCGCGCGCGCAGGATCATCTTTTCAAGGTAGCCCTCGCCATTGCCGAACGCGGCCTCTGCTTCGCGCCGCCCTTCGAGCACCTTTTCCTCAAGCTCGTCCTCGTGATTGATGGGGCGCATTCCACGCCCGCCCCCGCCCCAGCTTGCCTTGAGCATCAACGGATACCCGACTGCGGCGGCCTGGGACTTGATCGCTGCCATATCGTCGCCCAGAACCTCGGTGGCGGGGATCACGGGCACACCCGCCTCCATCGCGACCTTGCGGGCGCTGGCTTTGTCACCAAGCTTGCGCATCGTTGCGGCTTTGGGGCCGATAAAGGCGATGCCGTTTGCCTCGCAGGCGTCCACGAACTGCGGGTTTTCCGACAGCAGGCCATAGCCCGGGTGAATGGCATCCGCGCCAGACATCTTGGCCACGCGGATCATTTCGTCGATACTCAGATAGGCGGCGACCGGCCCCAATCCTTCACCGATCCTGTAGGCCTCATCGGATTTGAAACGGTGAAGACATAATTTGTCCTCTTCGGCGAAAACGGCAACTGTCTTTTTGCCCAACTCGTTTGCGGCGCGCATGACGCGGATTGCAATTTCGCCGCGATTGGCGATGAGGATTTTCTTGAACTCGGCCACTTGGTCACCCTTATGCTGCATCTGCGAACAAGGTTAGGCGGCTTGCGGCATTTGAGCAATGCACTTGCAGCAATGTAAGGTTGTTTGCGCTAGAATAGCGTGTTCTTATCATTTGAGGGCAGTTTTGTGGTCGAACAGGGGGGGGCACAGTGTCGTGCCGGTTTGATTTGGGCCCGAATGTTTGTGCGGTGCAGCTGTATCGTGATCATCAAACCCGCATTCCGGATGCGGGTCACAACAGACATCCCTTTGCCTCGCTTGGTCGTTTTATGGCCATTTGGCCCATGTTTGCGATCATGTCCTCTTTTAGTATGCGCACGACATGGGCGGCGCCGTCTGCTCCGAACGCTCCCAGACCAAAATGAAATGCCCGCCCGAGCATGACCATATCGGCACCCAAAGCCAGCGCGCGCAGCACATCCAGCCCGCCCTCGATCCCTGAATCGAAGATCAGTGGAAAGGTGTCTCCGGTAGCCTCTCGCACCGCGCGCAACGCATCAAGCGCCGCAGGGGCCCCGTCGAATTGGCGTCCGGCGTGGTTCGACACCCAGATCGCATCGACACCGGCCTGAACAAGTTCAGGGGCATCCGCGGCACGCAGCACGCCCTTGACGATCAGTTTGCCATCCCATTCCGCGCGCAAGGCATGCAGATAGTCCCAATCGGGTGCAGCGCGGATAAGATAGCCGATATGCTCTGTCGAGGGGCGTTTGATGCGCGTGTCCACATATTTTTCAAGCGTGCGCATGCGCGGCATTCCGCGCTGAGCGGTGCCGAAAGCCCACGCGGGACAGGTCAGGATATGTGCCAGCAAACGCGGGGTTATTTTTGGTGGTTGGGTGATGCCGCCGCGGCGCTGTCGCTCGCGGCGGCTGGCCACGGGGACATCTACTGTCAATACGAGGGTATGAAATCCGGCCCCCTTGGCGCGCGCCAGCATGTCGCGGCGCTGATCGGCATCCGAGGGCGGGTACATCTGGAACCAGCCCATGCCACCGGTTTTGGGGCCGACGGCTTCGGGCGTTTGGGTCGCAACGGTTGAAAGACCGTACGGAATGCGGGCCTTGGCTGCGGTTGCTGCCAAAATCCGTTCTGCGTCGGGCCAGATTAGCCCTGACATTCCGACCGGTGCAATTCCGAAAGGGGCGTCATAGGTCTGCCCCAGAAACGTAGTGCGCAGGTCGGTGTCCACCAGCCCTTGCAGGATCGCGGGTGCAAACAGGACTGCGTCCAGTGCGGTGCGGTTGCGGGCCTTGGCGTGTTCGTGACCTGTCGCGCTATCCAGATATTCCCAGACGAAATGCGGAATACGTCGGCGGGCGCGGGCGCGCAGATCGGCGATAGCGGGGTGGGTGATGTTCATATCCATGGACGCACCTTGCCGTGCTCTTGAAAGATTGGCAATTCACTCGCAATTGAGCGGAACATTAGGCGAACAGGCTTTTCACCCGCGTCTTGTCGCGCTATCATCCGTTTTATGAATAGTTTTGATGACAGCGACGCCTTCGAGGCGGCCTCGGTTCCTTTGTCGCGACGCGCAATGGCGGGGCGGGCGGCACCTTATCTCGAAGGGCTGAACCCGGCACAGCGGCAGGCGGTTGAAACCTTGCAGGGGCCGGTGTTGATGCTGGCCGGTGCGGGAACGGGCAAGACCAAGGCGCTGACCAGCCGGATTGCCCATTTGCTTATGACCGGTACGGCGCGTCCGAACGAAATACTGGCCGTGACCTTTACCAACAAGGCGGCGCGCGAAATGAAGACGCGGGTCGCCACGCTGTTGGGGCAATCCGTCGAGGGGATGCCATGGCTGGGGACCTTTCACTCGGTGTGTGCCAAATTGTTG
>JBLHUT010000297.1:0-3619 GCA_047629975.1 Paracoccaceae bacterium
ACGACGTGATCTATGCCGAGGCAGGGGCCGATATTGTTCGTGCAGGTCAGGGCGATGATATCGTCTATGGCGGCGCCGGCGATGACCGGCTGTTCGGCAACAGAAACAACGATCTGCTTTACGGCGAGGAAGGCAACGACCGTCTTTATGGCGGTCAAAGTGCCGATACGCTTTATGGCGGCGTGGGTGATGACAGCTTGCGCGGCGAGGCGGGCGTTGACACGCTTCATGGCGGGGCTGGTAACGACAACCTTTATGGCGGCAGCTCGCGCGATACGTTTGTTTTCCAGAACAACGGGTTGGGCGGCAGTGACCGGATCAAGGACTGGGATTTCGAAGGCGTTTCCGATTATCTTGATCTGACCGATTTCGATTTTGTCGATTTTGCCGAAGTACAGGCGCTGGCTAAAAACTCGGGGACCCTGAATATGAAGATCAGCTTCGAAGATGGCAGCGATGTCGTGATCGAAAACTTCAGGTTCGAGAACTTCGACAGCAGCGACGTTCTGCTATAAGGTACTCTTGCGCATTCAAAAAACCGGAAAGGGCCAAACAATCAGGCCCTTTCCCCTCCCGGGCGAGGACGCACAGGCGCAACACAGCATACCACTGCGCCGTCCATGCTTTTCAAGCTGCCACCAAAACGGGCAGTGTTGAAACTCTCCACTCTTTTTCAATACCAGGCCGGCACACAGGCAGGATACGGGCCATTACCCGCCTGCGGCTCTTGCGGTTGCCAAAGCGCTCGTGAAAATTGAGAAGGGATGGACAAGTGATTGCAAGCAGCAGGCCAATGAACGAACACACACACTCTATGAGCGGCAGGGTCACACGGCTGGTGCGCCAGATTTACCCCGATATCGATGCCGATATCCTGACGAGCCTGATCATCGACGCCTTTTGGCCTGAGGGCACCGCCCGCCGCAAGCGGGGGCGCGTGGCGGGAAACACGCTGTGGTCGCAAACAGATGCCGTGTTGATCACCTACGGGAATTCGATCGTGGACGGTGCGCATAAACCGCTGGATCTGCTGCACGATTTCTTGCTGAACCACCTCAAGGGCACATTGAACAGCGTGCATATCCTGCCGTTTTTTCCCTATACATCCGATGACGGCTTTGCCGTGTCCGATTTTCGCAGCGTCAATCCACAGCTTGGCGACTGGCCCGACATCCGGCGCATTGCCAGTGACTTCCGGTTGATGTCCGATCTGGTGCTCAACCATGTCTCTAGTCAAGGCAAGTGGTTCAACGATTACCGGCAGGGCAAAGCCCCTTATGACCGGTTCTTCTTTGAAGCCTCCCCTGACGACGACCTGAGCGATGTTGTCCGCCCGCGCACCACGCCGCTGTTGCGCGAGGTCGAGACGACAAATGGTCCGCGCCACGTCTGGTGCACCTTCAGTCACGATCAGATTGACCTGGATTTCCGCAACCCGGAGGTTTTGTTGGAGTTCTTGCGGATCATCCGCTTGCATGTGGATAACGGGGTCCAGATCATCCGGCTCGATGCTGTGGCGTTCTTGTGGAAAGAGGTCGGATCGCCCTCGATCCACCTGCCACAAACCCATGCGATCATAAAACTGATGCGGGTGCTGTGCGACTATGCGACCGAAAAGGTCATTCTGCTCACCGAAACGAATGTGCCCAAGGCCGAGAACCTCAGCTATTTTGGCAAGGGCAGCGAGGCACATGCGATCTATAATTTCCCTCTGCCACCGCTGATTTTGCATGCGATGATGTCGGGGTCGTCAAAGTATCTGCGCCGCTGGCAGCGTGGCATGCCGCCCGCGCAACTGGGGTGTGCCTATCTGAACTTCACAGCCAGCCACGATGGCATCGGCATGCGCCCCGCCGAAGGGGTCCTGCCCGAGAAGGAAAAGCAGCGCGTCATCGACACCGTAAAAGAGATCGGCGGGTTGGTGTCGATGCGCACCCTGCCCGATGGCGGGCAATCGCCCTATGAGCTGAACACGACATTCTACGAGGCTATGGGCCGTACCTTCAAAGGGGCTGACGCGCATCATTTCGAACGCTTCATCTGCTCGCAGACGATCGTGATGTCGCTTGAAGGCATTCCCGCCTTCTATATCCACTCCCTGCTGGCCACGCCCAACGATCATGCACAGGTCGTCCATCGCGGGATGAACCGCGCGATCAACCGGCATCGCTGGGATTATCCGCAGCTACGCGCGCTTTTGGCCGATCCCGAAACCCCACAGGCACAAGTGCTCAAGGCGCTGTCAGAGCGGCTGCAACTGCGCGGCCAACAGGCGGCCTTTCACCCCAACGCGACCCAACTGACCATGAATATCGACGATGACCGCGTGTTTGTGATCTGGCGGCAAAGCCTTGACCGCAGTCAGTCGATCTTTGCGCTGCACAATATCAGCGACACGGACCTGACCCTTCCGGTATCCGCGCTGAACCTGATCGACGACGAGACGTGGCTTGACCTTTTGTCGGACGCGCCGGTTGACGCGGCCGCAGACGAGATCACGCTGGCCCCTTATCAATGCCGCTGGATCACAAACCGTCGCTAGTCGAATTCGCGTTCGTCAGCGGCGGCGGCGGCATGCAGCGCGGATAGAAACTCCGGATCGGCGGCATGCACACGGTTCCACGTCGGAATGAACGGTGTCTCGTGCGGGTTATCCAGAAAAAACTGCCCTGCCCGCATGATGTTTTCGGCAAACAGTTCGATCGCCTGTTCCTCTTTGTGACGATCAAACGAGAGACCGTTCATTTTTGCGTCGTTGTAATAAGCCTCCAACAGGTCCAGCGCACTGCGGTAGTAAGTGGCCTTGAGGGTGCGAAACACATTTGGCGTAAAAACCGTGCCGTCGGCGGCCAACTTACGAAAGATCGCCTTGCAGATGTCGGTCGACATCCGGCTTAATCCGGCGTTGGCATCCTCGGGGCTCAGGTCCTGATGTTTGTGATCATAGGCGTCGGCGATCTCGACCTGACAGACCGCTTTGGGGGCCAGATTGCGCCACGCTTCCGACAGCACGCCAATCTCGAGCCCCCAATCAGACGGTATCCGAAGATCTGGCAGGATCGCGGTGCGCATGGCAAACTCGCCCGACAGCGGATAGCGGAAACTGCGCAGATAATCGAGGTAATCACGGTCGCCCACGACCCGCTTGAGCGCAATCAGCAAAGGGCTGACCAACAATCGCGTGACGCGACCGTTCAGTTTGTTCTGGCCGATACGCGCGTAAAACCCTTTGGCCACCTGATAGGGAAAGTTCGGGTTGGCCACAGGATACACCAACCGCGCCAACATTTCGTTGGTGTAGGTGACGATATCACAATCATGAATGGCCATTACCGCGCTGTCCTCGCAGGCCATCAGATACCCCATCGCTGTCCAGACGTTCTTGCCCTTGCCCTGCTCGGCGGGCGCAAGCCCCAGCGTCTCCAGCCGCACCCCCAGAGCCTGCATCCGGGGGCTGTCGTTCCAGATCACGATGTGGTTCTGGTTCAGCCCTTTGAAAAACGCCTTTGCGTGGCGAAACTGCGCCTCGTCGGCGCGGTCCAACCCGATAATTATGCGGTGCAGATAGGTGACCTTGGCCAGTTCGGCCAGAATGGCGGGCATCGCGTCGGTTTCCAGT
>JBLHUT010000298.1:0-3570 GCA_047629975.1 Paracoccaceae bacterium
ACCGCCGCAGAAGAGATGAAGACAAACAGGGCAACAACCATGATCGAGTAAAGCTGCGTCATCAGGCTTGCGTCACCGTTGGTAAAGACAACCGCGATCGTGCCCCAGATACCGGCAAACAGGTGCACCGGAATGGCACCTACGACGTCGTCGATCTTGAGCTTGTCAAGGAACGGAACCGCAAAGACCACGATCAAACCACCAACAGCACCGATAAGCGTTGCAACCCCGAGGGACGGCGTCAGCGGCTCGGCCGTGATCGACACCAGACCAGCAAGCGCACCGTTCAGAACCATGGTAAGGTCGACCTTCTTGTACAGAAGCTGGGTCAGAACAAGGGCAGCAATCGCACCACCGGCAGCGGCTGTGTTGGTGTTCGCAAAGATGCGCGACACATCAGCAATATCGCCGACAGTCCCCATTGCAAGCTGCGAGCCACCGTTAAAGCCGAACCAACCAAGCCACAGGATAAACGTACCAAGTGTAGCAAGAGCAAGGTTGGAACCGGGCATCGGGTTCACACGGCCGTCTTTGCCGTACTTTCCGATACGCGGGCCAAGGATAAGCGCACCGGCCAGTGCCGCCCAACCACCGACGGAATGCACAACCGTAGAGCCGGCAAAGTCGAGGAAACCCATCGCATCAAGGAAGCCACCGCCCCATTTCCACGATGCCTGCAACGGATAGATGACACCGGTCAGCACGATGACGAAGAACAGGAACGGCCACAGCTTGATCCGCTCGGCCAACGCACCCGATACGATCGATGCCGTTGCTGCACAGAACATCAGCTGGAAGAAGAAGTCTGAACCCGTAGAGGCATATTCGCCGTCATCCGCGCTTGCGAGGTCGATACCGACCGCTTCAAGAACGCCAGGACCAAACACGCCCGACAACACGTTCTCGACAGCCCATGATCCAAGAGGATACATCAGGTTGTAGCCGAACGCCCAATAGGCAACTGTTGCAAAAGAAAACAGCGCGATGTTCTTGGTCATCTGCATGGTCACGTTTTTGGACCGTACCAGACCACCTTCCAACATGGCAAAACCAGCCGCCATGAAGAATACAAGGAAACCACCGATCAGGAACAACAGCGTGTTCATGATCCAGATCATCTCGGCCGAAACCGGTGCGGCGTCTTGTGCAAGTGCCAGCGAGGGCACCGCCACCAAGGCCACTGCAAGAGCCAGAGAGCTCGTGAATTTCATCTTTTTATCCTCTTTCTCTCAAGCGCTCAAAGCGCGTCATCGTTGGTTTCACCGGTGCGAACGCGCACGGCCTGACTCACATCGAGAACGAAAATCTTTCCGTCGCCGATTTTGTCGGTCTTTGCTGTTTTCTGGATCGTGTCGACAACCTGCTCGACCATGGCTGACGCCACGACGATCTCAAGCTTGACCTTCGGCACAAAGTTCACGGCATATTCGGCACCGCGGTAGATTTCGGTGTGACCCGACTGAGATCCGAAGCCTTTGATTTCTGTGACCATCATGCCGCGCACGCCGATAGAGGTCAGGGCTTCCCGAACCTCCTCAAGCTTGAACGGTTTGATTGCTGCGATAATAAGTTTCACTCTTGTCCCCTTACATTGTGCCGGAGCCTTGGAATTTGGCAGTTCTAAGTCAGCACAAGCACCAAAGCCGGCGGGGTCTTCAAGAATGTGTTAGCCAATTTGCAGGGTATGCCCCACATGAACTGCCCATTTTTTACACAAAATAGACGACATGTTTAAATATTGGGCGACTGACAAAAACGACTCGTGTGAATCGCGCACTCTCCCCTTTTCGGGCGCAAGGGTTTAGGTTGACCCAAAGCAAGCACCCAAGAGCAGGATAATTTATGGCCAAAACTGGCGGAAACCGGCCTGTTCTGAGAGCAGACAAACGCACCGGAGTGGCCAGACCACCCAAAAAACAAGCCCCCACAAAACGCAGCCCCGGAAAAACTCCTCGGAAAACGAAGGGGCCTGTCGGTTGGTTCAGGGCAATAATTCAGTTCGTTATGGGATTGGTCTGGAGCCTGATTTGGCGCGGCACGGTTGTCTTTGGACTGATCATCGGGACAGCGGTCTTTTACTTTTATGCCCAATTGCCACCGATGTCAGAGTTGATTGACGGGCGCACACGCGGATCTGTGACGTTGTTGGACCGCAACGACGACGTCTTTGCGTGGCGCGGAGAGCAATTCGACAGCATTCTGTCATCGGACCAGATCTCGCCACATCTGAAAAATGCTGTCGTCGCCACCGAAGATCGCCGGTTTTTCTGGCATTTCGGCGTCAGCCCGCGTGGCGTAGCCGGCGCGGTGCGAATCAACCTGAGCGAAGGGCGCGGCCCGCTATCCGGACACGGCGGATCGACACTGACCCAACAAACGGCCAAGTTGCTGTGTCTGGGCGTGCCATACGACCCCACAAGCGGCATGACGGAAAAACAATACGAGGATGATTGCCGCGAGACGTCGAAATGGCGCAAGATCAAGGAAGCGATGTATGCCATCGCGATGGAGGTCCGCTATACCAAGGACGAAATCCTCACAATTTACCTTAACCGCGCGTATCTGGGCGCCTCGGCACGCGGTTTCGAGGCCGCCAGCCAAAGGTATTTCGGGGTACCGGCGCGGGCACTGAGCCCGGCACAATCAGCGATGCTGGCCGGCTTGCTGGTCGCGCCGACACGCTATGCTCCCACCAACAGCCTGTCGCGGGCGCAAGAACGCGCGGCAACGGTCGTCAAACTCATGGCCGATCAAGGTTACCTGACACCGGCAGAGCGTGATGAGGCCTGGGCCAACCCCGCGACCTTGTCGGATGCCGCAGAAAAGCGCGCCGGTGGTTACTTCGCCGACTGGGTAATGGATTCCGGCCCCGGATTTTTGACGTCGGATACAACCGAGGATGTCATTTTAAGCACGACCCTCGATCAAAAACTGCAAATCGCAGCCGAGCAAGCCTTGAAAACCGTCTTTGAAACCAAAGTCCGTGCCGGATCAAAAGCCGAAGCCGCAATCGTGGTCATGTCGTCCGACGGGGCTGTGCGCGCGATGGTGGGCGGGCGCAAAAATATCGTCTCGGGGGCGTTCAACCGCGCCACGATGGCCAAGCGGCAAACCGGATCGGCGTTCAAGCCGTTTGTCTATGCCGCCGCACTTGACCTCGGATTTACGCCCAATGCGACGGTTGTGGATGCGCCTTTGACACTGGATATTCCCGGTTCCGGCCCGTGGAGCCCGCAAAACTATGACCGGAAATTTCGCGGACGGGTGTCGCTGACGCAAGCTCTGCGTGACAGTCTGAATGTCCCCGCAGTGCTCGTGTCGGAAGAAGTCGGGCGGGACAACGTGCAAAAGGTCGCCGCCGATTTCGGGATCGAAAGCGACCTTGCGGCGGGTCCTGCGCTGGCTCTCGGGGCGTCCGAAAGCAGCTTGATCGAAATGACAGGGGCCTATGCCGGCATATTGAACGGCGGACGCAGTGTTGCCCCGTATGGCTTGCGGTCGCTGCGCTTGCAGGGCGACGACACCGCCTTGATGGATCAGGAAGGCGGGTTTGGCGAACGCGTCATCAGC
>JBLHUT010000299.1:0-3510 GCA_047629975.1 Paracoccaceae bacterium
TTTCGACATCATTTGGCGCATCACCCAGCGCCACGGTGTGTAGCGGATGGTACTGCGCAATCACGTCGGCCATCCGGTCTGCCTTTGTCTGCCCGAAAGACAGGGTCAAAAACCGCCCCCCCTCGCGCGCACTCACACCCGCACGCGCCAACGCCTGCAAAAACTCCGTGCGCAAGGGCGGCGTCCCATTCCAGAGCCCGGGCTCGGAAAACGCCCGTCGGGCAGCAAGTTCAGCCGTAGCCTCCGGTAAACCGGTGATCCGCGCGATCTCTTGGACAGTCATGTCGCCAAAGCCACGATAATGTTCGCGCAACCTTGCAGGAAGCGCATCAAGCACCGCCCGCAACCGTCGGTAGTAGCCCCCCTGCCCGACGTCATCACAGCCCGCCGCCAGAACACCCGCACCGTTTTCGACAATCGCAGGCCAGTGCGAAAACCCGACCGCTGCGCGCAACGCGGCGATTTCGGGGGCGGTCTTGCTGCTGGCCATAACCAGCCCCGCCCCCAGCCTGTGCAACGCTTCAAGCGCCGGACGCGCCGCCGCCCAGCTATAGGTGTCGTGGGCGATCAAGGTGCCGTCGAGATCGGTAAACACAAGAAGGGGAAGTGCCACTGCCATAGCGGATAGTCTGCGGTCTGATACAAATCTGCGCAACACACAAAAGCACCCGACCACCGCCTCGTGCATCGTTGAACGCGCCGGAACCACGCATTTGGCACATTGGCATCACCATAAAGCCATATTCCGAATGCTAACTGCCCAACGTCGGAGCGGAGAAAAAGCAATGCGTCTGAAACTGTTTTTGAAACGCGAGAGCGGCGCGGTGACCGTGGATTGGGTCGTTTTGGCGGCCTGTACGATCGGCGTGGGGCTTGCTTGTGTTTCGCTTCTGGCCGACGGCACGACCACTGCGGGCGACACGCTGGCAACCGCGCTGACCCGGATCGAAGTGAACTGACCGATGGGCGACGGGGGGTCTCGCGCCTCTGCCCGGGGTGCTGACAAAAGCCTGCCGCGACAGTCGTGAAATTAAAAAGGAAATCCAATGCGCCTCATTTTTGGACTTGTTCTGGTTTTAGGGGTCGGCCTTGCCGGCTTTGCCGTATTTATGGCGCAGGGGTTTATCTCGCAGATGACCGCAGAGCGCGACATGCTGCTGGCCGCACGCGCACAAGCAAAGCCCACAATCGAGGTGTTTGCCGTCAACAAACCCAAAGCCTACGGCGAGACGCTGGCCCGCGAGGATCTGATCCCGATTCTGTGGCAGCAGGACGCCCTCCCCGAAGGGGTGTTCACCGACATCGCCCTGCTGTTTCCCGAAGGCGAGGACCCGCGCGTCGTTTTGCGCCCGATGGAGAAATTCGAACCCGTCCTCGAGATCAAGGTCACCAAGCCGGGCGAAGAGGCGGGGATTACATCAAGACTGGACCGCGGCACACGGGCCTTTGCGATCAGTGTCGATGTCTCGAGCGGGGTTTCGGGATTTTTGCGCCCCGGTGACAGCGTCGACATCTATTGGACAGGGCGCACACGGGACCGCGAGGTAACAAAGCTGATCGAGGCAAACGTCGGCCTGATCGCGGTGGACCAGACCTCTGACAGCGGGCGTAGCGGTCCGGTGATTGCACGCACTGTGACGGTACAGGTAAAACCGCAACAAGTCGCTTCTTTGGCACAGGCGCAATCCACGGGGCGACTTTCGCTTTCGCTGGTCGGCGCCGAAGACGACACCATCGCCCAAGTCAGCGACGTGGACCAGAACACCCTGCTGGGCATCTCGGTGTATCAGGAGGCAAAGGTCACAGAGCCGCAGGTTTGCACCACGAAAGTGCGCCGTGGCTCGGAGGTTATTCATCAGGTTATTCCGTGTAACAACTGATCCTGCACCGTTTTCCGGCTCAACCGCGCCCTAGAAAAGGCGCGCTTGAGCCCGCCTGAACAGCCTTAAGGACACCGCTGCGTCACTCGAAATACACAGCCAAAACATAAACCCGCACACGAAACGCGTTGATTATTGCAAATATTACCCATCTCGGGCAGGCTATCTTCAATTGCGGGCAAAAGATCCGCATCACATCCGTGATCAAGAGGCAGGTCACAATGATACGCACTGCGTTTTTCAAAGCTGGCCTGCTTGGGCTGGCCATCGTTTTTTGCTCTGCCGTCGCAGGTGGGATCACCCCCCTTCAGGCGCAATCCCTGCGGGTTATGACCGATTCAACGGCCAGCACCCTGAAGGTGCCCATGAACCTTGCGGTCGTGGTCGAAAGTGACGTGCCCTTTGCGGAATTGTCCATCGCCAACCCCGGCATTGCCGATATCTCTACGTTGTCCGACCGCACGATTTATGTGCTGGGCAAGGCTCCGGGCCGGACCACGTTGACGCTTTTGCGGGCGGACGGGACGCTGATTACCAATGTCGAAGTGCAGGTTACCCCCGACATAAGCGAGCTGAAAGAGCGCCTGCGCGAGGTTTTACCCAACGAACGCATCGAGGTGCGCACCGCCAATGACGGGCTTGTGCTGTCCGGGGTTGTGTCGTCGGCGGTGGCCATCGACCGCGCACTTGATCTGTCGCAACGTTATGCGCCGGGGCGGGTGTCGAACCTTTTGAGTGTGGGGGGCAGCCAGCAGGTCATGCTGAAGGTACGCTTTGCCGAAATGAACCGCTCGGTACGCAAAAGCCTGTCGGCCTCGCTTGCGATCAACGGGCTGTCAAACAGTGGCGATGTGGGCGTGACCGGCGGCAATGGCACCTACTTGAGCGGCAATAACCTTGTCAATTTGTTCGACGGCGATCCGGCCACGAATGTCGCCCGCAATTCAGAGGCAAACGGCGCGTTTTCCATCGGAATCGGTGCCGGCAATGTGGAGTTTGCGATCCTGCTGGAGGCACTTGAATCAAAAGGCTTTATCCGCACCCTTGCTGAACCCAACCTGTCGGCGTTGTCAGGACAGAACGCCGAGTTCCTTGCTGGCGGGGAATATCCCGTGCCGGTCGCACAGGACAACGGCAGCGTCACGGTCGAATTCAAACCCTTCGGGATCTTGTTGAATTTTACCCCCCGCGTGATCGAAAAAAACATCAACCTGCGCCTCACCGCAGAGGTTTCGGGGGTCGATACAACCGTCGGCTTTACCGATGCAGGTTTCACCGTGAACGGATTTCGCACCCGCAAAGCCACCACCACCGTCGAGATGCGCGACGGCGAAAGCTTTGCAATCGCGGGGCTTTTGCAAGATGAATTCACCGACCTGAACGGACAGGTCCCGTGGCTGGGCGACATTCCGATCCTTGGTGCGCTGTTTCGCAGCGCCGATTACCAGCGTGCGCAATCCGAACTGGTGATCATCGTCTCGGCCCACCTTGTCAGCCCCACCCGGGGCGAGACGCTGGCCCTGCCGACTGACCGGGTGCGCCCGCCCACAGAACGCGAGCTGTTCCTGTTCGGCAAGACCTCGGCCAAAGGTCGCCCGAAAACAGGGGCCGCCGCCGAAGTCGCCCGACA
>JBLHUT010000300.1:0-3494 GCA_047629975.1 Paracoccaceae bacterium
CACGATCCTCGATACGGATGATCAAATCCGCCTGATGAAGCAGCTTGTTCAGGCGGCAGGGATTGACGACAAACGGTGGCCTGCACGGATGCTTGCCGGCATTATCGACAGCTGGAAGAACCGTGCGTGGACGCCTTCGGCGGTGCCCGCCGCAGAGGCAAGCGCCTATGACCAGCGCGGTGTCGAGCTGTATGCGCAATATCAACAGCGTCTGAAGACGCTGAATGCCGTCGATTTTGGCGATATCCTGTTGCATATGGTCACGATCTTTCAGGCCCACCCCGAGTTGCTTGAAAAGTATCGTCACTGGTTCCGGTTCATTCTTGTGGACGAGTATCAGGATACGAATGTGGCCCAGTATTTGTGGTTGCGTTTGCTGGCGGGCGGGCATCGCAATATCTGCTGTGTGGGGGATGATGACCAGTCGATCTATGGCTGGCGCGGTGCCGAAGTGGGCAATATCCTGCGTTTCGAACAGGATTTCCCGGGGGCGCATGTCGTAAAGCTTGAGCAGAACTACCGCTCCACCCCGCATATTCTTGCTTCGGCGTCGGCGGTGATTGCGGGCAACAAGGGGCGGCTTGGTAAAACGCTGTGGACCGAGGCGCAAGACGGCGAAAAGGTGCGTCTGATCGGGCATTGGGACGGTGAGGAAGAGGCGCGCTGGATCGGTGACGAACTTGAATCCCTCGGGCACGGAGCGCGGGGCATGCGCCCGATCGGGTTGGATGAATGTGCGATTCTGGTGCGTGCGTCCCACCAGATGCGCGCGTTCGAGGATCGTTTCCTGACCATCGGCCTGCCGTATCGGGTGATCGGTGGCCCGCGCTTTTACGAGCGGCTCGAGATTCGCGATGCAATGGCATATTTCCGCGTGGCCACCAGCCCGGACGACGACCTTGCCTTCGAGCGGATCGTGAACACCCCCAAGCGGGGTTTGGGCGACAAGGCGATCCAGAAGATGCAAGTCATGGCGCGGACCAACGGGGTGTCGCTGTTCGAAGGGGCGCGCCTGCTGGTGGAGGCCGGCGGCGTCACGGGTCGTGCCAAGGCAGGGCTGGCCGGTTTGATGAACGGTTTCGGGCGCTGGCACGGGGCCGCACTTGATAGCACGGTCAGCCACATCGAGCTTGCGGAACAGATTCTCGAAGAGTCCGGCTATGTGGCGCATTGGCAAAACGACAAAACTCCCGAGGCACCCGGCCGGTTGGAGAACCTCAAGGAGCTGATCAAGGCGCTCGAGAATTTCGAGAACCTTCAGGGGTTTCTTGAACATGTCGCTTTGATTATGGACAATGAACAAGACGACGGTGGCGCAAAGGTGTCGATCATGACCTTGCACGCGGCCAAGGGGCTTGAATTTCCGGCCGTATTTTTGCCCGGATGGGAGGACGGGTTGTTTCCGTCTCAACGCTCGATGGACGAATCCGGGCTGAAAGGGCTTGAGGAGGAACGGCGGCTGGCTTACGTCGGCATCACGCGCGCCGAAGAATTGTGCACCATTTCTTTTGCCGCCAATCGCCGGATTTTCGGGCAATGGCAATCGGCTTTGCCGTCGCGGTTTGTCGACGAGTTGCCGGAAGAGCATGTTGATATCCTGACGCCGCCGGGGCTTTATGGCGGCGGGTACGGCGCGGCGGGCATGGCGATGAACTCGACGCTCGAGGACGCGGCGGTGTCTGCAAATGTCTACAATTCCCCTGGCTGGAGGCGCCTTCAGTCGCGGTCGGCTGCGCGCCCGATGAGCCAACCAAGCGAATCGCGAAATATGACAATCGACGCGGCGGCTGTTTCAAGTTTCGGTATCGGGGACAGGGTGTTCCATAACAAATTCGGCTATGGCGCTGTGACTTCGATCGAAGGTGACAAGCTCGAGATTGCTTTTGATAAGGCCGGGCTCAAGAAGGTCGTGGCGAAATTTATTGTCCCGGCTGCCGCTGCCGATGATGCCCCCTTTTGACCTGCGACACTTTTGTGCCTATAGGATAGGCATCGCACGTTGCGGCAGGTCACTGCGGAGAAAAATATGCACGTCTTGATTGTCGAAGATGACCCCAATTTGCGTCTTTTGTGGGCACAGGTCTATGCGGATGGTGGCCACGAAACGACAGAATCGGCAAGCATTGAAGAGGCTTTGGGCGCGTTGCGCACGGGGTCGTTCGATTTGATTATTCTAGACCTGTATCTGGCAGATGGTGATGGCAGTGATCTTGCTCGTATGATTGGCGAGCAGGGGCGCAATGTTCCCGTTTTGATTGTTACTGGGTCTGCTGTGCACCGGAATGGCGAATTGTTCGGTTTGTCTGCGTCCATCAAAGCCGTGTTGAGGAAACCTGTCGACATCGAGGATCTGATTGAAGTCAGTGAGCATTTGGTCATGACCGATACGTCACATCTATCCGAGCGGATGCGCGAAATCTCGTTAGAAATTCGCAGCTAACCTGCTGAAATTTAATATAAATTACCAAATACATCAAGCAATCTGTCAGGCGACCTGACAGGTGTCTGAAGTTCTGAACAAAAATTTGATTTGATAAAAAAAGGGCGGCGACACCAGGGAGGAGAAGGGTGCCGCCGCCAATATACAGAAAACCCAGGGAGGAGGAAGGGCCTTCTGATCTCGGTATGTTGCTCATGCGGTCCGTTACGACGCGCTGCGAAATAGGTGTCCGCTCATGTGCATGCCGCTTGCGCGACCATAAAAAACCTGTGCTGGCCTGTCTCACGACCGAGCTCTGTGCGCATGGTCATGTTGTTGAAACACCACCTTGCTGGACTATGATTACACCTGAAATGTGAACACCGCGTTATCATCGTCTTGTCCTGTTTTAGGACTTCTTGCTGCGGTCGCACAATACAAAAGAATGAAATGCTGCTATGCAGCAAATGCATAAGTCGTGCTGACGTTTTCTTGTGCGTTAGCGCCTAAACATGCGTCAGTGCAAAAACATGAATGCCCTTGTGCCTGCCGCGCAATGCCCCAATTTCCCCACAAAGGAGAATGCCATGACAGTTCCAACGAAAGAGACGATCATTGCCGCTTTGCGTGCAATCGAAACCCCTGGTGGTGGAGATCTTGTGTCGCGTGATCTTGCGCGTGCGATTATGGTCAAGCCTGACGGAGGGGTCAGTTTTGTAATCGAAGCCGAAAGCCCGGATCAGGCCAGGATGTTGGAGGGGACGCGCGCACAGGCCGAAGCCGCCGTTGCGGCGTTGTCAGGGGTGACGCGGGTTTCTGCGTTGCTCACGGCGCACGGGCCGTCCGAGCCGACCCCGCGCCCGACGACACCGCCACCAAGCCTGAAGATCGGGGGGCATCCCAAGCCAAGTGCACCCGGGGCGCAGGAGATCCCGGGTGTGGCACGCATTCTTGCCATCGGTTCGGGAAAGGGGGGGGTCGGCAAATCGACGGTGTCCTCGAACCTTGCTGTGGCACTTGCAAAGGCGGGGCGCCGGGTTGGTCTGCTGGATGCAGATATTTATGGCCCGAGCCA
>JBLHUT010000301.1:0-3463 GCA_047629975.1 Paracoccaceae bacterium
ATGAAAATCGCGACATTCAACATCAACGGAATCAAGGCGCGCGCCGGTGCGCTGGCCGATTGGCTTGACGAGTTTTCCCCTGACGTGGCCGTCCTTCAGGAGATCAAGTCACAAGACGCGACCTTTCCACGGGAGTTGATCGAAGATCGCGGCTATAACCTTGAAACGCACGGACAAAAATCATTCAATGGCGTGGCAATTTTGTCAAAATACCCGCTTGAGGATGTTCGCCGGGGATTGCCCGGCGATGACGCAGATGAGCAGGCACGCTGGATAGAGGCCACGGTTGTGGGCAAACGTGCGGTGCGTGTGTGCGGGTTGTACCTGCCCAACGGCAATCCGGTTCCGGGACCGAAATATGACTATAAACTCGACTGGATGAAGCGGCTCAAGGCGCGTGCCCAAGCGTTGCTTGACAGCGAGGAACCGGCGTTGATGGCCGGAGATTACAATATCATTCCACAAGCCGAAGATGCCGCCCGCCCCGACGTCTGGCGCGAAGATGCCTTGTTTCGTCCCGAAAGCAGGGCCGCGTGGCGCGAAGTGATGAACCTTGGTTTTACCGAGGCGTTTCGTGCGCGCAACGCCAGCCCGGGTCAGTATTCGTTCTGGGATTATCAGGCCGGCGCGTGGAACCGTGACGACGGCATCCGCATTGATCACTTTTTGCTGACACCGCAGGCCGCCGATCTTTTGACCGCTTGCCAGATAGACAAGGACCGTCGCGCGCGCGACAAGCCCTCTGATCACGTGCCCGTCTGGATCGAACTGGACGCCTAGAGCCCTAAATCGCGCCACCCTCGACAAAAAAGTTGGACGCCGAGCACATGGCCGCGTCATCCGAGCACAACCACAAGACCATGCGCGCTACATAATGCGGTGCGATGGCCTCATGCAGGCATTGCCGCTCCAGTTGTTGTGTCAGGCTTTCTTCGGTCACCCACAGCTCTTTTTGCCGCTCGGTCATGATCCAGCCCGGAACCACGGTGTTGACCCTGATCCGGTCGCCCCCCAGATCGCGCGCAAAAGAGCGCGTCATCCCGTGCACGCCGGCTTTGGCGGTGGTGTAGACGGGCATGCCACCTGTGGCTTGCCACCATGAATTGGAGCCCATATTCACAATCGCCCCGCCGTTTCCGGCGGCAATCATTGCGGGTGCAACGGCTTGGATGGCAAAGAACATATGACGCAGATTTCCCGCGATCCGTTCGTCGTAATACTCCGGGGTGACGTCTTGCCAATTGTGCCGGTCATCACGGGCCGCATTGTTGATCAGCGCGTGAGGTGGCCCGAGCCTGTCCAGCAAATTTGCAAACGCCGTGCCAAGTGCTGGAATGTCGCGCAAATCCGCCTGTTCATAGGCAATTGTTGCGCCCGTTTCCTCAAGCTCGGCCACGCGCGCGGCACTGCCATGTGCATCGAAATCGATAAACCCGACACGGGCGCCCTGTTCGGCAAACCCCCGCAGGATATCGGCACCGATCCCGGAGGCACCGCCGGTGACAAAAACAGTCTTGTCTTTGAGGCTTGGATAAATGGCAAAGTTCTGCATCGGGTTCCTCGTGTGTTTTGACTTCGATACCGACAAATCCACCCCAAGTCACGCCTGCACCCGAAGTGACGCACCCCCCTGCACGCTTGCAGCTTTTGTGCGCAGCCCCTAAATTATGGTTTATGTTGTCACATGTCTTCAGCCCGCCGTTCCCGCCTGCACCGGCCGCGTTCAATCTGGCCGCCTATGTTCTGGCTGCGGCCTCTACGACACCGGATAAAACCGCCCTGCAAATCGTCGACCCTGACGCCCCGCGCAGTTGGAGCTTTGGTGCGTTGCGCGATGCGGTGGCCAGCACGGCCTCCGGTTTGCGGGCAATGGGCCTGAACCGCGCAGATCGGGTGCTGATGCGGCTTGGCAATACCGAAGACTTCCCGATCGTCTATCTGGGGGCGATCTGGGCAGGGCTTGTTCCGGTGCCGACCTCGTCGGCGCTCACACAGGCAGAGATTTCGACCATCGCCGCTCAGGTTGAACCGGCCCTGATCGTGGCAGATGCCGGTGTGCCCTTGCCCGAAACATATGGCTGCCCCGTCGTGACAGCGGCCGGCCTGCGCGCCACGAACACTTTGGTGGAGGCCGAAACCGGCGACCCCGAACGCCCAGCCTATATCATTTTCACATCCGGAACCTCGGGGAAGGCTCGCGGGGTTGTGCACGCGCATCGCGCGATCTGGGCACGGCAGATGATGTGGCGCGGCTGGTATGACCTGCGCGCCGACGACCGCCTGTTGCATGCCGGCGCATTCAACTGGACCTACACGCTGGGCACTGGCCTGATGGATCCTTGGGCCGCAGGTGCCACGGCGCTTATCCCGGCCCCCGGCACACCCGCCACCGGTCTTCCGGGCTTGCTGGCCAAACACAGGGTCAGCCTTTTTGCCGCAGCACCCGGTGTTTACCGGCAAATGCTGCGCTGCGACCCCTTTCCGGCATTACCAACCTTGCGCCACGGGCTTTCGGCGGGCGAAAAACTGCCAGAGGCCCTGCGCACGCGGTGGCAGGCGCAAACCGGAACCACAATTCACGAAGCCTTGGGCATGTCGGAATGCTCGACCTTCATTTCGGGCTGCCCCGCGCATCCCGCCCCTCAAGGCACCAGCGGGCAACCGCAACCGGGACGCAGGATTGCCGTTCTGGACGATGCCGGACAGCCGGTCGCGCGCAACACCCCCGGCGTGCTGGGGGTTCACAAAACCGACCCCGGTCTGATGCTGGGATACCTGAATGCGGGTGACTGCTTGTCTGGTGACTGGTTCGTGACGGGCGACACCGTTGTGATGAATGATGACGATGCGGTCACTTATCTGGGGCGGGCGGATGACATGATGAATGCCGGAGGCTTTCGCGTCTCGCCACTGGAAGTAGAGGCCGCGATGCTGACCCATCCCGCCCTGATCGAAGCTGCTGCCGTAGAGGATGAAATTGCCGCTGACACCCGCGTGATTCGTCTGTTTTATGTCGCGATACATCCGGTCACGGACCAAGATTTGCACGATCACGCCGCCGCCCTGTTGGCCCGCTACAAATGCCCGCGCATTTTTACGCTTTGTGACAGCCTGCCAAAATCCGGCAACGGAAAGATCAACCGCCGCGCACTGCGCCGATAAGCCCCTTTCCTTCAAGCCTGTGGCTGGTAACAAGAGCCCACACCTCAATCAAGGCCCGCTAAAAATGGTAAAACTCGATATTCTGTCCGATCCGATCTGCCCGTGGTGCTATATCGGGAAAACCCTTCTTGATCGTGCATTGGCGGCGAACCCGGATCATCCGTTCGTGATCGAGTGGCACCCTTTCCAGTTGAACCCCGAAATGCCCGCAGGCGGCATGGACCGGCGCACGTATCTCGAGACAAAGTTCGGTGGCAAAAAACGCGCCGTCGAGGTCTATTCCAACATCACAAACGCTGCC
>JBLHUT010000302.1:0-3423 GCA_047629975.1 Paracoccaceae bacterium
GCCTCGGGCGTATTTTCGACCGCCTTTACCATCGTCCAGCCGCCAAAGTGATCAGGCTGAATGAAATGTGCGTCATCGGTCGCACACAGGTTCAGACGGGTCCCTTGGGTCAACAGCTGGTCAAGCGTATAAAAGCCGTGGGCGCGGTCACATTCAACGGCGCATCCGTGGTTGTAGATCTCGACAGCGTGGGCAGCGGTAATGCTTGCCGCATCTGCGTGGGTCATGCCCGACCATTCGGGATGCGCGATCGCCACATAGGCACCTGCGTCGCGGGCGCGTTGTGCGATCTGTGGGCCGGTTTCCTGATTGGCAATTGGGTGATGTCCGGGAGAGTTCGAGGGCGCAAAGTCGAGCGGAAGCCCGACCGCCAGAATATGCCACAACTCTCCGTTTTCCATAGCGCCCGAATGCAGTTCTGCTCCCAGAATGGTGGTGAACCCGTTGCCGCGGAAGGGCCGGGTGTCGACGATCGGGTAGTCGAACGGACCGATGAAATGGTCGGTCAGGGCAATAAAGTCATATCCTTCAGCGCGGTAGCGTGCGCAAACCTCTTGGGGGGAAATGGCCCCGTCAGAGCGGGTGGAATGGGTGTGCAAGTTGCCTTTGTAGAATTTTCCGGGCGCTGTGAAATAGTTGGAATCAGTCATGATTTACCTGTTGGTTGCTTGGGCACAGGTAAACCCAACTCGTGCCAAAGAGGCAATCGGTTAAGGGAGTGTGGCAAGCATACCTAAAACGACAATCCCCCGATCAACTGGCGCAAGCCCAAGGCCGCGCCGATGAAAATCGAAGCGAAAACGATTGGCGCGCTGAACGATAATACGGAGAACGCCGAAATTCCTTGCCCGATCGTACAGCCAAGGGCCAGAACCGCACCGATGCCCATCAAGACGGCTCCGAGTATCTGCCGGCGCAATTCGCGAGGGTCGTCGCAGGCCTCCCACCGGAACTGCCCGCGAAGTATCGATCCGATGCAGGCTCCCGCAACAACACCGGCAACCGACCCGACGCCAAAGCCGACGCCGCCGCCGGCACTGGAGGTCATAAGATATAACACCACGTCTCCGACGGGGCGGGAAAAGCTGTGGGATGCGACGGTGATGTCATCAAACCCCGTGCGCGCGATCCATGCCGTAAAGGCCCACCCGGTCGTCACGGCGATGCCTACCAGCGCGCTCCAGAAGACGGCAGAAGCACGTGGGCGCAGCGACGGCGTCCCGAGGAAGACCAGCACAAGCACAAGGCCGATCATCAGGCCGATACTCTGGTGGGGCAGCCCTGTCGCCTCGCTGATCACTCCGGAAATGCCCATGGCATGTTGGTCAACGCGGGTGGACGCGGTGGCCCAGACCCGCAAGGCAGCAAGGGGACCGGAAAGCGCGGTGTAGGCCGCAACACCGATCACGAGGACGATTAGAAAGGACTTGAGGTCGCCCCCTCCCAGCCGCGCCAACGCGCCAAAGGCGCAACTGCCCGCAAGCGCCATGCCATAGCCGAACATCACGCCTCCCAGGCTGCTGACCAATGGGCTGAACGGCGCAGAGAGATACAAAGTGTCGCCCAAAGCGACCAGCCCGAAAAGCGACAGCCCGAAGGTGCCGATGATCGCAACTCCGATCGCCAGCATCCACATGCTTAGTCGCTCGCTATCGCGGCCATAAAGCAGATCCTCGATGGCTCCGAGCGTACAGAACCGTCCCAGACGGGCGGCCAGCCCCAAAAGGATTCCGCCAAAACCGCCGGAAACCGCAGCAAGCAACCCTTCGGAAAGGTTCGGCCACATCATGATCTCCTCCCAAAGATCTTCCTGTCCGGCACTTGTATCGGGCCGTGTTCAGGGTTTTTTGCAGAATAACTCGTAAACCACATCCAGCACTTTGGTGGCGCGGCCATCGGTAAGGCTGTAGTAGATTGTCTTGCCGTCGCGGCGCGGCTGTACCAGCCCTTCAAGCCGCAGGCGCGACAGCTGTTGTGAAACGGCGGCCTGACGGGCCGACAGCAGGGTTTCCAGTTCGGTCACCGATTTTTCACCCGACGCCAAATGGCACAGAATCATCAATCGTCCCTCGTGGCTTATTGCCTTGAGAAACGTAGAAGCCTCGCAGGCCGAAACCATCATCTGGTCGATTTCGGCCGTGGTCATGTCTTTGGTAATAACGGGGAGGGGCATCGAAATGTCCGTTTATTAAAGTTCTAAAAGGCGATCTGGTCCTCGATCGCATCGATGCCCGCTTGTGCGCAATCATCGTCAAGTGACGGTCCGGGTGCACCGGACACGCCTATTCCGGCAACAATACTGCCGTCCCCCTCAAAGACCGGAAGCCCGCCCCCGAGAGGCATCGCCATGCCCAGATCACGAATGCCGCGCATTTCGGAGCCGTCCATCGTGATATCCGCAAGCGCGCTGGTCGCGGTGCGAAAACTTACGGCTGTCCAAGCCTTGCGGTGGGCCGTTTCGAACACGTGCAGCCCCGCGAACCGGTCGCGCAGGAATACTTGGGGGGTGCCGAACCGGTCAACGACCATGACACCAACCTGATAGCCCGCGTCGCGACAGCTCAACAATGCGGCCTCGGCCAATTGCTGTGCGACCTCCGGTTTGAGAACCCTGAACGTCACAAAGGCGTCGTCATCCTGTGCTGCGACAGGGGGGGCTGCCAACAGGGCAAGCGCAAGGGCTAGGGGTTTTATCACGATCCGTCCTCCGTATAGTGTGTTGATTTTTTTAGCATTTCAGAAAGCATCGGCCAGAAGAAGTCTTCGCCCGGGTATCCCTCCAGGCGGCTCAATTCCACGCCATCCTTCACAAGGATGAAGGTCGGAGTGTAGATTGGCGCGCTGTGCAGCGAAAGGTCTGCCGGCACGGTGTGCAGTTCTATCCGGCGCAAGGGCGCGGCGCGGCCTTCGGATGTCTTTGGATAGATCGGCGCGATTTCTGCATTCCAGCGGGCACAATAAACACAACCGTGTTGTTCGACCATGACAAGCTCCATCGCGGCTGCGACCGATGCAAAAGGCAGGCTGCCGATCAGTGAGATCAACAAAATTCTCAGGTGCCGCATTGGATTGATTGCTCCATTTGAAAATATAGCATAGTTTGAATATGACTCAGGATCAAGCCATGCGGGGAGGGTGCCATGTTCGATGTCTCGCTGCTAAGCGCAGTTGCAGGAGGTTTGATCGTCTTTTTCTCTCCTTGCGTGCTGCCGATTGTCCCGTTCTATCTAAGTTACATGGCAGGGGCCTCGATGGCCGAAATAAGTAGCGACGGTGTTCTGCCGCCCGGATTGCGACGACGGGCCGTGTTGTCGGCGGTCATGTTCTCGTTGGGGATTGTGACGGTGTTTGTCTTGCTCGGGGCGGCCGCCTTCGGCTTGAGTCAGGCATTTCGGTCGCATCAGTTCGAATTCCGGCTGTTTG
>JBLHUT010000303.1:0-3299 GCA_047629975.1 Paracoccaceae bacterium
GGCCATCCACAAGTTCGGCCCGCCTGAAATCACGAATACGGACCAAGGTTCTCGGTTCACGTCTTCCGCTTGGACGGACAGATTGCGCCGATCAAACGTGCGCATCTCCCCCTCTCATGCATGTAAACATGCACCGCCGGGGCAGTGGATGGACGGCAAAGGCCGCTTCCTCGACGAATATCTTCGTCGAACAGCTGTGGCGGTCGCTGGAGTATGAATGCGTCTACCTGCATGCCTCTGTACCTGCATGCTGGGAAACCGGATCAGAGAGGCCAGAGCTGGCGTTAGAAAATGCGTCGCGTTTTACAACCACAAGCGCCCGCATTCTTCGCTTGGCGGCCAACCACCTGCCGTGATTTATTGGCAGAGAATTGAAACAACCAGCCCCGATCAGCAGGTGCAAAAAGTAGCTTAATTAACGCCAGATAGTGTCCAACTCAAGGGGAGTAGCTCAACTGCCGCGCAACGGCCTGCAATCGCATGAAGGGTTCCCGGTGCTGCGTGTTTTTTCCCATTATGATGGTTCGGGTGTGCTGACGTCAAAGATGTTCAGGTTGCGGCATGCCCAGAACATGATAGCCGCCGTCCACACGGATGATCTCTCCGGTGGTGCATGCGCCAAGGTCTGATGCGAGATAAACAGCGGTACCACCAACCGCTTCGAGGGTCGCATTGGCCCGCAGTGGTGCATTGGCCTCGGTCTGCCGGAAGGTTTTGCGCGCACCGCCAATGGCGGCTCCGGCAAGCGTTTTCATGGGGCCGGGGCTGATTGCATTAACGCGGATGCCGTCGGGGCCAAGGTCATTGGCCAGATAGCGGACCGCGCTTTCCAAAGCTGCTTTTGCCACGCCCATTACATTGTAAAACGGTGTCACCCTGTTGCTGCCCTGATAGGTCAAGGTCAGGATCGTGCCGCCCTTGGTCATCAACGGTGCCGCGCGACGGGCGCAATCAATCAACGAATAACAGCTGATCGACAGGGAGTTCTTGAAGTTCTCGCGGCTCGTATTGATGAACCGCCCCGTCAGTTCGTTCTTGTCGGAAAATGCGATGGCATGAACCAGAAAATCAATCTCGCCCCACCGTTCGTGCAGTGCGGCAAAGGCGGCATCCATGCTGTCGTCATTGCTCACGTCAACATCCACAAGGAAATCCGACCCGACACTGGCTGCCAAAGGAGCAACCCGTTTGCCGAACGCATCGCCCTGATACGAAAATGCAAGCTCCGCGCCCTCGGCGGCCAATGCCTTTGCGATACCCCAGGCGATCGAGCGCTCGTTGGCCACGCCCATCACAAGCCCGCGCTTGCCATTCATCAAATTTGCCATGCGTGTCAGTCTTTCATTTTCGAAAGGAGCATCGAGCCGTTGGTGCCGCCAAAGCCAAAGCTGTTGGTCATAACCGTATCCAGCCCGGCGTTTTCGACCAGAGTGGTGGCGATCTCTGCGGGATCCAACGCAGGATCAAGTGTTTCGACGTTGATCGAAGGTGCGATAAAATCGCTGTCGAGCATGATCAGGCAATAGATCGCTTCCTGAGCACCGGTTGCCCCTTGGCTGTGGCCGGTCATCGACTTGGTCGAGCTGACAGGCGGCGTGCTGCCGCGCCCGAATACGCGGCGTACCGCTTCGATTTCTCCGACATCGCCAACGGGCGTGCTGGTGCCATGGGCGTTGATGTAGCTGACGCTGCGATCTTCCGGCTTTGTGGCCAGTGCCAGCCGCATGGCACGCTCGCCGCCCTCGCCGGAGGGGGCGACCATATCGGCCCCGTCGCTGGTGGCGGCAAAGCCGGTCACCTCTGCGTAGATCTTTGCGCCGCGCGCTTTTGCGTGCTCAAGTTCCTCAAGCACAACAATGCCGCCGCCACCTGCGATGACAAATCCATCGCGGTCCTTGTCGAACGCGCGGCTGGCGCGTTGGGGGGTGTCGTTGTATTTGCTCGACATCGCGCCCATCGCGTCGAACAGGCACGACAGGGTCCAGTCAAGCTCTTCGCCGCCGCCGGCAAACATGACGTCCTGCTTGCCGAACTGGATCTGCTCGGCGGCCGATCCGATGCAATGCAGGGAGGTCGAGCAGGCACTGGTGATCGAATAATTGATGCCCTTGATCTGGAAGGCTGTGGCGAGGTTCGCACTTACGGTCGAAGACATCCCGCGTGGCACCATAAGCGGGCCGATCCGCTTGGGCGAATTGTTCTTCAGCACGATCTGGTGGGCAGCAAACAGATTGCTTGTGGACGGGCCGCCAGAACCGGCAATCAGCCCCGTACGCGGGTTGCTGACCTCTGCTCCGGTAAGGCCACTGTCGGCAATCGCCTGCTCCATCGCCATATAGGCATAGGCGGCTCCCGGCCCCATGAAGCGCAAGCGCCGCTTGTCGATGTGATCAGCCGGGTCGATCTTCAACGTGCCGGCAACGTGGCTGCGAAAGCCGCGCTCGGCTTGCTCGGGGTTGAACTCGATACCACTTTTTCCGGCGCGCAGGGCCGCTTCGACCTCTGCGCGATTGTTTCCAACCGGAGAGATGATCCCCAGTCCGGTTACGACAACACGTCTCATGGGCGCTCCTCTGGTGTGTATTGGGGGCTTTGGCGACTGCTCAGCTCTCTGCGACAGCAAGGCCGACCTTCATGTCCTTGACCTGATAGATGACCTCGCCGTCCGCCTCGACACGGCCATCGGCCACACCCATTTTCAGGCGGCGGTCAATGACGCGGGTGAAATCGACGAAATAAGTGATCATCTTGCGGTCGGGTTTGACCATGCCGGTCAGCTTTACTTCACCAACCCCAAGGGCGAATCCCTGCCCCTGCCAGCCGCGCCAGCCAAGGTTGAATCCGGTCAGTTGCCACAGACCGTCCAGCCCGAGGCAGCCCGGCATCACCGGATTGCCCGGAAAGTGGCAGCCGAAAAACCAAAGATCGGGAGTAATGTCGAATTCCGCCACCACATGGCCTTTGCCGTGGGTCCCGCCATCGCCGCTGATGTCGGTGATCCGGTCCATCATCAACATCGGTGGCAGGGGCAATTGTGCATTTCCCGGTCCGAAAAGTTCACCGCGTGCGCATTGCAAAAGCGCCTCTTTATCGTATTGCGTGGGAAAATTTGCCATGCTTCACTGTGCCCCTTGGATCGCGTTATCTTTTGTTGGTTGTAACATTGGCGGCCAAAGAGGCGCAATAGCGCCTGATGTGGGTGTACCAAACCACTTGCGACTTGTTTTCATTTGAAAACGAGCGGCAATGCGCCATATAAGGGGGGTGAAAGTTTCGGAGCGAATACATTATGACACCAC
>JBLHUT010000304.1:0-3298 GCA_047629975.1 Paracoccaceae bacterium
ACCGGATGTGGGAAATGCTGTCTGATCGTCCGATCGCGGCCGAATAGGCGCACGCGGCCAAATCGCCCGACGGTCTGATAAACCGAAAAGAAGCGCGCCCTGATTGATCAGGCGCGCTTTTTTCGTTTGAGCGGGCCGCGGGTCGAACCGCCGCTTGGACCGTTCGGTCAGGCCACGTCGCGCAAGCTTGTTGTGCGGGTCTGTACGCCCAATGCGTGGCAGATATCGCGGGTCAGACCGGGCCGGTTCAGGGTGTAGAAATGCAGATGTTCGACCCCTTCCTCCAACAATTCAGAGCATAATTCGGTTGCCAGCGCGGTTGACAACAAATCGCTGCGCCCGTCCCGTGCGGCGACATCGAACGCCGCGTCAAGCCACGCGGGGATCTGCGTTCCGCATGTTTGGGCAAAGGCGCGCGTGTTTTTCCAGTTCTCGATCGGCAGGATGCCGGGAAGGATCGGTGCGGTGATCCCCGCCGTCACGCAGCGGTCGCGGAACCGCAAAAAGGTCTCTGCTTCAAAGAAGAACTGTGTGATCGCGGCATCGGCGCCGGCGTCGATCTTTGCTTTCAACCAGTCGATATCGGCCTGCGCATTCGCGGCATCGGGATGTTGATCAGGATAGGCACCGACGTGGATCGTGAAGTCGGAGACCGACTTGAGGCCGGAAATAAGATCACAGGTATCTGTAAAGCCCTCGGGATGTGGCGTGAAGTCTGCCGCCCCTTTTGGTGGATCCCCGCGCAGCGCAACGATGTGGTTGATACCGGCTTTTGCGTAATCTGCTGCGATAGCCAGCGTTTCGGCGCGGGTGGCATCGACACAGGTCAGGTGGGCGGCAACCGGCAATTCGGTACCAGACTGGATCGCAAGAGCAGCCTCGTGGGTGAGTTTGCGCGTTGTGCCCCCCGCGCCGTAGGTTACCGAGACAAATTCGGGTCCAAGCGGGGCGAGTGATTGCACTGTGTCCCACAACTTGAAGCTGGCCGCGACCGATTTGGGCGGGAAGAATTCAAATGAAATACGTGGTGCTGACATGGTGCAAATCCTTTTTCGTGTTGTCGAGGGTGTCGCATAGACTAAGGGATGAAACAAATTCATAATTCTCATCAACATTATGAGGTCTGCATGCATATCGAGTTTCGTCACCTTCGAACCATCCAGATGATCCATTCCGCGGGAGGGTTGGCGCGGGCAGCTGATATCCTCAACATCACGCAATCGGCCCTGTCGCATCAGATCAAGGGACTTGAGGGGCAGGTGGGGGTCGAGTTGTTCGTGCGGCGCTCCAAACCGCTAAAGCTGTCGGCGGCGGGCCTGCGGCTTTTGCGCGCCGCCGAGCGTATCCTGCCAGAGGTTGCAGCCCTCGAGGAAGAATTCAACGGGTTGCGCGCGGGCAAATCGGGGCGTTTGCACATCGCCATCGAATGTCATGCCTGTTTCGAATGGCTGTTTCCTGTGCTCGAGCTGTTCCGCAAGGCGTGGCCGGAGGTGGATGTCGATATCCGCCCCGGTCTGGCATTTGACGCCCTGCCGGCGCTGGCCAAGGAAGAAGTGGATCTGGTGGTGTCCTCCGACCCCGAGAGCATCGCAGGCATCGAGTTCACGCCGCTGTTCGATTACGAACCGGTGTTTGTTGCCTCCTCCAAGAACCCTCTGGCCGACGAACCGTTTGTGACGGCCGAACATTTCCGCGATCAGACCCTGATTACCTATCCGGTGGAGCGCTCGCGGCTCGATATTTTCAGCCAGCTTCTGATTCCTGCCAAGATCGAGCCGCGTTCGGTGCGGCAAGTCGAGCTGACGGCGGTTATTTTGTTGTTGGTCGCGTCCAACCGCGGTGTTGCCGTGTTGCCCGATTGGGTGGTGCGCGAGGTGCGCTATAATTCCGACTACGTCACCCGCCCGATCTCTGAAAAAGGACTGACGCGGCGGCTGTTTGCGGCCACCCGCAGCGACGACGTGGCCAAGCCCTATATGGCGCATGTGCTCAATCTTGCGCGCACGGTACCGCTCAAATTACAGCGCGGCGGCGACGTCTAGCGGCAATTGTGCGGGTTTGAGGGCTTTCCTTCAGTCAATTTGATTGCTAGGGGACGCGCTGGAACTCAAGGAGCCGGATCATGGTGGGCAGTGCGAATCTCAATTTGATGATCAAGGCGGCGCGTAAGGCCGGTCGGTCATTGGTCAAGGATTTTCGGGAAGTCGAAAACCTTCAGGTCGGCAGCAAAGGCCCGGGCGATTTTGTCAGCAAGGCAGATATTGCCGCCGAGAAAATCCTCAAGGACGAATTGCGCGGCGAGCGGCCGATGTATGGCTGGTGCGCCGAGGAAAGCCCCGAAGAGGAAGGTGTCGATCCGACCCGCCGCTGGATTGTTGATCCGCTGGACGGCACGACAAACTATCTGCACGGGCTGCCCCATTTTGCGGTGTCCATCGCGCTTGAACACAAGGGCGAGATCGTGTCGGGTGTGATCTATGACCCGGCAAAGGACGAAATGTTTTTTGCCGAAAAAGGGCAGGGCGCATGGATGAACGAAAGCCGGATGCGGGTTTCGGGGCGCACCTCGATGATCGAGACGATTTACGCCACGGGCCTGCCGTTCGCGAACAAGCCGTATTTGCCGGCTGCACTTCAGGATGTTGCAAAGCTGTCGCCGGTTTGCGCGGGCGTGCGCCGTTTCGGGGCGGCATCGCTTGATCTGGCCTATGTAGCAGCCGGTCGTTACGATGGTTACTGGGAGCGCGGATTGCAGCCTTGGGACGTCGCCGCGGGTGTTGTGATCGTGCGTGAGGCGGGTGGTTTTGTCGAGCCGATCCGCTCGGGGCAAAGCATTGTCGACGACGGCCATGTCATTGCAGGAAGTGGCGCGATCTTTGATAGTTTTGCAAAGGTTATCCGCGCAAAGTAATTAGCGCCGCCGCCGCACAGGCGGGATATGCGAGCGTGCGTAACGCACCTGCGCATGGGGTGGATGACCGTGATTTTTCGACCAGAACCTGATGCCACCCAGCCGGAAAAACAGTGGCAGCGTCAGGATAAGGCCGGCGACAAAACCACCCGCATGCGCCCAATGCGCCACGCCGCCGCCCGCTGTTACCGTCGAGGTACCGTTGAAAACCTGTATCCCGAACCAGACCCCCAGCATGATCCACGCAGGAATGGCGAAGATGCGAAAGAAAATGATGAAGATGAACAAAACATCGACCTTGGCCCGTGGGAACAACAACAGATAACCGCCCATAACACCTGCGATGGCCCCTGAGGCCCCGACAAGCGGCACGGGAGAGCCCGGATC
>JBLHUT010000305.1:0-3279 GCA_047629975.1 Paracoccaceae bacterium
TTGGTTCCGGGAGGCCCTTGTAGATAAGGGAATAACGCCCTGCATCCCGGGGCGAACGTCGCGCGACAAGTCCATCAAATATGACAAGCGCCGCTACAAACGACGCAAGCGGATCGAGATAATGTTCGGTCACCTGAAAGACTGGCGACGGATCGCCACCAGATACGACCGATGCCCAAAGGTATTCCTGTCTGCAATCGCCCTCGCAGCAACCATCTTGTTCTGGTTATAAATCAATGAGTCTGGGGCCTAGGGAGATAGGCGAGCGAGTTTGTTGGGGCTTTGCGGCTTTTTGTGATCAGTTTTCCGTTTCCAAGTTGCATGAAACGGAACACGCCAAGCATTGCGGTAGATGCCAGAGCTGCCACCACGAATGGAGTGGGTCTCCACCAACCCATCGAAACCACACCAAGGGTGGGGCCTATTTCCCGCCCAAAAGTACTGCAGAACATGTGTGATGTCTCACAACGGTCGGGCCCTATGCGCGCAACATAGTCGAGCACACATTTGCCAAGCCGAAATCTTTGTGGGTGCGGGGTTGGCTATGGATGGCTCCACACTGGCAGGATGGCAACGCCTGCAGGACGGGTTGGCAAGTCGGCCGCGCTACTGGAGCGGCCGACCAAGGCCATCAAGCGCCACGCTCCGTTCGGCCAAGCCAACTTTGCCGACGATACGCCTGTGAAGATGCATGCCGACGGTTATCCCGAAGTTAAGGAGTTATACCGTTCTGGTCACATCAGGGAAATGGCCTGCAGGCTCATGTCAGGCGCAATTTTGCCGATGTGCTTTAATCCCAAGAATCGCATGTCGCCGAACAGCCCATCCAGCCTATCGACCGGCTTTATGCTATCCAGAAAGCAGCACGGGGATTGCCAACAGAACGGCGCGTCGCACTAAGGTTGACAATAGCACAGCAGCGCGATCAATCCGCGGCATTATCATCGGTCGAAAGAACTAGATGTTTGTCAGGTCGGAACGCGGCGGCACTTCAATGGCAAGTGCCATCACTCTGCTCGAAACCGCCAAGCTGAACAACGTCGATCCCCAAGCATGGCTTTCGGATGTTCTGTCCCGCAGTGCAAACTACAAAACCGCAAAGCCGGATGAATTGATGTCATGGAATTGCACCCCAGTAGCGTGAGCAGGACGCTTACGAATATGGACCCTTCCGCGCGATCAGGCACGACAGAAAAGCTACTGTCAGGCCAGCCACCAAGGGTATTGCGCCGAACACGCAAAAGACTTCGGAGCCGATCAACGCATCTTGCAGGGCTTGATACATCGCCAGAGGCAATATGCAGATCAGGATTCCTCACGCTATGGCTTCCGCTCCGGCAAGCATCGCAAAGCCACCGCGGGCCGGAGCGTGACCAAGCCACTCCGGGATACGACGCCGGTGCATCGCAGGGTCTCGTATAATCCGACCCCGGACTGGCACCGTGAGGGCGGCCTTGATTGTCATGATGCGACCATACGTCATTTTCGGACCTGTCCTTATCAAACAGGTCCGAAAATCAAACAGGTTCGACATGAGGTCATTTCGACGCGATCGGTCTAGGTATCCCGTTGTGCAAGGCGCACTGCTGTCTGACCTTTCCACAGTCGCTTTGACGGCATTACCAACATCATATCATCAAGCGGCGTGCGCACTTCGATATCACCATCATGCCCGATCAAGGTACCGGCTTTGGCGATAATTTCGCCACCGGTAAATTTTTCGGTGAAGGCAAATGTCTCTTGGGTGATCGTGACAACTTCGCACACGGTGAAGAAGTTTTGCGGCGCGGCCGGTTCGCCGAATTCGTCTGCGAACCCTTTCGCAACGGTCCCGACCGCCTCGAGAAACCGTGCTGTGGATTGCTTGGCCAGGACCCCTGCCGATGCTTCCCAGTGTTGGCCGCATTCGATAAGCAGCGCGGCTTTTGGAGAGGACGGTTCATCAAACCCACCGTAATCACGCATCCGCCGACCTGCCGCATGGCCCGCATCCCCGACAACGCGCTCCGGCACGCCAACCTGCCGCGCAAGGTCTTTGCCTTTTGCATGTCGGCCGCTCATCATCAACGGAGGCGCAAGGTGCTGCATCGTGTGCAGATCCAGCATCAAATCAACATCGTCCAGGATGGGGCGGACCTGACGTGCACGGCGCAACTCGGCGCTGTCGCGGTCTCCTTCCAACACATCGCGGTTCCAGACCCGGTTGAAATCTTCGTCCATCCAGCGTGTGGCATTCGGGTCGGCGGGATCAAACGCCTGATAGGCAGCGATGTTCATAAAGGCGAGCGTCAATCGGCCCTGAACCGGGCGCACGTCGCTTTTCAGCAACCAATCCAGTGCGATGGCACCGCAAGGCTCGTTACCATGTACGATCGCACTGATCATCACATTCGGGCCCGCGACACCGCTGTCGAAGGTCCAGATATAGGGCACGCCGGTGTTCCCATGCTCATAGCTAGAGATGTCGGGCGGTGTCAGATCAACGGGGTAGTCGTTGGGAATATCAAGTTGGGTCATGGTTTCGGGTCCTGTTGAAGGTCTAGGTAATGTCTTTGGAATATTTGTCTTTTCCGGTGGTCAGTTTGACAAAGCGCATGAACTGACGCGCAGCTTCTGTCGGTGGTCGACCGGTGGGCAAGACAAAGCTTGTCTGGTAGACGATCGGGGCAAGAAACGGCCGCGCGACGATGCCTGGAATGCCATCTGATAAAAGCGGGAATGGATTGACCAATGTAACACCAAGGCCTTCGCGCACCAGTTCGAGCGACGCCATGTTGGTCGCCGTTTCGACAACCGTAAGTGGACGAATCCCGGCGCGGCCAAAAATCTGATCGGTCAGGGCGCGGGTTCCCAGCCTGCCAAGAAACTCGATCAAGGCGACGCCCTCAAGATCTTGGGGGGTAATCGCGTCTTTGGACGCAAGGGCGTGGTTCTCGGGCATTGCGCAGACAATCTCCGAGCGCCGCCATGGCAACAGGGTCACGCCGCTGCGCTGGATCATGCCACTCGTGAGCCCAAGGTCGTATTGCGAGTTCAAAATGCCCGAAATGAGGCTGTCTGTTGATTGAATGTCCAGTTGGATGCGTCGCCCGGGATTACGTTTGAGAAATTGCGCCACGCGGCGAATTACAAAATGATGGGCGAGCGTTGGGGGAACCACCAGACGCAGTGGCTCATCTTCACGTGCAGCCCAATCCGCTCCGTCAATCTCGGCCAGTGTTTCGAACAATGCGTCGAGTTTGTCGTTCAGGCGCAGGGCCTCTGGTGTCGGATAAATAC
>JBLHUT010000306.1:0-3269 GCA_047629975.1 Paracoccaceae bacterium
ATAGCGTGCAGATCTGCCTCGGTTAAAAGCTGGCAGGCGATCTCCCCTGACAAGGCCTCAAGGGCGCCAAGAACAGGAAAAACCTCATTTACTTCTTGGGGGGTGATAGCGGTAATCCATGCGCCGCGATTTGGCTCAAGCCTTACAACCCCTTCAGATGCAAGAACTTTCAAAGCCTCGCGCAACGGGGTGCGTGACACTTCAAAGCTCTCGCACAAATACTTCTCAGGCACCTTGGCGCCCGGTGCCAGCTGACCGCTGACAATCAGTTTACGGATCCGCGTCACCAGTTGATGATGAAGCGAATGCCTTTCGATGATCCCTGAGTCGACGCTTTCGCGCATTGTGTTTCCTATCTCAGGGCCATCTCCAGAACCCGTGCCACATGTACCGGCTTGCGGTGCGTATTGTCCATGATCTGATGCCGGCATGACGTCCCGTCCGCAACAATCAACGCGTCCTTGTCTGCGGCCCGCACCGCAGGCAACAAATCAAGCTCGCCCATCTTCAAGGATGTCGCGACAGTATCAACGCCGTAGCCGAACGCCCCTGCCATCCCGCAGCAACTCGTCTCGATCTTCTCGACTTCGGTGTCGGGCAGCAAGGCGAGCGTCTGTTCAATCGCAGGCATCACCCCCATCGCCTTTTGGTGGCAATGGCCGTGCAACACAATTTTGGCAGCGGGAGATTTCAGCGCAAGGTCGAACGCCGGATTGTCCGCCTGATTTGAAATATATTCCTCGAACATAACCGCGTGTTTGGCCAAAAGCGCCGTTTGCGGCCCCGGCAAAAGCGCCGGTATCTCGTCGCGCAGGGTCAAAAGGCAGCTCGGCTCAAGCCCGATCACCGGCACACCGCGCTCGGCATAAGGTGCCAACGCATCAACAAGGCGTTGCGCCTCGGCCTTTGCCTGATCAACAAGCCCCGCCGACAGGAATGTGCGCCCACAACAAAGCGGGCGTCCCCCGTCCGTTGCCTTGACGACATCAAGCGCCACCCCCGCCGCGCGCAGCACCCGCACCGCCGCACGCAGGTTTTCGGGCTCGAAGTAACGATTGAAGCTGTCGACAAACAAGACCGCCTGGGGCGCGGCCGTGTTGCGCACCTCGCTATCCTTGAAGGGTCTGGTGCTCCATTCCGGCAGATCACGGCTCGCGGTGAATCCGGTGGCCTTCTCAAGGGCCTTGGCAACAAACGGCAACCGATTGCGCAGGTTCATCAAGAACGGCACCCGCGACGCCCACACCGCGTAATGCGGAAGATACCCCACCAACCGGTCATGCAACGAAATCCCGTTCTTTTTCGCACGCGCCGACAGGACCTCGATTTTCATTCGGGCCATGTCGACACCCGTGGGACACTCCCGTTTACACCCCTTGCACGACACGCACAGCTTCATCGTCTCGGCCATCTCGTCAGAGGCAAATGCGTCTGGCCCCAACTGGCCCGAAATTGCCAGCCGCAAAGTATTGGCGCGCCCGCGTGTCAGGTCTTTTTCCTTGCGCGTCACCCGGAACGACGGGCACATTACCCCGCCCTTCAGCTTGCGGCACGCCCCGTTATTGTTGCACATCTCGACCGCGCCCTGAAAACCGCCCCCCCCGCCCGTGAATGCCGACCAGTCGAGCTGTGTCTCAAGCGTGGCCTCACCGTAATCAGGACCATACCGGAACAGACGACGATCATCCATTTTGGGCGGCGATACGATCTTTCCAGGGTTAAATAAATTTTCAGGATCAAAGCGTTGCTTGACCTCATTAAAGCTTGCAACCATGCGGGTGCCAAACATTTTCTCATGGAACTCCGAGCGCACCAACCCGTCGCCATGCTCACCAGAATGGGAGCCTTTGTACTGTGCCACCAGATCAAAACATTCCTCGGCAATGGCGCGCATCTTCTTGACGTCGGCATCGAGTTTCAGGTTCAAAACCGGCCGCACATGCAGGCACCCGACAGAGGCATGGGCATACCACGTGCCGGTCGTGCCGTGCTTGTCGAAAATATCTGTCAGACCAGAGGTGTATTCAGCAAGATCGGGCAGTGCGACGGCACAATCCTCAACGAAAGACACCGGCTTTCCGGCAGATTTCATGGACATCATGATGTTCAGACCCGACTTGCGAACCTCGGCGATGCGGTTTTGCATCGCGATGTCGGTTATCGCACTCGCCCCGCCCCATTTGTCGCCCGTGCCGGACCACGCATAGCCAAGATCGCCCATCATTTCGTCAAGACGCCGCAGCTTGACAGCATTCTGGCTTGGATCTTCTTCCATGAATTCCACAAGCAGCAACGCCTTTGGATCGCCCGTCACAACGTCCTCGATGGTCTTCCGGAACATCGGGATGTCACGGGCCAGCGCGATCATGGTCGCATCAACAAGCTCCACTCCGACAGGGTCCAGCGTAACCAGATGTTGTGCGGCATCCATCGCCTGATAAAAGGTCGCGAAGTGGCACACCCCCATGACTTTGGTCGTGATCAGCGGCCAGAGCTTTAGCTCGATCGCCGTGGAATAGGCCAACGTCCCTTCGGAGCCAACCAACAGTTGTGCAAGGTTTACAGGTGTCTTCCCGGGGACCAGCGCGTCGATGTTATAGCCCCCGACACGGCGCATCACATCCGGAAAACGGGCTTTGATCTCTGACGCGTCCCGCGCCCCCAAGGCTGCCATATCCGACGCCAGTTTTTGATAAACAGGATTTTGACTCTCTTGTCCGACCCCGAAGTGGTGCTTGGAGCCGTCTGCCAGAAATGCGTCAATAGAAATGACATTGTCGCGCATCATCCCGTATCTAAGAGACTTCCCCCCGCACGAATTATTGCCCGCCATCCCCCCGATTGTGGCGCGCGACGCGGTCGAGACGTCCACCGGAAACCACAAACCATGCGGCTTGAGCAGCCGGTTCAACTCGTCCAGCACGATCCCGGGGCGCACAACGCACCGCCGGTTCTCAACGTCAAGCTCCAGCAGATCGTTGAAGTATTGCGTGTTGTCCAGTACAAGCGCCTCATTCACGGTTTGTCCGCATTGGGACGTCCCGCCACCACGCGCCAAAAGCTTGATCTGCTGCTCGCGGGCAATGTCGAGAACCGCGCAAATGTCGGCTTCTGACTTTGGCGACAGAATGCCAAGCGGTGTCATCTGATAGATCGAAGCATCGGTCGCATAACGCCCGCGAGAGAATGTATCGAACATCAGGTCGCCCTGAACACGTTTGGAAAGAATTTCGGCGATATCCGGCAATTTTCTGTCTCGCTGTTGGAAT
>JBLHUT010000307.1:0-3196 GCA_047629975.1 Paracoccaceae bacterium
GCGCCGTGCCGTCGACCATGACCGGCACCTGAACGACAAAATCCTCGGGGGTGTTGAACAAGATGCCCAACAAGGATTTGGCCTCCTGCCCCTCGAGAACATCCAGATACGCGCCCTGCTCGGTGCGCAGGCGCTGCAAATCTGCCTGTGCGTTACGCCCAGGCAGCACCACGCGTGTAGGGATGTTTGTGGGCACCTGAAAATTGCCCTCTCCGGCCAGGCCCGACAGGTTCACAACAAGCCGGTGATCCGTCTCCACGCCATCGATAAGGCTGAAGCGCCCCAACAGCCAGTTGCCCTGCGCCAGCACGACCGAACAGGTGAGCGTCGCATCCAAACGGTCGCAGCGTGCGAAATTCTGGATCAAAGCGCCCGATTGCTGCTCGAACTGCGCCGAAAAGCTGTCTCCGAGGTAGTCCGCAACCACGTAAAAATCGTTGACCAGAACCCGCTCGCGCTGCACCCGGACATGGACCCCGTCCACCAACGTCTCGAAACAGCCCAGCGCACCGCCAAAAATCGGCCCCGCAGCAGCCGGTGCAATCTCTGTCGCGGTTGTCGTGGCCCCGGCAACCGCAGTGGATACTTCGGTCGTTTCGCAATCGAGCGGCAAAGCCGTTATCGGTTCTTGTGCAATTGCGGCCACGGGCACCAGCGCACTGATGCTCCCGAAAAGCAGGGCAAATAGATGGATTTTCGAACGGTTCATTCTTCGAGCCTCTCTGTTAATTCGGTCCACGTTATCAGGGACAGCACGCGGGTAAAACACCTGCGTGTCGAATTTACCGCCTACCTGTCGGGCAGCGGGATATGCTCGGCGTTGTCCGCAGGGGGCAACCGGAACCGTCCGTGCTGCCAATCCTCGGCGCGCCACGCTTCTTTGGCGTGCTCGATGCGCTCCTTGCTGGAGGCCACAAAGTTCCACCAGATATAACGCGGCCCCTCAAGCGTCGCGCCACCCAACAACATCAACCGCGCCCCCTGCGGGCCGGCCTGCACGCTGATCCGGTCGCCGGGACGAAAGACCATCATCCGGCCGCTCTCGTAAACCTCGCCGGCGACATCGATGCTGCCGTGCACCACATAAATCCCGCGATCTTCGTGGTCGTCCGGCAACGGCAACTTGGCACCGGCCTCCAGAATGGCATCGGCATAGAACATCTCGCTGGCGGTCGGGGTGACGGCGCGTTCCCCGTAAGCCGTGCCGAGAATCAACCGCACCTGCTTGCCCTCGCCCTCAAGCAGCGGCAAATCGGCCTTTGCGGCATGGACAAAATCCGCGGGCCCGTCTTCGGCGTCCTTGGGCAATGCCATCCATGTCTGTATTCCGAACAAGCTGTGGGGCGTGTCGCGCACCGGCCCGTCCGTGCGCTCCGAATGGGTGATGCCGTGGCCCGAAGTCATCAGGTTGACCGCGCCCGGTTCGATCCATTGATCCGTTCCAAGGCTGTCACGGTGATGCATTTTCCCTTGGTAAAGATAGGTCACCGTCGCCAGCCCGATATGCGGGTGCGGCCGCACATCGATACCTGTGCCGGTTATGAATTCAGCCGGTCCCATCTGGTCGAAAAAGATGAACGGCCCGACCATTTGCCGCTTGGGAGCAGGCAGGGCGCGGCGAACCTCGAAGCCGCCCAGATCGCGGGCGCGCGGCACAATCACCGTTTCGATGGCATCAACGGCATCACCGACAGGGCAATCGGGATCAAGGGCGGGGTTCCAACTCATGGCAGGGTCCTTTTCAGGTTGCGTTGTGCAAACGCTAGCTCAAAACATTTTCGCATAAAACTGCTCAAAAATCATACTGGATGTGCAAAATTGAACAAAACGCCAGCAAGCGCCCGGTCACATCTGATACCCGTCTCGCAGCCCGGATTTCACAACAGGTTGAAAAGGTTCAAAGCGCGGCACGGCTGCTGTTGTTCGCAGCCTATTCCCCAAGGCAATCAAACCAACGGGACAAACCAACGGCACAAAATCAAATAAGTAACACTTCGCGCGTATCTGCCAAATTCGAGACACCCCAAGGTTGAACTTTCCACTCCTGCGCCTCATGTTGCGCAGGTACGAAAAGCAAAAACAAGGCCACCGCCATGATCCCTGAATTCCTTGTGACCCATTCGGGTGGTTTTCACGCCGACGAACTTATGTCGAGTGTTGTTTTGACGCAATTATTCCCGGATGCACGTATCGTGCGCAGCCGCGATCAGGCGTGGATCACCCCCCGACCGGACCGGATTATTTTCGATGTCGGCGGTCAATACGATCCGGAAATACATATTTACGACCATCACCAGCGCGGTGCGCCCGTGCGCGACGACGAAAACCCCTACAGCTCTTTTGGCTTGGTGTGGAAACATTTCGGCCTTGACTACCTCGCGGCCCTTGGGGTGACAGCGGATCAGGCGGCGCGTGTTTTCCACAGCGTCGATCAGGGCTTTGTGCTGCTGATCGATTTGCTCGACAACGGCGCGTTGGACCCTTCGGTTGCGGGGCCACTCTCGGGGATAACCCTTCCTGCGTTGCTGGAATCACTCAAGCCTGTTTTTGACGATCCCGACGCCGATGCAGACGACCACGCATTCCACCGCGCCCTCACCGTTGCGCGCCTGTTTCTGGAGGCGCGGGTTGCGCGCAGTGCGGCGAAACTGCGCGCCGAGGCTGCGGTTCTGGAGGCGATTTCCCAAGCCGGCGAAAGCCCGATACTGGAGTTGCCGCGCGGCATGCCCTTCCGCTCGGCTGTGGCAAAAACGGGGGCGGACCATCTGCTGTTCGTGATCACTCCACGCGGCAAGGACTGGAGCCTTGGCGGTATCCGCAAACATGACGAAGGGTTTGAATTGCGCGCTGATCTGCCCGAAACCTGGGCCGGCCTGAGCAATGCCGATCTTGAGGCCGCGTGCGGCGTCACGGGCGCCAGCTTTTGTCACAAAGGACGTTTCATTGCCGCCGCAACCAGCCGCGAGGCTATCGTTGCCATGGCGCAAATAGCCGTCGAAGATGTTTTGCGGCAAAACACCTGAGCGTTGCAGGCAAAACCCCGCGTGCCCAAAACCCCGCGCACCCAGAAACGGTTATGCCCAAACGTTTATGCCCAAACGTTTATGACGGCGGAATGGAATAGGTCAGGCCCGCACGCGCAACCACACGTTCGTCCCCTTCGGAATACAAAAGCGCATCGCCCACCGCCAGCACA
>JBLHUT010000308.1:0-3156 GCA_047629975.1 Paracoccaceae bacterium
GTCTTGGTGATCGAGGGGCTGGTGCTTGCACTGGCCCCTTCGCGTTTGGAGGATCTTTTGGCGCGCTTGGCCGAGATCCCGGTCGAGGCTCGCCGCGTGATGGGCTTGTTGGCGATTTCCATCGGCTTGATCATTTGCTCGCTCGTGCTGTCAGGCGTTGGCTAGTCACCGGATACGGACTCGTAGGCGCCCATTTATCGGGCTTGGCCCACTCGGCATGCCGGGTCATTAATCTAAATTTATCTGCATCTTGTTTTAAAAGCTGTTCGTTCTGTTGCGGGGCGGGCGCAAATGGCACGTTCAACGTGCAGGGAGTCTAGGGTTCCGCCCGAACGGGGTCTGGTCCAAGAGACTCCACCGCTGTGGCAAATTCCGCATCGGTACACGGCGGGGCAAAATCCCGGGAGAGTACTGCACAGGTCTGGCCGCATCTCCCTCCCCTGTTCTGCCATCGGTCGTGCCTTCCTTTATCCGGCAGGACAAGAACGGGACGTTGAACATGACAACAGCACGCACATTCCTCGTAACTTTGGCTGCCGCGGGTCTTTTGGCGACTGGTCCGGCGATGGCGCAGGAAAAAACCGAATTCAAAGTGGCATGGTCCATCTATGTCGGCTGGATGCCGTGGGGTTATATGGAAGACAGCGGCATCATGGACAAATGGGCCGAAAAATACGGCATCGATGTCGAGATCGTGCAGATCAACGATTATATCGAATCGATCAACCAATACACGGCAGGCGCGTTTGATGGCGTTTCTGCCACCAATATGGATACTTTGAGCATTCCGTCGGGTGGTGGGGTCGACACAACTGCGCTCATTGTCGGGGATTATTCCAACGGCAACGATGCTGTTATCCTCAAGGGGCCGGGCGATCTTGCGTCGTTGGCGGGCAAGCCGGTGAACCTTGTTGAATTATCAGTGTCCCACTATCTTCTTGCGCGGGGTCTCGACAGTGTGGGTCTTGCTGAAAGGGACTTGGCCGGGGTGATAAACACCTCTGATGCGGACATGATTGCCGCCTATGCCACGTCCGATGTGCAGGCTGTGGTGACATGGAACCCACTGGTCTCTGCGATTTTGCAGGAGCCGGGTGCAACCAAATTGTTCGACAGCTCTGATATCCCCGGCGAGATTATCGACCTGATGGTGGTCAACACCGATGTACTTGCGGCGAATCCCGCTTTTGGCAAAGCTCTTGTTGGTGCGTGGTACGAGACGATGGCCCTGATGTCTTCGGACACGCCCGAAGGAGCGGCGGCGCGCAGCGAAATGGGCGTGGCATCTGGCACTGATCTTGCCGGATACGAGGCGCAACTTGCCTCGACCGAGATGTTCTATGACCCTGCTGCGGCCGTTACCTTTACGAAAAGTGCCGCGTTGCCGGCAACGATGGTGAGTGTCGCCGAGTTTCTTTTTGACAAGGGGATCCTTGGTGAGGGTGCGCCCGGTGCTGATTTTGTGGGAGTTGCCTATCCTGACGGGTCGATAACGGGGGATGCAGGCAACGTGCAATTCCGGTTCGACACCACGTACATGGATATGGCCGCCGCTGGCGCGTTGTAAAATGATCGGCACAAAAGGGAGGGAGCCGCGGGATCGCGGCTCTGGTTGCCGATGCGTCTGATAAATCGCAAGCCCGGTCGGCTGCTTGGTGTGGCGCTGATGATGGTGCCGTTTCTGGCGGTGTTGCTAGCCTATTCCGTGGGCTCCGAGATGCGGCTTGCGATCAATCCTCAGGACAAATTGTTGCCTGCGGTTTCGCAGGTTGTGGAGACGGCAGAGCGGCTTTTGACGGTGCCTGACAAGCGGAGCGGAAAGATCCTGTTCTGGACAGATACAGCGGCCAGTCTTCAGCGGCTGGGGATCGGCGTGGCGATTTCGGCCTTGATCGGGCTTGTGTTCGGCTTGGCCATCGGCTTGTTGCCTTTTGTGCGGGCGGGCCTTGCGGGCTTTGTTTCGGTGGCGTCAATGGTTCCTCCGTTGGCCATTTTGCCGATCCTTTTTATCATGTTCGGCTTGGGCGAAGTGTCAAAGGTGGCGCTTGTCACGATTGGCATCACGCCCTTTGTGATCCGTGATCTGGCGCAGCGGGTGGTTGAGTTGCCGACGGAACTGATTGTAAAGGCACAAACTTTAGGCGCCTCAAGCTGGGTAATCGCGACGCGTGTCGCCCTGCCGCAGATCATGCCGCGCCTGATCCAGTCGGTGCGCCTGTCGCTGGGTCCGGCGTGGCTGTTCCTGATCGCATCCGAGGCGATCGCCGCCCAAGGGGGGCTTGGCTACCGGATTTTCCTTGTACGCCGGTATCTTGCGATGGATGTGATCCTGACCTACGTGATCTGGATTACGCTGCTGGCGTTTTTGTTTGATCTTCTGCTGAGGCGCCTGTCGAACCGGTTGTACCCTTGGGCAGGCGAGGGCAGCCTATGAGTTATGTCACCGTGCGCGACCTGTTTCAAAGTTACGGTCACCGGCCCATTCTCGAACGTGTGAACCTTGATGTGACCAAAGGCGAGTTCATTTCGATTGTCGGGGCTTCGGGCTGTGGAAAGTCGACGTTTCTGCGGTTGCTTCTTGCCCAAGAGCGTCCCAGCCGCGGGAGTATCCGCATTGCCGGTGCCGCGCCTGCGGTCGAGCCGGGGCCGGATCGTGGGATCGTCTTTCAACGCTACTCGGTGTTTCCGCACATGAACGTGCGTGAAAACATTGTTGCGGCCACGGCGTTTTCGGCGAACCGCTGGGGAATGTTCCGGGGCAAGGCCCGCAGGCAGGCGCACGCGCAAGCGGACGAGACACTTGACCGGATCGGACTGGGTCATGTGGCGGATCAGTATCCGGCGGCCTTGTCGGGCGGGATGCAGCAAAGGCTGGCCATCGCTCAGGCGCTTGCGGGAAAGCCGCGTGTTTTGTTGCTGGATGAACCGTTCGGCGCGCTGGATCCCGGTACGCGGCTGTCGATGCACGGTTTTCTACAGGACATGCGCGCGCAGACCGGCATGACGGTCTTCATGGTCACGCATGATCTGGAAGAGGGATTCAAGCTGGGTGACAGGGTGCTGGTGTTCGATAAACCCCGCTGGGACCCGCATGATCCCCAAGCTTACGGCGCTACGATTACCTATGACTTTGATGCCCGCGACAACGGCATCCCG
>JBLHUT010000309.1:0-3008 GCA_047629975.1 Paracoccaceae bacterium
GGCTGTGCGTCGTCAACAACGGGGGCAACGGGCAGGTCTTGTCCATCATGCGGCATGCTTTGGTCCCTTTCAAAATGCTGCACCCGATGTAGTCACTTCGCAGATGCAGCGCAACAAAAATACCACCACAGAGCAATAATTGAACGAAAGTAACAGAAAGAGGGGATGTCGCCTGTGATCCACGCTGCAAACGCAGCATTTCGGCGAGTGCGCGGCCTAGGCCCTGCCTGCGGCCGAAGACAAACTGACCGGATCAACACCAAGCGTCGACAACGCCGCTTCCCACTTTCCGGCACCGGGCGTTTCAAACACCAGTTGCGCGGTGGCATCCGCCGTCAACCAGGCATTTGCAAGGATCTCGGACTCCAGCTGCCCCGGCCCCCAACCCGCATATCCCAACGCCAACAAGGCCTGCGACGGGCCGCGCCCCAATGCGATATCTTCCAGAATATCAATCGTTGCCGTCATTGCGAAACGGTCGTCAATACACAGCGCAGCACCGCTTCCGGCATAATCGCGCGAATGCAAGACGAACCCGCGGGTATGCTCGACCGGCCCCCCGATATGAACACCCAACAGACCGGGGCTTGATGCAAGATCCTTGCCGAACGAAACTTTCACCTGCTTGAGCAGATCAACAAAGGAAATATCCGAAGACATGTGATTGATGACCAGACCCATGGCGCCTTCGCTTGCGGAATGCGCACATAAAAAGACGACCGATTTGTCGAACCTCGGGTCCGACATACCGGGCATCGCGATCAGCAATTTGGAAGTGAGATCCATCAAGAACGCCCATATTTTTACCAAACCAACTTGTCCTGCCCGCGCGCAACACGCAAGCACCCACAACACCGACCGCAACATCCGTCTCAGATTCGTGATTTCCGTTCCGCTCCCGGAGAGGTATGGTGCGGCTCATGACCAGATTGAACTCCTCTTTGCTCGCCACGGCCTTGATCTTGACTGGCTGTGCCAGCCCGACCGTTACGACAGCACAAAACGCAGGACAGGTGCCCGATACCATTGTATCCGCGCAAATTCTGCCCGGCTGGACCACGGCTGATGGAACACACATGGCCGGACTGATGTTGACCATGGCACCGGGTTGGAAGACCTATTGGCGAGCGCCGGGAGATTCCGGAATCGCCCCGCAGTTTTCATGGGGCGGATCGAAGAACCTTGAAGATGTGGAGATTTCATGGCCACGTCCCAAGGTCGAGGACATCAATGGCCTGCGGGTCATAGGGTATACCGGCACAGTGGTCTTTCCGATCGAGATTACCCCCGCGACAAAGGGGGCGCCGGTTACCGTCGCGGCGCAGCTTGACCTTGGGGTCTGCGAGGACGTTTGCGTACCGGTATCATTATCGCTCGATGCACAGCTGACCGGGCCCGGAAAGCACGATGCCCGCATCTCGAATGCGCTGGCCACTCTGCCAATCACTGCAAAGCAGGCGAAAGTTCGGGAGGTTACTTGCGGACTTGAACCCACCAGTGACGGCATGCGGATTACGGCAAGATTGAAGATGCCAAAGACCGGCAAAACCGAAACGGTGCTGATCGAGGCCGGTGACCCTGACATCTGGGTCTCGGAGTCGGTCAGCCGCAGAGATGGCAACACGCTGATCGCAGTCGCGGATTTGGTGCCACCAAATGCACAGCCCTTTGCACTGAACCGCGGCAAGGTGCGTTTTACAATTCTGGGTGCAGGGCAATCGGCGGTTGATATCACCGGCTGCACGGCAGGATAGAGCCGCCAAACCAGAGGGGCTTTTAGGTTGCGGGTTCGGCGGGCTCCCGTCCGGCTCAAGGCCATCCTTTCGGATGACATTCGCCCGTTGGGCATGGCAGGCCCGCAAGCGGACCTGCAGCGAGGCTGCGACGCGCCTTTGCTATTTTCTAGGCGCGCGCGCGCAGCCCCCTGCGGGACCCCGCAACCGTGTAGGCAATCACAGCTACCAGAAACACGACGCACAGCCAGACCGCCGACATTGCCAGAAACCCGAGCAACCCGAGCCACGGCGTTGTCAGGCCAGTCAAAAGCGGGACCCCCTGAGCCATCAAGGGCCACGGCGCGCCTGCAACAATGATGTGGCCAACCGTGGCCGCGAACAGCCCAGCAAGACCAAGTGCCGCCACAACAGTTACCACCGTCACCATATTCAAGCGTTTGGCGCCCCCGAATGCACGGCGCATTGCCTGAAACTGACGACGCACGTCTTGCTGCATTGCCAAAAGCGCCGGCACAACCAGCAACACAAGCACAACGCCAAAGCCCAGTCCGTAGATCAACGTAATTACGGTCGGCTTGAGGAATTGCGCCTGTCGGGACGGTTCGTACAAAAGCGGCATAAGTCCGATCACTGTTGTCAGCGTTGTCAGCAAGACCGGGCGCAAGCGATCGGTAGCGCCGTCGATGATCGCTGGAAACAATCCGCGCTCTTTCGAATATTCATCCACAGTCGTCACCAGCACGATGGAATCGTTGATGATAATACCCGACATCCCGATCAGGCCGATCACAGTGAACATCGACAACGGCAGGCCCCACGCCGCATGACCATAAATCGTTCCGATCAAGCCGAACGGGATGACCGCCATAATCAACAACGGTCTGGTCCAGCTTGAAAAGACCCACGCCAGCGTCAGGAATATCCCCACCAGACAGGCCCCGAAGCCGAACAAGGCATCCGACAGAAAGTTCTCCTCCTGCTCGGCCAGCCCGGCCATTTTGAAGCCAACGCCAAAACGGTCTGACAGTTCCGGCAGAATGCTTTCGCTCAGGGCGCGTGTGATTTCTTCGGCGCGCGCGGGGTCGTCTTCGGAGATATCGCCCGTTACCGACAAAAGCCGCACGCCGTTTTCACGGCGCACCGTGGAATAGCCCGTTGTCCGGCTTACGGTCACAATATCAGCCAAAGGGACATATTGACCGGTCGGACTGCGCAATTGCGTCCTGTCCACGAAATCAGCCGTAAGTTCCTCGTCCGGCAATTCCACCCTGA